>NZ_JAMPNR010000001.1:0-531941 GCF_028479485.1 Providencia sp. PROV209 | reverse complement strand
TCCATCCTTGGGATTTACAAATAATCCGTAATCATCACTCATGCTGGACGCCTCCCCACTTTCACAGCCCATCTTCCATTTTCGTCATAGACTGTCATTCCGGTACCATCGACTAACACCCGACCTGCATCCCCAACGATTTTAAAATCTCCACTAATGAGTAGCTTGTTAAACTCAGCATCCCCTGTTTTAGCATCGATATTAAAGCCGACCTTACCGGGTACGTAGTTTGCAGAAGTCATTTTGTCAGTTACAACAACTTCGTTAAGCCATGCCTTGCTAATAAATGCTTCATTCATGAAAACTTGACCATTTTTCATGTATAAGAAGGACTCCATTTTTTCATTAACGGGGTTATAGAAAGCAAAGTTATTCGCATTGAAACCGATAAATGACTCAATTTTACCGTTTTTCAGTTCAGCGCTAATCACCATACCTGCTGCGTTGTACTTCTTGTCATCAACAACAATCGTGATATTCGTACTGTGCATCGCATAGCCTGCACCCTGTTCGAACTCAGCTTGCATCTTTGTATTGATTAACGCTTCCTGGTCTTTAAATTTTACTTGAAGCTGAGTTTGAGATTCTGCAAATGCGGAGTCTAGTTTTGCAATCGCCTTGCCTTGTTCAATAACTCCAGCTTGCACATTACTTATTGATGAGTTTATTTCCTTAACTGACTGAGAAAATGCACTATCTAAAGTCGCAATGGCTTGATCTAACTCCTTAACCTCAGTTTTTACACCATTAATCGAAGCATTGACTGTCGTGTACTTCTCTGCCCACGCTTTCTCACTGTCTGCGTACACACGCTTCAATTCTTTAACTTCGGCTCTAGACTCTCCGTGAAGAACAAGCAAACTCTCTTGAAGTTCATAGGTCGCTGCACTGTTAATTAATGCTGCTTCATTTAGCCATTCGAGCTTTTTATCTAATTGCTTCCCCGCCTCAGATGACATGAAATGTTCGTCCAATACAGGCATGATAGTGTCAACATCAAACTCAGACTCCCCGCGAACGAATGAAGTCCATTCCGATTCATTGCCTGATTTATCCACCAGCCTCGCTCGAAAGTAAAAAGCAATACCCGCAGCCAAGCCCGCTAACTCATGAGAACGCGAAGGATAAGGAACATCAGCAAGTAACATAAGCCCATTACCATCATTGGTTTTGCTGTACTGAATCTCAGTCTTTAACGTGTCGCTAGTGTTTTCACCAAAGCCCCAATCCAACTTAATACCTAACACGAGCGGAGATGCTCTAAAATTCACAGGTTTCGGCGGATTGCCCACCTTCCCTGTCAGTGTTGTTTCTGGCGCATTCGCCCAAATGCTGGAAATTTCAGACGCATTAATCGCTCTGACTCGCACTTGATATCGACCAGAATAAATCCCGTCAACCTCAAATCCCAGTGATGACGTACGCGGAACGTTGATCCAATTACCGTTATCACGGCGCCACTGCGCTTCATACGCAATCGCACTTCCTGGCGCTTCCCAACTAACACTGAGCGTAGAAAAGGCAATACCTTGATCAACCCTAGAATAAGAGGAGATTTTTACGTTTTTCGGGGCTGGCTGAACACTTGGGGGAATAACCGTAATAGGACGCTCATCAATGCGGGCGCCAGAATCAATGTGTTCATAATTGTCAGGGTTATGAATGGCGCCACTGATGGTGTAAGTGTTATCTCCATTATCGCTGATATTAATCACTCGATATAACTGGACAGCTAAATCATCCGAATCAACGACCCATACAGCCTCTTTTTGCGGTACCTGTGAGTATTCGACAGAAACCGTGACCACTTTTTTGTTTACCGAATTAACGGTTCGCCCTTCTGACTTCCCATCGGGCAAGTTGATGATCAGGCGGTCACCCGCTTTAATTGACGTGACTCTATCGAGTGTGATATTTCGACCATTCGCTGATGAGATACGCCCACCAGTATCACGACCCGCCAAGTTTGAATCAGCTACGGCAATAATATGACCAGGAGAAGGTATCGCCCCTTCTAGCCCAGTAGCAAAGGTGATCATGCGGTCATTCGCATTTGTGAGTAATGCCCAACGCCCGCGACGATTCGCTTCACTACGGCGCGTACACCCAATCGCGGACAACTCGGTTTTACGTACGCCGTATCGACGCTGAAGCTTTAGATCAGCAACTGCTTCAACATCATCATTACTGTGATTATCTGTATCAGTAAAAGATACCAGCGCTTGGGTATAGCGATTCTGGATACTGCCACCGGAATATGATGGCTTACCGCCGACAATATTGGCATTGGTGAACGTACGGAAAATACTGGATGGCATGTCTGCAACCGCATTCACTTTATTATCAGCCCAAAACGTCATACCGCGGAATATCGCCGCAATGTCACGCAGTACGGTGTAGGCTGATTCTTGTGATTGGATATACACATCACACAGGAAGCGGGGCTCTTTACCATCACCGCCTCGCCCATCCGGTACCAGTTCGTCACAATATTGTGCAATCTTATACAAATCCCACTTTTCAACCTGAGAAGACTGGATACGGTCACCGCAACCATAGCGATTATTGAGTACTAAATCATAAAATACCCATGCAGGGTTATTCGTTGCTGCCAGTTTGAAGGTGCCATCCCATACACCGGAATAGGTCCGATTGATAGGGTCATAATTCGTGGGCACTTTGACAAGTATCCCGCCTTTAGGGCGAGCGCTAATCTTGGGGATCCGCTTATTGAATTGACGGGCATTGAACGTTACAAACAGTAGCGCGGTATTGGGGTAACGCAGCTTTGCATCAATGACTTCCGTCACGGCAGCAATAGTCACTTTATCGGCAATACGGGCTGTATTCTGATTCTTAGTGAGCCGGCGAACACGCAATTGCCAACCTGTAGTGGCTTTGGGTAAATCGACACGATGGGTACGCTGATATTCACTTGTCGTTTTTCCATCGAATGCAGACTTAACTAGCTCTTTATATCCAGCCCCATCCGTGGATAAATCAATAGCGTAATCAATACGGTAGCCTGTCGTATCGCCGTTGTCATGCTGGCGCATTAATTGCGGTACCGAAAAACGAACACGAACAGCGGATAACTGAGTGTTGTTAATCATTCTGACATACGGCTGATCATCTTTCAGTTCCATCCCGACGGCGATATCATTATCCACGGAAGGAATGCCTTGAATGTATTCTTGTTGCTCACTGCCAGATCTAAACTCCCACGTCACACCCTCAAAATTTTTGGTACCGTCTAAGTTACCAATCGGTGTATCGTCGAGGAAAATACGGGTATCATCCAAACCACCGGCTATTTCACCCTCCGAAATCGCTAACAGAATTTTTGCGGTAGATTCGGATAGCAAACTGTCTTTTGATTCGACTGGCGTATGTCCGCCACCACCACCGCCTTTGGCACCGTATATCGTTTCCATATTTCACCCATAAAAAAGCGGCAATTAAGCCGCTCGTGTTAACGTGTTCGTTTTACTATTTCTGATCTTCGGTATAGATCCCCGCAGAGATAATTGCGCCGCCCACTTCTCGACGGTCTAATCCATATAAAAGCGGTACCGGATTACCTTGCGCTGTCGTATTCACGGCACCACCAAAGGCATAAGAAGGTTTATTGTCTGCATCTTGTCGCACTGATAGACCTTGTGGCTGAGGTGAAAGCATTTGTATAACACCACCCAATGCCATAGCAGCACCACCGAGCGCCAGTGCGCCACCGGCAAAACCACCAGCACCAAATGCAGCCCAACCCGCTGGGCCTAACATCATTGCCGCACCAATCATGGCCACACCTAAAATAGTCTGGAAGAAACCACCACGCTTACTGCCTTTGATTACTGGTGCGATGCGAATTTCTTCACAGGTATCAAGATGCAATTCATCTTCATCAATATTGCGCTTACCTTTAAAGACGGCAAATTCCAGCCCTTTCAGATGCGCATTGGCAAGGAACTGTTCGAATCCATCATAGAGTACCGATAACGCTTTAATCGCTTCACGCGGAGAATCGATAGCAAACCGATGTTCGCGACCAAATTGGGTACCCAAAACACCATAGAGCCGTATTGTTTTTAAACTCATGCCAACTCCTTGCGTCTCACAATTTTGACGGTGCGGTCACGCCAATAATCGCTGTAAGGAACAATGCGACTTAGCTGTCCGTACAAATGGTGAAGTAACATACCATTCACTATCACCCCAGCATGATTAGGAACATCAGCTTGCACTTGCATGATGACCATATCGCCATCTTTTAACTCACCAGAGAACTCAACAAAACCCGCATGCTGCCAGTTATCCATATACAGATTTTCACCACACTCCCACCAATGATGATCGACGCTGTAGTTATGCAGCTCTATCCCGTGAGTTTGTCGGTAATAATCCATAATTAGTGACCAGCAATCGGCATGACCTAGCACAAAGGGGCGCCCTTCTAATTCACGTTCTGCGCGAGGCTGAATAGTGCGAATGTCACCTTCTGGCCATGATGCTATTACCCATGGCAACCCCGTCGCATCACACTGCAGCTTATCAACTTCGCTCGGTTGAGATGTCACCCCATCCCCGCAATGACTATGCACAATCGCTATTGGATCGCCCCAATCTTCAGCGTTCGCATAATCTTCAGGGGAAAGTTCAAAGTGTTCTGTTGGATTATCGGAGAGGTTACGGCAAGGGAAGTATTTTGTGACTCGGCTTTTTTGGCAAATCACGCCACACGCTTCTTTGGGATATTCCGCTTTTACATGCTGAAATATCGCCTCCGTTAATTTCTTTGTGATCATCGTATTAATCCCGCTGCAGGGAATCCTCCAAAATCCAAAGGCTCATTCTCACCAAAGCGTTTTTTACAGTCGCTAATAAGTCCGCCGCATTTATCTAATGCCGGATCATCAACCGGCTCTCCACGCTCATCGAAATATTTATTACCCGTATAATTGCAACCTCGCCCACTTCGATAGTCACCTTTCATGCACCAGGAGCAGAGGTTATGGATTTGTCGAACGGGGATCATAATTCCCTGCAAATCAAACGGGCTAGATAACTCGAACTCAACCGATTCACCTGCCACTTCATTCGTTTTACAGTCAATGTAATAAACTTGCGTAAAGCACTCTTCAGGGTTCGCCGTAGGGTTTCCATCAGGAAAATTTTTAACATCGAGATAATGAGCGAAGGTTTCATAAATAGTGACTTTTGCCAGCGCCATATCATCAAACTGCAAACATAATGATGAAATAACACTATTGACGTTTGAGACTCTAAATTTCGGTCTAGCTTGCGCACCGTCACTGTTTTTGGACATTCCGTCAATTTGATAAGGGTGCGCCCCATATTCATTGCCTTGCCACCAGATAGAACGCGGGGCAAGTTCATCACCTGCCTCCTTAAGCTCTTTTTCGGTATAACGTAAATTATAGGCATGAAAGCGCAGAATAGGACCATCAAACGCACTGGCATCCACTTCAACTAACTGTATTCGACTGCCCGGCTCCAGCATTTGAACGTCTGCAGTTATTTTCATGAGCTAAATGCCTCAATAAATGTCGTCGTTAATGAATATTTACCGCCACCCAGCGCATTAGGTTTGTATTGTTCGCATCGAAATAACCCTTGTGGTCGGAGTGGTGGTTTCCAAATAAAAGACTTATACCCACCATGGCGATCAAAAAAGGCAATAATCTGTTCGATCATTGCCTCTTCACCCACAAACTCAAGCTGCCAACTATCAGAGCGGTTGTTTAACCCATCCCCTGCGGTTTGTGTATATCCATCACCGAACTGGGCTTTTTTGACTCTGAATGTTGTATCACTTTGCGCATTAATACGGGGGCACCAAGTGAACGTTTCTACCATACAGTTTACCTTCTTCTGTTAATTAGCTGCCAAAGCGGCGTTCCCTCTCTCGATGCCTGCTCATTGACGGTGTTAACAATTTCATTTTTGAGTTGCTGTTTAGCACCACTCACGTCACCTATTGGCTGCTGCTCTTTAGATCCATCACTAATCAGGTTGATATCACCAACATCGATTTTGATAGCGTTATTGGAAGTGATGGATGTAGTGCCATTTTGAACATTTTCCAAGCCAAGAACGCGTACGCCTAATGAACCATCAGAGCTTCGGGTTAAAGGCATGATTGCTTCAGGCCCAGCCTCCCCCATCAAACCAGCACCTTTCGCGAAAGCAAACATGGTTGGCGAGTTAACAATTTGCCCACTGTAAGAACTTAAGCTAGGTGAATCATAAACCCCCCCTTTCGCATTAGGGACAATGGAGCTAATTAAGCTTCCAAATCCCCCACCGAAATAACTCCCCGCCGCTTTCATTGATTGAACAAGCGCCATATTAATAAGAACCTTATCAATACTTTTCAGGACGTCGATTGCCCAGCTTTTCCAGTCGGCTTTATTGCCAACCAACATGTCTGAAATGTTATTCACCATCCCTGACATTGCAGATTGTGTTGCGCTTGCCGCCTGCCCTGCGTAGTTGCTCGCATCATCAACCCAGTTTTCCAAACCAGCTTTAACGCCAGAACGCCAATCAGCTTCAGCAAGAATGGCTTCCTTGTATTTTTTATTCAGTGCGTCCAAGGCATTTTGTCGAGCTAATAAAGCCTCGGTACCGCCATCCGTTTTACTGAATACCCGCTCAACTTGCTGGCGCTCCTCTTCGAGACTGCGGCGACGATTGCCCATACCCACAGTACTTCTGGCTAAGGCTGCATCATCGTTATATTTGCGCGTTGCGTCCTTCAGTTCTTTCAATGCATCCGTCATTTCACGCTGCTTACGCACGGCTTCATCGGCTTTTTGCGTCCATTCCGCCAGCTCAACTGCAGATGATTGTATGGATTTTCGCTGTTCATCCGTCCACTTAGATCCGGTTTCATGCGCAGCGGCATAAAGTGCAGCTGCTTTTTCCCCCTGCAAGGCACGAACACGCTGAACTTCAGTCGCAACGGTAAGATCGGCTATTTTATCTTTGTAGCGCTCAGTGACGCGGTCAGATTCTTTTGTCAACGCGGCACCAGTCTTGAGGGATTTATTCATCCGCTCACGCTCATCAAAAGCTTTCAGCCTATTATTTATATAGTGCTCACGATGGGTTTTATATTCATCTCCAGTAAATCCAGCTTTATCTAACTCCCACTCACTACGCTGCTTAACTTGATTACGCTGACTCATGCTAGATAGCTGACGCTCGCGTTCCGCATTAAGCATCATTTCCTTTTGCTCATCATTAAGCGATGCAGGAAGTGAACCTGTCGACATTGGCGCTTGCGCTAACAACTGCCTATTTGACAGTAGGTTATTACCTATTGAAAGTATCCGGTTAAATTCCGACTCTTTGGCTATTTCTTGCCCTAATAAAGCTAACTTACTATTAGTTAAGTTATTTCTATGCTCATTCAGCCTATTGGAAACAGAAACTGTATTTTGCTGAGTTTGCTGCATATTTAACAAGCGCTGCTCTTCAGCTTTTAATTGCTTTGTTAATTCAATAGCTAAAGATAGTTGTAATTGTTGTTGTTCGCTGGTGAATGTGTCATTTTCTGAATTTTTATAATGCCTCTCTATTAGATTTTTATAGTTTTGAATTTTATTCAGTTGATCTTCTATGCTTCTTGTTTGAGCCTTGATCGAGTCATCAGCTTTTTTTGCCTCATCAGAGACTTCCACTAATGACATACTTTTTGTTCTAGCTGCTATATCATCTAATGCATTAGCATACTCAAGCGCTGATTGATGCGCCGCTTCTTGCTGTTGCTTGACTGCATACCATGCACCAGCGCCCAGCATAATTACACCAGGCAACCCGCCAACCAGAGACAGCAAGCTTTTAGCGCCAGAAATTACCGCACCACCAACCATACGAAATCCATTCAGCGCTTTTCGTGATGCAAGCAATCTTTCGTTAGTTACAATCTCTTGATTGCTTAGAGCGACTAGTGCCTTGGTATTTTTCTCTAGCTGTCTATCAAGTATTAGTCGTTCCTTGTCCGTTGCTGCTACCATCTTTTTAGTCACTAATGATTGACGAGTATCGAGAAGCAACTGCCTCTCATCTTTGATTCGCATCTGAGTGACTTCAAGAGTTCTCACCTGCTCCTTGTTATAATTAAGTTGTGATAAGTATCCATTAACAGTTTCTTTAGCTAAATTTTTAGTATTAATAGAAAGATTTCCGAGATATCGAGAAAGTCCAATTCCAATAAGTGCATATCCAGCAAGAGCAACCTTATCAAAGTTATCTCCCAAAAAAGCTAATTGAGCGGACATAGTGCGTGTTATCCCCATGCTGCCATTTAGCTCACCAAAGTAAGATTTTGCTGAGTTTGCTACACGAGTAAAGCCATCTTCAACTGTATTATCCATAGAATCAGCAAGCGCATTATTTGCCTCTTTTGCACGGATCACGGCATCGGCAAATAGCTTCATCGAGATACCACCATTCATGGCGAGTTTTTTCACATCGTTTTCAGTGACTTTCACTCCACCGCTGGTACGTGATAATTCAGCAGCGATATCACGCAGTACCGTTGGCATAGAATTCATCACAGAATGCCAGTCATTGCCGCTTATTTTGCCGTTTACCATTGAGCGGCTTAATGCAGTAGTTGCTGATTCAGTTTGTTGAGCGCTGGTTGCATTAGCTGTAAAAATAGAAGAAAGTGATTCAATATAATCAATAGTCTGAGAGGTGTTATAACCTAACTCTTTCATTGAGGTAGCAGAGCCAACATATAGTTCTTGTGTGGTTTCTATTGATTTACCATTACGGTTACTGACTGATAAAAATCGCTGCTGAAGCTGCTCATAAGATTTAGTTGATCCCTCTACCGAATTAAGCGACATTTTTATTCGTGCCGCCATTTGTCCCCAGCTATCTACAGTAGAGATCATTGCCGATGCTGAAAAAAAGCCAGCCATAGCGCCAGCCATTCCTCTTGCGGTCATAGCAACACTTGTAAGTTGATTATTTATTTCCGCCAATGCCTTTTTCTGCTGAGTTAATTCCTGTCGCAATTGACGGCTACCACTGGCCGCATTTTTATAAAAATCATTGCTAATTCGAGAAGCTTTACTAATTTCCGCCTGAAAACCTGACGAATTAGCAGTAATCTTTAAGATTAACTCACGTAATTTAGACATTTTCGTCTCCAAAAAAAAAGACCGCCTAGGCGGTCATCATTTATTGTCTGTCGCAATATTTGTTCCATCTATCAAAACTGACGTATATATCAAAATCAACATCAGTCACACTGATAATGTTTTTTCCATCATTAACCACTAATGCGTAGTATTTTCTATATTCATTATTATCATCTTCTGCATGATCTAATTTAATAACGTATCCACATACTGCCCCTGTGTATTTTTCGTACCCACGATCCGTATAAAAAGAACTGTAAAATTTAATATCTGATGTTCTGTATTCTTCCTTTAGCAACTCTTCTGTTTGTTTTACAAACCTCTTTGAATCAGTATTACTAGAACCTAACTTATCAAAAAGGAATGGCGACAGTAGGACTGCAGTAAAAATAATAAAGGCGATGACAGTTTTAATTAATGCCTGTTTCATTTAAGTAATCTCATTAATAAATTAATGATCCTACTATATAACTATTCAGACATACTGCTCAACCACGCCTTCAACGGATCCTGTTTATTCTCTGGTTCATTTGCGGCAACAACCTCATAATCCCAAACAGGAATAAGCTCACTAACAGACACTTTTGCACCCGCTGCATTTAACACTGCAGTTGCTACCATTGCCGTTTGAATATCACCACGACGATCCCCAATAGGACTTACCTTGTCGTATGCCATCCACATTCTTAACTCGCTGGCATCCATGTTATGGGTTAATTCAGTTAAGGTTTTCCCTAAACGGAGTGCCAGCGTCATTAAAAAGAATGTTTCCGGTTCTTTTACTTTTTTTCAGCCTCAGTGGCTGAAATAGTTAATGAAAAAGCTTCAGCCAATAAACGAGCATGTACTGGACCATACGTTTCCATAAGAGCCTGTTTATCTTTATCGGTGAATACTGGGCTACCATCTTCTTCACGAAGAATATCGATAAACAAAATAACATCGCCTTCAATATTGCGAAGCGATTTTTGTGTTGATGTGAGCTCCTCCCCATCCTTTCCACTGACTAAATCAGTGCAAGATAAGCGCGCCTTAATCGATGGCTCTCTAATTAATACATCAATGCCCCACTCTGCAACGTGGACTTTTTTGCTACGAAAAGCCTGATCCGCATTAAGCGCCAGCGTTCGTAAACTTGGTTTCTTCGCCATTATTTTTTACCTTCAACAATAGGGGCTGATTGTGGTGCAGGCTTAACAATTTCACCGTTCTTAATCGGCACTGTTTTACCTTTTAAGCGTAGAGTAAATGTTGCAGCCACGATGCCGTTAGTCGGTGCAGACCATGTGTGCTGGCGAACTTCAGCAAGGAATGCATAACCATTACCGGATGGGAAGATGACTTTGAAGGCATGCTTCGTATCTTCTTCATAGGCTTTACGTAATGATTCTTGCCCATCGTCATCCGCTGAAAAGTTGGCATTGATAGAAATCTCTGCCGCTGCAGGTAAACCGTTAATCGTTTCCTGTTCTTTAGAACACAGTGTGGTTGTATCCAGATCCGTTTTCTGACCACCTGTAAAGCTAGTTTCTTTAGTCGTACAACCTAAAGCCAGAAAATCAATTGCGTCGCCTGAAACATCTTCAGCAGGTAACTTTGAAATAAATAAATTCGTACCTTGCGATTTTTCATATTTACTTGTCATATCAGTTTCCTATAGACATAAAAAACCACCCGAAGGTGGTTGATGGAGTTAATGAGGCGTTAATTCCAGACTTGGCATTCTAGGGTAGCCCGATAAAGTGCCGTATCAGGCTCATAGCTTGGCTTTCTGGTAATGTTGGTTGGGCTTAAAGGATGAATGGCCGTGAGCGCTTTTGATAAAATGTCGCCAGCTGTATCTGGGCTTTTGGCATAAACATCAATTTGAATATTGGTCATGGTTTCTGCTTGACCAGAGAATACATCACCGTCAACTTCATAAAATGAAAATATCATCCAAGGTGCTGTAATTGATGGATTATTCTGAGGAACTACATAAGGAAACGTTTTTTCTGGCAAGACGGGATCCAGAAGTATAAATAAATCAGCTTCTTTCATTTACTCAGCACCTTATCTATTGCTTCATCAAGCTTCGCAATGGCTGCGCTGGCGGCTTCATCGGCTTTACTATCAAATGCAGGTCGAATAAACGGTACCGGTGGCATCGTTGAAGTTCCTTCCTCCAAAAATCGCCAGTAATAAGCATTGCGCGGATCCTTAGCTTTCATCGAGTTGTCGCTATTGGTACCATCCTGATTACTGCCACGAACATAGACGCCAGCTGAAACCTCACCCGATTTCCGGCTGCGCTGACTACTGGCCACAATGTTTCTTTTTAACTTCCCAGTTCGTACTGGTGCATTAGCTCTGACCTCATCACGCAGAACAGCTGCGCCCGCATAGGTCGCTTGGCGCAAAACTTTATTACTCTCAGCTTTGCTGAGCTCATCCAGATCCTTGGCAATATCAAGGAAGCCACTAAAATCAATATTACAATCATCCATCAGCCTTAACCCCCTGCTTGCACAGCAATTCAAGTCGAGTGTTTTTCACATCAGGAATAACGGACTGAATATCATAGTTGAGCCCGTTAAAAACCATGCGGCAGGTTGAATTAATATCAGAACGAAAACGCATCCAAACACGAACTGTCACTTCGGACATTTCCGCACCTGACGCAAGCAGCTCACGACCTGATATTGGCTTAACTTCAGCGCGTGTCGTAGCAATATCAACCCACTGATTTTCACGAGCGCCAGAGGGCAATTTAACCAATTCACTACGCTGGAAAGTTACTTTGTGACGCAGTCTCCCCGGATTCATTCTCCACCTCGCCAATTTCGATGATGAAACAATAAACGCTCAGCTGCTTTGTTTTCATACAACTGGATTTCGCTTTGGCTCGTACGATGCTCAAACATATCACCGAGAACTAATAGTGCCGCCAATTTAACGGGATGAGGGATATCTTTGGGTGCTTTCCATGCGGGTTCATCACACCATTTTAGGCAATAATCCAAAGCACTCTGAGCATAAAATGTAATCTGCTCATCACGATCGTTATCATCATATTCAATGTGCTGCTTTAACAGTGAAAGCGGAATAACATCTAAGATATCCATGTAAGTAATACGGGGCAGTTACCCACCCCGACCTTATTATTTAGTTGACTTACCTTCCGCGGTAGCAAAGGAACCTTTGATGATGGCTTGAGGACGATAATGGGCCAACGCTAAGCGCTCTTCACAAAGAATGGTTAGCATGTTTTTCACAAAGTTATCACGGTCTTCACGGCTAACTTCGATAGTAGCATCCATGCGATCCCATACTTGGGATGCTAAATCGAACGCACCAACCGTAAACTCCCCTTGTGCTTGTGCTTTTGTTGGCACAACAGGTAAGCCCCACATCACATTAGAGGTAAATGCTTGAGGGCCACCGAAGATGTAACGGCCTTCTTTATCTTTCATTAACGCAATGGTGTGCCAGTCGCGCGGGTTTAAAATAATCCCCGATGCACTAAATTCAGACTCTGTTACCTGATAAATAGCATGGGCGATCAAGTCAGCTTGTGTGTCCCCTGTGGCATTTAGCGTAGTATCGTACGCTGTGGCTACTTGGTTAACACCTGTCAGGTTATCAGCTGAACCATCACCATTAAACAGTTGATTTTCTTCAACTAGCGCTAAGCCATATAACAAACGGGTATTCAAGTAAGACTGAAGTTGCGCCGCATCGTCCATAACTTGGCGTGACGCCTGAATCCAGTGTGCGATAGTGATCACATTAGTAGTTTGTTTTTCGAAAGTCAGGTCAGATTCAGGTTTTTGAGCCTTTTCTTTCACTGGTGCCGCGCTATTGGTAAACAGCTTTTCACGCACATATTCTAGCGAATTACTGGAAATGCGACCTTGTGCTAACAAATCACGAACGACCAAACGGCGCATGCCCGGCATAACAATGCCCGGCACTTGCATTGGCTGAATTAATGCACCTGCTGAGCCCGCATCACTACCCAGTGACTTATTGAATGTTTTAACTTCATAAGCCCCTGCGCTACCATTCCATGACTTAATGAGCTCTTCTGATGCACGCTCAGAAAAGTCTTTTTTAGCATTTGGATCATCAGCGCCCGATGCGCCTTTCTGCTCTAAATCAAACAGGCGTTCACCCGCTTTTTTCAGTTCGTTTTGAACCGTGGTTAAATCGCTCTGTAACTGCTTTGAAATGGTACCTGTTTCTTCAATTTGCTTCTTCTGCTCATCAAATAACTCTTTGACTTTAGTTTGCGAATCTTCGATGGCTTTTTGAATTTGGGTTAAATCAGACATAATTTATCCTTTCAGATTAAATGAATTAATTTGGTTAATAATGGAATCTACTTGAGATTTTTGAGTGCCATCGGACTCACTCCGAATAGCTGATTTGAAGCGAGAGATAAAACCAAGCGCCTCTGATTTTGATAGACCCACTGACTCTCTCAGCCAATCTTCAACATCACGAATAGTGGACAGGCCATCAACGCTTTTTAGTGACGAGACTTGTGCCTGTTCATTAGCAGGAAAAGTACAAATACTGATTTCCCGTAGCATGGAAATGTTTTTAAAAATACGACCGGAGGAAGTCACATCGAAATCCTCACGAACGCAGCCAAAACCGACTGACATACCTTCAACAGTACCGTGTTTCATAGCGGCTTTTAGATCTTGGGCGCCACTATGACCAGGAGTAAGTTGACCTCGAACAAGTAGACCTTTTGAGTCTTCCTCCATGTGATCCCATTTACCGACAGGCAGTTCCCATGCGCGATGGTTATAAAACATGGCGACTTTGCGTTTTTGGTTTGCTAGCACACTTTTGAATGCACCCGGCAAAATAATGTCGCCGTCTGAATCAGTATTACTGAACACTGAAGCATACCCTTCAAAAATACCTTGCGTACCATCGCCAGAGAATTTGATCTCCGCTTCATCAAAAGCGAGTGTTTTTCTGATATCGGACATTGCGCCCCCATAAATAATTAAGCCCCACTTTCGTGAGGCTCTTTGCTAAGTTGATTAATTGGTACATATTGCGCTTGTCGGTATGCAACATTGCCCCCTTCAAGAGGTGGGTAGTTATCAAGTCGCCGCATTTCATTGATAGTACGCAGCCCTGATTCTCCCATCGCTTTCATAAATGCTGCGCGGGAAGCGGAGTCACCTCGTAGCAATCCATCTAAATTATGTTCGGCATGATATTTACCAACATCACCGGGCTTTAAAAGCCATCGCGCTATACAGTTTTCCCAGCGGGAGATATATGGTTGCAAGGTATATTGAAGAAAACCTAAGTTTTGTTGCTCAATCCCCGTCCCCCAGCTTGTTGATTTTTCAACATCACCAACCAAATGAGGAGGGACGCCAAAAAATCGAGCAAGTTCACTAACCTGAAACTTACGAGAAGCCATAGTTTCAGCATCTTGAGGGCTCACACCAATATCGTCTGCCTTGAAGCCACCCTCTAATATCCACAGCCGCTTTTTAACTGGCCCACCCGCTATTTCTTTGAAGTTTTCTTCAACCTGTGTTCGCTGCTCTTTACTTAAAACTTTATCGCCAGTAGTGAGTATTTTTGGAGACTTAGCGCCATTCGCATAAAATTCACGCTGCTGATCTTCCATTGCCACGGCAGTTCCTGCCGTTTTACATGCATGTGCAATTGGAGACAACCCCACTAACCCATTGAAACCAAATCCTTTTAAGTGGAATATTTCAGAGTGTTTAAACTTTGCAAACTCCTTATCTCTTTGATATTTATAAATAAGTTTTTTCCTTCCATTCTCACATCCATATTTGCTGAAAGGAGTGGAAGCAAACTGATCACATCACCGGAGCGATTACGTTCAGCCAAAGCATAAGAATTACCATAAAAACAAAGTTGCATGGTCATTGCTTCTCTGAATTCTTGGGCTGTCATATATTGGTTTGGTGAATAACGAAGTAAACGCGCTAACGGATTACTTAAGTCGACTTTAGCTCTATTGCCTGCCTGATCTGTTTCAAAAACATCGAGTGGCAGGCAAGCCGTTAATGTTGATATCAAACTGACGCAGCGCCAAACTGTCGATATTTGCAGTATACGTTCATCGGTTATCGAGGAATCACCCAGCGTTCCTTGAGCCGAAACAGGACCCGTTTGCGAACCTTGATCGGGAGTGACAAGCCTCCCTCCAACAAAGAAGGAAGCCAGACGTGCAAACCAACTATTGTTAGTGCGCAAATCGATTGAATATTGTTTATCTGTCATCACATACTCAGTGGATTAGAGAAAAAATCATCAAGGTTGCCATTATCATCAACCTCACCCTCGGAAGCACCGATTGCCATTGCGGAAGCCACAACACCATCGATACGTCCCGTACTCTTCCTTTTCGCAAATATGCGGTTTTCCTTCTGATCGGCTTCCGTTACGGCTGATGCCGCATTCCACCGCAAACAGGGGTTTGCATGAATAACGATGACCCGGTCATCAATCAACCCTTCGAACAATTCAATTGAGTGTGGCATCCACAAGCCAGAATCTTTTGCCTTGTAATAACCTTGCCCATGAGGAACCAAAGGAACGGTGACTGCAGCCTCATCTAATTTAGGCTCTAAGTATTTGATTCTATATTGGTCAAATGCAATGGTGAGCAGATTCACGTGTGTTGTTATTTCCGCAATACGCTCAGCAACAAACTCATATTTAACTGCATTACCAGGAGGAGTATGGATAAAACCTTTTCTGGCCCACGCGTCATAAGGAACGCGGTCAGTTTTAGCCCTATCCATTAAGGTGTCTTTTGGTGTCCAGAATTCGACATACAGATATTTGATCCGAGGAAAATAAAGCGCTAACGCGGTTAAATCTCGTGTTCCTGATAAGTCGAGCCCGCCATAGCATTCCTCGCCTTGCAAGTCCTCCAATGTGAATTCTTTCTCACAACTCATCCATGTATCACCATTGATCCATGGATTATCTGCATCCACCCACTGGCAAAAATTAAGTCGCCTCACAATACTTTCTTTAGCAGGCATACCTTGAGCTTGAGTCACTTGTTCCCGTAAATAACGGTCAGTGAAGGTATAGCCTAAAGAGGGATTAGCTTTTCCCCAGCACGATTCATCCTTAAAAGGATCGTCACCCTCATCAAGTGAGCAGATATAAGAAAAGAAACTATCATCTTCAACTGAGCCTTCAGCGACTTTTCGACCGTATTCATGGTAGTCATAACACACGCTAGTTTTGTCATGGCCACTGTTGGTGATCATGAATATCAATGCCTGTCGTCGCCCTTTAGTACCGGCTCGCATCATTTCAACGACATTGTTGTTTTTATGCTCATGAATCTCATCAATGAGTGCGCAGTGAGGACGAGGTCCAGACTGCCCGTCATCAGCGCTAATTGGTCTAAAAAACGAGCCTGCCTTTAAAAAGGCTAAGTTCCATTCTTTTCCTGCGCCGCCCGACTTCATGACCCGTTGGCTGAGTGCCGGTGATTGGTCGACCATTGCAACCGCATCACGAAATAAAATCATTGCCTGATCTTTTTTGGTGGCTGCCGCATAAACCTCAGCGCGAGGCTCACCGTCTGCAACTAAGCAGTAAAGACCGACACCTGCTGATAGCGGTGACTTTCCTGAGCCCTTTCCTGACTCGACGTACACCATACGAAAACGACGGGTACCATCTTCCATTTTCCAGCCGAAAATGGAGCCAATAACAAAGCATTGCCATGGCAATAAAATAAATGGCTTACCCTCGTGCTCACCACCATTAAGCTTTAGCACCTTGGCAAAAAAATCAATGGCGCGCTGAACAGCTTCAACGTCCCAAACTAAACCCCGCTGCTTGGCTTCATTCAAATCTCTTAAGTGTCTTGCACATGAGTTTCGGATATCAGGACCAGCAAGAATTTTTCCATCGCTGACGTCTTGAGCATATTGCGTTGCGGGATCAGCCGAAGAACGCGTTGAGCGGGTCTTCCTCTTCTTCTCCACCATCGATTTTCACCTTTGAGCGAGCAGCCGGAGTTAAACCGAACTCGACTAAATAACTTTTGAAGCGACGATCCGCATCACCCAGCATGGCTACGGCGGGGTGCGCTTTAATCAGAAAATCACCCAATTGGGTTTTCGTTGTGTAAGTGCGACCTTCAATCGCTATCGTGTCGCGCAGTTGAAGAATATCAGCGTAGATATCGCAAAGCCTTTCCAAAGCCAAAGAATCAGCAATGGTTAAAACGCCCATGCCATCAAGTAACAAGGTTAATTTTGCCCACGCTATTTTACCCCAATCCGTTAAGTGTTCAGGTGGGCTTGGAATTTCGCGCCGGGGTTTAGGCTCTTTGTCGTTGAGTTTTCGTTTACCCGGATTACCAGTAACCAATTTCAAGTTGGTCGGTTTCGGGCGCCTTCCTGCCATCGGAACCTCCCAGAAAAAACTTTTCATTTCGCGGTTGTGCACGTTAATGACCACGGTCGGTAATTTAAGGCAAAGGTTTTGAACTTTTACCCCGCCCCCTACCTTACCGCTAAGACTTCAAATGAATATCAGGTGCATCAACAGCCATTTCGTTATCACAGTTGAATGTAACGATTATTTTTACTTGCTTAATCACGCCATCAGTCATGGGTAATTCAGTCGATATTTGATTACTCAATAGCTGACCATCAACACTTAATGCATGACCGACAAATCGACCTCCACGAAATAACTTGGATAATTTCACCTGCTTAGTTTCAGTCATGCTATTTATTCCAATGTGAATTAGGATCAAGTGGTATGCCATCTTCACTACAACCGACAATAACACCGCTCTTCTCCATGCGTTGCTTGGTTGAGTTATGGTGGGGCTCACATAAGCTTTGGAAGTTCTTTTTATCCCAAAAGAGCTTTTGGGCTTTGGCTATCCATTCGGCATCACCGGATGTGAGCGCATCTCGTAGTCGGTGCGGGGTGATGTGGTCAACAACTGTCGCTGCCGTAATGCGCCCTTGCTCTTTGCACATGACGCACAAAGGATTCTCATTAAGAAAGCTAAGCCTGACCTTCGCCCATCTGCCGCCGTAAACATTGGGTCTCTTCATATCAAGCAAAGCCTGAACTGTTACGCAAGGCATCAATAGAAAGCTGTCGAATTTTCTCGCCAACCACCTTACGTTCAGCTTCTTGCACTCGTGCTGCCTCTTCGAGTTCTTGCTTAATTTTATGAATAACATCTGCCGATTGCAGTGCTGCATCACAAATAACATGGCCCACTATAAGCTTGGAATTATGACTACACTCAAAATGTTCAGCAGTAAACCCTACTAACTCGCCAGCATCTTTCGTGTAATCACCACTGATAACATAGTGCTCATAACCAGCCTTATCAGCCCATGTGTTATCGGATGAAACGGTCCCAATGATATCTTGGTTAATCTTATTGATTTTATTGAGTAGCTCGACAGGCTTAGTGATGCAATCCAGATCCACTGATTTGGTATTTACGGCATTTTCATAAACTATCATTCCAGATGCAGCCATCCCACGAAGATCCATATACAGCATCGTTCTATTTTCGATTAGCTGGGATATTTTCTCCTGCAAACTAACGCAACGACCTATCGCTTCAAAATTAATTTGCTTATCTGACATAACTTTCTCCACAAATGAAAAAGCCACCAGTGATTAGCTGATGGCTATAAACCTTTACAAATATAAGGTAGCTATTATGTAGGTAACCGCGTACTGTTGCCGCGTTGAAGTATGCTTTAGCTTTGAAACCTAAACATGCATGACCTTTCAACAAAACCTAAAAACAATAAGTTCTATTAAAGCCTACGACATTAAGACCCTCTTTAGACACGGGGTCTATTTTTTAAATCTACTCTTCCAGTTGTAAAACTCCATGTTCTTCAGAGCCTTAATAAGCAATCAGACCTCCATAAATAATTTCGTCACCATCACGGATAGTGATTGCTTCATGGTGTAACACAACTGACCATCTTATTGTGTAAATTCATGTAGTGATTAATTTGCGCCTGTAACTTAATGAATCTCAGCACCTTGGAATGCCATTAAAACTAATGCCCTCGAAATGAGTCATGCGGTCAAGTACCACTACGACACTCGAATTGTATCCGGAGCCATAAGGCAGAAAGCTGTAGGTTTTCACTATGCTGTTATCTCCGTATTAATTTTCAAATGTTGGAATAATTATACCAATAAAAAAGCCCCGTATTGCGAGGCTCAGATTTGTAATATCCGCTTGAGATTACTACTTTTTTAATGTTGTGGTCATTCACGATTAACGTATAGTGAAGCTCTATTCATAAGCAGTTATTCTCATTTAGCCCCGATATCTGGGGTATTTTTATTTATCAAAAGCAAAAAGCCACCGGTGATTAGCCGATGGTTATGAACCTTTACAAATATAAGCTGGCTATTATTTGAACAATGGAGTACGTTGAATAGGCTCGCTTACCAAGCTAATATTAGCCGCGAGCATGCATGACACGTCTACTCAGACAAAACATAATAAGACTTAAACTATCCTATACATTCAGACCCTCATTAGACACGTGGGTCTATTTTTTAATTCTCTCAGCTTCAATTTCCTGTATTGCTTTAAGCTGCTCATTCGCCTTCTCTATCGTTCCTAGCAATAATCTGTTCCATAATACAGACGCTTTGAATGATAGGGTTTTACCGTCACTGTCAGGCGGCAATGGCGGTACCACAGAGTTAGTTAACGTCGATGGAATTGGAACGCATTGCGCGCTCTCGTAGCTCGTTTGTATACTCGAACAAGCCATCAGTAACAAGCTGAGGCACAAGAGAATCACAAGAAGACTCTGCTTTGAGTATCGTTTTATATTCAATGATTTTCTCCTGTGCTTTCGCATCAGCTTGAATGCTGTTCCGGTATGCTGTTGTTGCTATCTGATTAAAGCGATTGAATTGAAATGACTGACGGGCAATGACTGCACTTTGTTTGATGTTATCTTGCTTTAACTTGTCGTTGTCACTCTTAACTGCAGTGTTGTTATCATAAAGCGTTAATGCCAACCAACTAACAGCAACTAACATTAAAAAAAGCCAAAACGAGTTATCTATCTTCATAAGTTAACCTGCCGGGATTTGTTGTAATTAACCGCACTTTGGCAGCGTTTTTCTAAACTTACCTTGTCAGTGCCACCGCAGGTATTGTCATTGAGTGCGTATATGCCAGCTGCCAAACAGACGGGGATTCCGATAATGAAAGCGGATAAGCATAAGCAAACTCGCCATGGCATACGGCGTTTTCTATCTCTCTGCGTGTTATCAAGCCTTTCCACTCTTTACCCCCTGCGTATGTCCAGCGTTTAAGTTCGTTGCAAGCGCCAGCGATATCACCAGCGTTTAGCTTCTTCAGCATCGTAGAACGAGCAAAAGCACCTGTACCTACGTTGTAGGCAAACGAATAAATAGCGGCTCGTGTGTTATCGTCGATATCAACTTTAATTAGAGGGGCCACACCCTTTCTGACTTTGTTGAGGTCTTTTTCAAGCAAGGCTAAACATTCTGATTCTGTATAGGTTTTGGTGGGAATAATGTCTGCGCCGGTGTGCCCAAAACAAACCGTGGTTACGCCTACTACGTCTTTGTATGGCTTATATTCAATGCCTTCAAAATAAGCAATCATTCCGACTGTTAATGAAATTAAGCCACCAGCAGCGGCAACCTTGATTTTATTTGGTATCTTTGCCACTGTTAGCCTCTCTTAATTTGAATTCTTTCCGCTTGTAGTACCAATTCACCAAAAATGTGGCGACTGTACAGATGATCCCAATGAGTACCGCCCACTGATCTAACGATAAAGCCCCGACTGCAGTAGTGATGACTCCGAGAGCATAAGAAAAGGGGCTAGAGTATTTTTCGTGCATACGCATATCCACCCCCTGCGGAGTGTTCCGATGTTTTAGTTAATTGGTAGCCACCAGCAACTTCAATGTAGTAATTAAACATGTTGAGCTTGATTTGCTGTGGATAATATGAAAAAAGCCGCACTAGGCGACTTTATGAAATGAATGACCGTTTCCCCTGGCTAACGCCATTTAGTGTTACTCATCCACAAGTCGGGACTTACTATGGCAGCATATCCATTGTTACCACTTTCTGTTTATTTCCTCGAATTCAAAGAAATTAAAATAGAAAAGTACGCCAGATAGCCGTCGACGAAAACCTCATCTGGTGTCCATCACAACACAACTCTCAAAAATGAAGAATGTGCATATACTATAAAGCCCCACAGACGTGAGGCTTTATAGTTATTTGGTCCGCCATCGAGGCATCGAACCTCGACTCTTAGCCTTAATTAAGCTAAATACTCTTCCAGTTGAGTTAATGGCGGGATGTACTTACTTTAGCCAATCTAACGTTACGTAGATCACTAAAAACATAAGTGCAATGATAAAAACATTTTTGATGAACCTAAAAATACAGTCATAAATAATAGATCCTGCCATGGTTTTTCCTTGGGCATTTTCCCGCCGGATACCACATCTATTTTTTAGATAAAAACTTGCGATTGCAAGGCTTGCTTTTTATAGCAATGAGGTATGTTGTCTTAAACACCATAGCACACATATCGAATGGATACGCAATTAATAACAAAAATGCCTATTGACGAGGCTTCATCCTAATTAGTTAGGTGACAATGTATTCACTCTTATCACATTAGCACCTAAATTTCATAGAAAAAGTATGTAGCCACACCCAATAGTAAACTCCCTAAGACCCCAATATCCGCCCATTGCTACGATAAAAAACCATCTAATAATTGCTTTAACCAGTAAAACGTTGAACCTGTCGATGCAGCATAGGAGTCGCCAGTCGTTAATTTATCCATACGCATATACCACCCCTACGGAGTGCCCGATATTTAGTTAATAGAAAGCCACCAGCAATAGCGGCTAGATTTAGATTAATGAATTTAATCAGTATTTGAGATAAGTTAGAGGTTCAGCCCTATGTGACTTACCGAAGGGATGGCTGATGAACTTCGGTGGAGAATGTTAATGGCGCAAGCTGAATATTTAGCACTTCAACAAGCAGTTTCTGTGTTGCTACATCTTTTACCTGATGATAAAAAGAAACTTGCATACGCAATCATTGAAAGCATCAAGAATCAAAACTACGAGTCAATCCTATTGAATATGGATCCTTGTATAACAGAAAAAACTGCTAAGGAGTTTGCAGAGACAATGGAATCTACTTATTGCAAGATTTTGGAGTCTGCTCAAAGCTTTGATGATCAAAGACGCTTAAATGATGGACAATAGCAATATTAAATCCTTTTAATG
The DNA here is from genome assembly GCF_028479485.1 of Providencia sp. PROV209. Lineage (NCBI taxonomy): Bacteria > Pseudomonadati > Pseudomonadota > Gammaproteobacteria > Enterobacterales > Morganellaceae > Providencia > Providencia sp. PROV209. Next base: position 509,434 of record NZ_JAMPNR010000001.1, on the reverse strand, counting down.
CGGCAGCCGAAGCCGCATTTTTCATCGCATTAGATATTTTATCTTTTACTTTATCATCTTGATTAGTCATAACTACCTCTCCTAAACGAAAAAGGCTACACAATGGCAGCCCTTGGGATAATTTTTTGAATAAAAATAGAAAGTTACTGATAGAAATCATCAATGTACAAACACCCACAAATAAAGCAACCATACCGTGTAAACAGGTGGCTATCATTGCCCGTTCAGTATTTACATGGCTCTTTTTCCGGTTACCTAACCACTCACCCAAGGCAATTATGAAGCAAAAAAAACAATAAACACCAGCACCAAAAATAATAAAAACCATCCACAACCCTCGGTCAAGTGCTGACCATCCTCCAGAGTTATTATGTGGGCTAACTTGATTAATGATTAAAGCAATGATAAATGCAATAAGACCGAACCAAAATGCATTTAGAATTCCTTTCCCTGCGACCTTATATTCTACTTTTTCCGTATCCATATATTTTCACTCTTATTGAAATTTAGCTTAAGTTTGCCACCACTGTAATGCTAAAGTAAAAAACGGAAAACGGCTAATAGAAAATACGGCGGGCGGAATTATTCTAACGAATAATAAAATACAATCACTTAACTTAAATGGAATTTACTATGTTTCGAGACTTGGATAAATATTTAACATACGCATCAATTCTAGGCATTATTATGCCAATCTTTTTGATATTTCCACTAAAAAATCCAAAACATATCAGTTTTCTAAAACATTCAGTTATTGTGCATAACTACACATGTAACTCTGACCAAACGTAACAGCAAGTCTTATGTTTGTTTTAGGTATAAAAAAACCCCGCAATTGCGAGGTCTTGAATTGGTTTAATGCGACATAGGTATAGAATGTCCATTATTAGAAGATAATAAGCCAGTTTCGGACAAAATGCAATTTTTACTGTAAATATACACAAATATAATATTTACGACAATTTTGCTAATCTTAAGTTAAATTTAAACAATAGAAATCCAATGCATTATTGGTTATAAATTTTAAGGTAATTTAATGGCAGTAGGATACTTCTTACGTGTAGGTGATAGAACAACCTGTGGCGGTCAGATTTTAACTGGTGATAACAGCATGCAATGGTATGGTGTTGCTGGTGCGCGCGAAGGGGATTTAGTGAGCTGTGGCAAGCATTCGGGAGCATACAGAATCCTCGGAGGTATTAGCAGCATGTGGCTTGAAGATAGGAAACATGCTGGAACACTAGAAAGCTTTAGCTCTTGTCCTTGTCACTCCCGTTTCATTCCATCTATTCAAGATTGTTATAGCGGTGACAATGAATCGTCAGTGGATAAGAAAAAAGAGTTAATAAAAAGCGCAATCTCAGCTCAAGCAGTAGAAAAATGGATTACCTTTCAATTACCACTAAATAGAGACTATTCAGACCTAAAGTACATTATCACTTTAGATGATGGACAATGCATAAAAGGAACTTTTGACGAAAAAAATAATGCAAAAATACAATTAAAAACAGAAGGTAAGCAAGCTAATCTAGAAATAGAAGATCTAAATATAGACAACACCGGCAGGAGCCTTACTGAACTATTGTTGGCTAAAATAAAAGGATGAAAAATGAGCAGCGCTGAAATAACAGGCAATTACCTATTAGAAAATGAATATTTGATTCAAGCCGATTATGTTTTAGATAAAGCCGTCGCTGCTTTTGAAGGCGCCGCTACACGATTTTCTATAGATGCAATAAGTGATGCCAATGTAAGAAACAGTTATCAACAAAATATAAAACGCGTAGTAAGTGAAGTAAAAGAAATGGTAGATACTAAAAAAATATCCGTTAAGGAGGCTTCAATCTTTTGTTATGAAATGAGAAACAAAATAATGGCTGAACACAGAAAAATAACTTCACCACAAGGGTTAGGGATAGCAGAGAGACATAAAAGAAAGCCTCCATCACTAGATGACCTATTAAACAAATATGCCCAACAAAAATTTAGTACCGATATGAAAAATCTAACTATAAATCAAAAAAATTCTATCTATTACGAAATTATCGAGTCTGCGGCTAGAGACAATCAAAAATTCACCACCATGAATAAAAGATTAAATATTTTAGGTAAAGTTGGCATTGTAATAACTGCAACTATTGCAACATACGAAATACTAGATGCAGAAAACAAACCAAAGGAAGCTATCAAACAAGGTATGACAGTAGGTGGAGGCGTTTTAGGTGGTTGGTTAGCTGGCTTTGCTGTTACCCCACTATGTGGGCCAGGGGCTCCAGTTTGTGCGATAGCGGTCGTTTTATTAGGAGGGACTGCGGGTGGCATTGCTGGTTCTGTTGCTGCTGATAGTCTTGATGATGAAATAGAAGAATTTACTAAATGGGCAATACATTAAACAATGAAGAAAGTCTTAGCATAGCTTTGTCATATATCTTTGTTGACAAGGCTATCGACTATGATTACATCGCATCGATAGCGAAAAACTATGATGTTACGTATGTTGAGCATGTATTATTTAATTATGTAGCTCCTGTATGTTATTTCAATGTGATCTCACCAGTTCCTCCAGTTTGTTATTTTTTCAATGAAGAGCAGCTGCTGTTAGATATAGAAAAATTAAAAACAAGACAAAAAACCATACTAGGAAGACTAAAAATGTTTATTTTTAGTTGTTATCTTAGAAGAGAGTTTAAAAATGAATGGAATACACTAAAGTCATTATTATAACTTTCGAGCTACACTTCCTTCCCCTCTGTATTGATAAAGTTTTCTATACCAAGGGGGGATTGTTCCACTAAAGCCCCCTTTATCCATATAAGCTATTCAACTATTTTCTTAAAAACCTGTTCCGCCATGCTCTCTTCAATAAAGCACTTACTAGTTAATTTTTCATAGAACGGCTTCCAGTTTCTGCGCCATGTTCTTTCGTTAAGGTCAGGCACTAAATGCCTTATTGCATTATATACCACGGAAGACGGCACACGACTGAAACCTCTACTAGCGCAACGAGGGCAATCTTTATAAACAGGCGCCCCTTGTAATTCGGTCTGTACCTCATCTAATACTTTACCACGCCCTTTACAGCGACAACGGTGTGCTATTTGACCTTTACCATTACAAGGAACACATAACTCACCTACCTTCTCTTTTTCAACCCATGGCTCAATAACCACGGTTCCATCTAGTTTCATTATACCAGGATGCTTAGTGACATCCTTGCGACTATAAATAAGACCTTTACCATTACACGCTGAACATGGGAAAACCGCGCCAGCTGAACGGGCATAATCTTCAAATGCCATTCTTGCCAAAATAATTAAGCAATAACCCAGTTTTTTACCCGCTGCTTTAGCCACCAGCTTTGGTGTGATTTTTTTAGCGTATTGGGTTAAGGATTCCACCGTAGAAAACTTATCTTCTTCGCTAACATCATTTTTTGCCAAAAAGGCCGCCATACCAAATTCAGCTTTTGATTCCGCCATACCCATAGCTGCCATGATATCCGTACCTGTAATTCTGTCAGGTGATGTGCAGCCAGATACATTGCCAAATGTAGGTGACTTAGGGTGAAAGTTTTTAAGTGCATTTTCTAATTTCATGATATCCGCCTCTACCAACCAAAAACGCCTAGACCGATAGAGCGATCTAGAAATTTAAATAACAAAACTAACTGGCTACCGTTTTCTTGCTCCCACTGCTTTGGATCTTTGTGTAACTCGCTGTGGTGAATTCGACACAATGGGATAGTGAACAAGTCATGAGCTTTTGTGCCTATGCCGCCCTGCCCGTAGCCGATAATATGATGAGCATCGTCAGCAGTAGCACCGCATACGCAACAAGGCTGTGATTTAACCCATTTCAAGTAGTCGTCATTAGTCCAGCGCTGGAGCTTAGGAAACTTCATAAAGCTTGCTGGTGGCTCAGGATCTATAGCTAAGTTCATTACTGGTGTTAATGCTTCAATCTCATTCAACTTGTCGCTGAGGTATTGTTGAGAAAGAGAGATAAGCCCCGATGGTTTATGCTTTAATTTTGCAGGCAAAGTCATCAGCAACATTCTTCCGCTGAATGTATTCATGTGCATACCTGGCTTAAAAATCACAGCGCCAATTTCTGGTACCAATATTGGCGTTAGTATCCATTGATAACTCATGCTATTCCCCCATCTACGCAACTGCACTTGTGCTCTCATGCAAACTGATTGTTATTTCAAAACGACCGCCTTTGACAACTTCACACCACTCCATTTCCACTCTCTTCACTTGGTCATCGTCTTTCCAAATATTGGCATGTGTTAATGCGTCAAACGGTGCTTTTAAATAGTTATCAATATCTCGCTTATGATTTGTTGGCGGATACATTTTCACCTTTACAGAAACGGGCTCAGTTATCGCTATCGGTTTACGCTTCAATTGTTCATAAATAGCAACAATGGCACTCCCCCTAAATTTACGTCCCTTTTCACTGATTAGTGTTCTGCCATTCACATTACGCCAGCATGCATTTACGCTCGGTGGAAATGGCAATACGAGTGATATGCTCATCCTCTGACTCCAGCCAGTAGTGCATCAAATTTCCGAACTAAAGCAAATAAAGCAGATTCAGCAGTAATCCCGTTTGCACTCGCAGAGGAATCGTGAGAACGAAATTTCCCCTCTTTTAGCATTTGCTCACAATTAGCAGATACACGATAAAGCCCGTCCTGATCTTGATAAATCAATCCATAGTTCAATAAAGATTTGATGATAGCTGTTGCTCCAGCCCGTTTTTTCATGCTGAATTCACTGAAAAGATCATCGCGGCAAAAAGCCCTACCGTTGAAATGTGTTGTGTACTCAATATACCGACGCTTTTGTGCTGAAATCATGCCATCACCTCTTTCGCTGCTTGCTCTGCTGCCTGTTGCCAAATACCCGCCCATGCCTTGCGTCCAACAAAATCACTCATTCGACGCACACCTGATTTACCTGCTAACTCTGCCGCAATTTCTTCGATGCGATTTCGAGGCTTAGAATGTGATCCGATGATGCGAGTGAATGCCTCATCACGCTGAACTTGGTCAATTGAAACCTTTTGCTCACCCGCTAAACGGAGGGTTAAATCATCCCACTGGGTACGTAGCGTTCTTGGGCACTGAACGTTTTTCTTCCAGAACTCATCATGGCTAACGCGTTTGTAGAATTGGCAAATCTCTTTGTGGGTGCGACCGTCTTGGCTAACCATCAAGCGAACATCGTTAGCCCACTCAGTGAAATTTGGCTCTTTCGGCTCTTGCAGCCCAAGCTCTTTGAAAACTTCACACTTGCGACCAAACAACCACTCAGCACACTTGAGGTCATCCGCAGATCCCCATTTCAGGAAGTTAGGGCTGTAAATCACTGCCTCTGGGTAACGATTTAAAAAATCAATTTTAGGCTTGTCGCTGGATTCGCCAGAATTCTGCGACGAAGAGTTAGTTACTGATGGATCTTGTTTTGAAATTACTGACGGATCGCCCCCAGATTCTGACGGGTCAAAACGATTATTTTTGCTCGATTCTGACGGAACGGATTTTGATGCAACAGATTTTGACGCGTCAGGATTTGACGTATCAGATTCTGCTGGTTGAGGTAATGCGGCTCTCGCTGCTGAAGCTAATTTATTAACATTAAGCTGATAGATATTGCTCGCATTACGGTTGCCTTTGCGACGCTTTTCTCTCGATAACCAGCCATCTTTTTCTAAATCTTTGATAGCGGTACGTACAGTGCTTTCACCCGCACCGATTTGGCGGGCAATTGTTGGCACCGATGGCCAGCACACGCCCTCATCGTTTGAAAAGTCAGCGAGACGAGCCATGATAGCAACCGAGGTTATCTTCAAACCTGCTGGCGCACAGCCATCCCAAACATAACTTGATAGTTTTACGCTCATAGTTGCTACCTACTCGACTCTTCTGAATTCATCTTTAAATTTGTATAACGGAGCAAAGCATTCATACTCATAGCCTTCTCGCATGTAAATGACCCACATCTTTTCCCGGTCATAACGAACAACACAGACAGGAATGCCGCGCTTGTCGAGATAAATGCGATTGAGATTATTTGAATCTTCATCAGTCATGTGCCTCGCCTTTGCTATTGAAGTAAAAGTTAGCCCAGTCACTTCTCAACTCAGCGATATCTACCAATTTCTCATTTCTCCGGTAGTTGCCCGACTCATCTGCTGACGTTATGATTTCTACATATTGAAGCGAACCTTGTTTCGAGACTGGTAAGCATCTAAATTGCTTTATTGGTTGAATTTGGCATACACTGTTCATGCTAGTAGTTGCTCCACAAAAGTTGTTATTAGCGCCGACGCTCGGGACCGCATATCCTGAGCGTCAACCTTCCTAAATTTGGTCATTACGCTTTAACCCCATAAACAACAGGTAGTGAATCAATAAAGTGCTTTGCATAAGCAAAAACCTTTTGAGATTTTTTGTTTATCGCAGTGATTTCATCGCCAGTTAAAATGCCATCAGCTATGCTTTCTTGAATTAAAACTGCAAGCGCGCCCTGCATTGCGCCTAGCTTCATTCGAATATCAAACAGCTCAACCTGATCGAGTTTTTCAGCTTCAATGGGTTCCATCGCTGTCATGCCATGGCGATCTAGGTGATACTCCACCAGCAACTTAGTTCCCGACAGTTCTTCTATTGCCTCTAATTCGTCATGCTCAAAGAATCGACAACCATTCTTTTCATACAGCTTATTGTTGAAAGTGGTTTCAGATATCCCCAAAGCACCCGCCATCGCTGAACGACCACCAGGGAATGCTTTGCACATCTCTTTCACGACTTCTTTTAGTGTTTGTTTGCACATATCTACAATTCCGTTGTTTTATTTGTAGTTAACTCTGTTAATTGCTTTTGGTACTGTTTTGATAAAGCGCCGCGTTATATTTCAGCTCACCATTTGTTCTATAATCCGCTTCCATTGCTCGGTTTTTTGGGATTAATTGGTTTGGTCGTTTTTTCCATTGATAGAATGCTTCTGGACTAATACAAAAAAATTCTGCGATTTTATTAGTAGTGCCAAAGTATTTTTCAATCTGTTCAGTTGTCATAACGCCCCCTAAATCTAAGTTAGATTAGATAATAATTGTTAATTTATATTTGGTCAATAAAAACTAAGATAACTTAGTTTTAGCTAAAATGGATTTGTATATGAGTAATACCCAAAGCACTATTGGAAGCAGAATAAAGGCTCTCAGAAACGTCACTAAAACCACCCAGAAAGATCTTGGGAAGTATTGTGGCGTATCAGATGTTACTGTGGGGTATTGGGAAAAAGACCTAAACACCCCTAGAAGTGATGCTCTCTTGAAATTAGCTCGATATTTCAATACGACTGAAGCGTATATTTTGTATGGTATCCCATCTAAACAATCATCGAATATCATAACCAGTGCACAGAAAGTACCTGTACTATCCTATGTTCAAGCTGGTAATTTCACTGATTACGCTCCAAATCAGATATATGACGAAGACCTTGAATTTATAGAAACCACACTTAGGGTATCCCCCTTGTCATTTGCCTTGCGTGTCATTGGTGATTCCATGACTAATCCGTATGGCTTGCCATCTATACCTGAAGGCTCAACTGTAATTGTCGACCCTGAAGCTGAAATTGTGAGTGGAAAATTTGTAGTCGCTAGACTACAAGGCTCTGATGAAGTAACAGTAAAGCGTTATGTTGTAGATGGCCCCAACAAGTTTTTGATGCCTTTAAATCCTCGCTATAACAACATTCCTATCAATGGTAACTGCGAAATAGTCGGTCTAGTTCGTGGTGTCCAGTATGAGTTATAACTATCCACACAATTAAATCCTAAGTTTTCTTAGATTTTCGCATTGACACAAATCCTAAGTTGAATTAGTTTATATCTAAGACAACTTAGGAGGTAGTCATGCACACAAAACCAATCGTTACTTTTAACAACCCAATGTCCACAGATGAAATTCATGCGTGGATTTTGGAGAAAGCTGCTGCACTTAAAAAACTTGAAAGCCTTAACGCTGCCTACGCAGAACTCAAAGAAAAGCTGGTAAGAATCGAAGATGATATTTACGAGCAAACTGAGATCTGCAATGCAGGTCTAGGCCTAGCAGCAATCAACTAATCAACTATGTGGAGTAATTAGTGGAATGCTTATTTTAACTCGTCGTGCTGGTGAAACAGTTGTTATTGGTGATGATGTCAAAGTCACTGTTTTGGGAATCAAAGGATGCCAGGTGCGGATTGGTATCGAAGCACCAAAAGATACAAGTATTCACCGCGAAGTAATTTATCTTCGGATCCAAGCTGAAAATAATAATGCCAGTGCTAGTTAGTAATTATTGATAATGTTTGGCGGTGCCATGCCGCCTCTTTTTTCTAAATATAAATAAGACCATTGGCATCAGTCCATACGGGTAAATATGTGTTTAATTACTGTCAGTGGTCTTATTTATATTGTGGCTAAAATATACTTAATCTGTATGCGGCAGAATGTGGAGGTAATTATGCAAATGCTAACTTTGGAGGAATGGGCGAGCGAACGTTATAGAAGTCGCCCTCCTCGACTGGGGACATTACAACGCTATGCTAGGAGTGGCTTGTTCTATCCACCAGCACAAAAAGAAGGTGGTATTTGGCGCGTGAGAGAAGATGCCGACTTAGTCGGTAATTTGACATCACCGGTTATCAATAAGAGTGATAACCCTAAATTACAAAGGATTTTAAACGATGGCTGCCCGTCCACGTAAAAATAACGTCAATATCCCTAATCTCTACCCACTATTTAGCAGAAAAGCTAACAAGGTTTATTGGCGTTATCGCCACCCTATAACTGGCAAATATCATGCCCTCGGTGACAATGAGGCTGAAGCTCGTGAAATTGCGATTGAAGCTAATAACCGGTTAGCGGAACAACGCAGCCGTCAAGTCATGGCGATCAGTGATAGGGTAGCAAGAATTAAAGGTAAAGAGATCACCGTAAATACTTGGCTAGATCGCTACTGGGTAATACAAGAAGAGCGCCTTGCTGACGGTGATATAAAACAAAACACATATAAGCAAAAAAGAAAACCTGTGGACCTAATGCGCCACTCTCTCGCAATGAAGCCTTTGCCAGCAGTTGATGCGAGAGATATCGCATCAATACTCGATGAATATAAATCTAATGGCCAACATCGCATGGCACAAGTTATTCGATCCGTATTAATCGATGTGTTTAAAGAGGCACAACATGCTGGTGAAGTTCCACCAGGATATAACCCTGCACTCGCCACTAAGCAGCCAAAACGACGGATCACCCGCCAGCGCTTAAACTTGGAAGAATGGCAAAAAATATTTGATATTGCTGATAAACAGCATAAGTATTTAGGCAATGCGATGCTATTAGCAGTAATTACCGGACAACGACTTGGCGATATTTCAGCAATGAAGTTTAGTGATATTTGGGATGACCATTTACATATCACACAAGAAAAGACTGGGAGTAAATTAGCTATTCCATTAGCGCTAAAATCTGATGCATTGAATATGTCATTGAGAGAAGTTATTTCAAGATGTCGTGACCGCGTTGTCAGTCAGTATCTTATCCATTATTTCCATACAACTTCTCAAGCAAATCGCGGTGAGCAAGTCACAGCAAATACAATAACAACAAATTTTAAAAAAGCGCGAAATAAAACTGATATTGATTGGGGTGAAGGAACGCCAGCTTCATTTCATGAACAACGTTCTTTGTCTGAAAGGCTCTATCGCGAGCAAGGGATAAACACTAAAGATTTGCTGGGTCATAAATCGCAAAGAATGACCGATAAATATAATGATGACCGGGGTAAGAATTGGGTGAAAGTAGTTATTTAACGATCACTATTTTGATTGGTTTTGATAATTCGTTTTGATAACTTTTTGATAACCGTTTCAAATGTTACAATAAAAAACGGGAACTATTAAGTTCCCGTTATTAATCACACTACGTAATAAATTACATGTGTTTGATGATTGCGTCGCCAAATTCGCTACATTTCAGTAATTTAGCGCCTTCTAATTGACGTTCGAAATCGTAAGTTACAGTCTTAGCCGCGATTGCGCCTTCCATACCTTTAACGATTAAGTCTGCCGCTTCAACCCAACCCATATGGCGCAGCATCATCTCTGCGGACAGGATGATAGAACCTGGGTTCACTTTGTCTTGGCCTGCATATTTAGGTGCAGTACCGTGAGTTGCTTCGAATAGTGCGCATTCAGAACCGATGTTTGCACCTGGTGCAATACCGATACCGCCAACTTGTGCGGCTAATGCATCAGAAATATAGTCACCGTTCAGGTTCATACACGCAATAACATCATACTCTGCTGGACGTAACAGAATCTGCTGTAAGAATGCATCTGCGATAACATCTTTAACAATGATATCTTTGCCTGTTTTTGGATTTTTAATTTTAACCCATGGACCGCCATCGATTAATTCACCGCCAAATTCTTCTTGTGCTAACTGGTAACCCCAATCTTTAAATGCACCTTCAGTGAATTTCATAATGTTGCCTTTATGAACTAAAGTCACTGAGTCACGGTTATTATCAATAGCATATTCAATCGCAGCGCGAACTAAACGTTTAGTTCCTTCTTCAGAACATGGCTTAATACCGATACCGCAATTTTGAGGGAAACGAATTTTCGTTACACCCATTTCATTTTGCAGGAATTTAATCACTTTATCTGCTTCTGCACTACCTGCTTTCCACTCAATACCGGCATAAATATCTTCCGAGTTTTCGCGGAAAATAACCATGTCAGTGAGTTCAGGTTGTTTAACTGGGCTTGGCGTGCCTTTGTAATAACGTACAGGACGTAAGCAGATATATAAATCAAGCTGTTGACGAAGAGCAACGTTGAGGGAACGAATACCGCCACCAACTGGTGTGGTTAATGGACCTTTAATAGAAACGCGATAGTCGCGGATTAAATCGAGAGTTTCTTGTGGTAACCAGACGTCTTTACCGTATAACTGTGTGGATTTTTCACCCGTATAAATTTCCATCCAAGAAATTTTACGCTCGCCGTTATAGGCTTTTTTTACTGCTGCATCAACAACTTTCAGCATTGCAGGAGTAACATCAACCCCAATACCGTCACCTTCGATGAAAGGGATAATTGGGTTATTCGGAACGTGTAATTTGCCTTTTGCATCAATGGTAATTTTAGCGCCTTCTGCCGGAACTACTACTTTGCTATCCATTAACCTCTCCTTCACTTGCGTATTTTGCTTGTTAATTTTTTGTAAGAGACCTGTCAATACTACTGCAATCTGCGTCGAACGCCAATGATTACTAAACTAAGCTTTTATACAGATCGCATTTAACGCATTTTTTATGTGCCCAGACACTCGACACAATCAAAATAAACTCAACAAAATCAATCCATTGAAAAAGATTATTAATTCTTGAAAAAGTTAAAAACTCAGTCAAATCCCTCCGTAAGCGTTTAATCGCTATATTCCGTAGTTTATCTAAAATATCTCATTTAAACATTCGTACTGCTCACAGAAATTAATATATAGCCATATTATCTCTATGATTTAATAGGTTTAATTAAATTATTAGCATTTAATGGTTTTAATGAAGTAAAGTCAGCATCACAATGATTTCGAATGAATTTTTAATAACCTAAATTTAATCAAATTTGATTAAAATAAATAATCAAATTCTACGGTAACTTAAGATTTATAAACTGTTTATTAATGAAATAAATGAATCATTGAAATGTTAAAAAACGGATCAACCTCATTACACTGCTTGATTCACTCTTCAAAGGTGCAGTCTTACTTTATTATCAAAATATCGTTATCCTATTGCACATGACATGAATGACTCTCAATACAGTACGATGAATACACCTAATCGCAGCCACACCAAACACTTAACTTCGCAATCCAAACGACGTCGTTCACTTGCAACGAATACATCTGCACGCGCCTCTCAGCCGCGGAAAGTGATTATTTTTAATAAGCCTTTTGATGTGCTGCCTCAGTTTACTGATGAGCAAGGTCGTGAAACGTTAAAAAATTATATTCCTGTGTCTGATGTTTATGCTGCCGGACGCCTAGATAGGGACAGTGAAGGTCTGTTAGTGCTTACGAATGATGGAAAATTACAAGCAGAACTTACCCAACCACAGAAAAAAACAGGGAAAGTCTACTATGCTCAAGTAGAAGGCATTCCCGATGAAACCGCTCTCGCAAAATTCCGTCAAGGATTAACACTCAATGATGGTCCCACCTTACCAGCAGGGATTGAGCGAGTCGATGAACCGGAGTGGCTGTGGGTCAGAAATCCCCCGATTCGTGAGCGTAAAAACATTCCAACGAGTTGGTTGAAGATCACGCTTTATGAAGGACGGAATCGGCAAGTTCGCCGGATGACTGCCAATATTGGCTTTCCTACACTACGATTAATACGTTATTCCATGGGAAGTTTTACACTCAATAACTTATCTTCCGGCGAATGGAAGGAGGTCACTGTTGTTTAAACCAAATGTTACTGTTGCTACTCTTGTTCATGCTCAAGATCGTTTTTTAGTGGTAGAAGAATGGGTCAATAATAAGCCAACCTGGAACCAACCCGCAGGGCACCTTGAGGCTAATGAAACACTACTGCAAGCGGCTGCGCGTGAACTTTATGAAGAGACAGGTATCGTAGGCGAACCTCAAAAATTAATCAAAATTCATCAGTGGATTGCCCCCGACAATACGCAATTTATTCGTTTCTTATTTTCTCTCGAACTCGATGCCCCTTGTGAAACTCATCCTCATGATGACGATATCAGCGCTTGTCACTGGGTCACTGCCGATGAAATTCTAACCAGCAAATGTCTTCGCTCACCGTTAGTTGCCCAAAGTTTGCGCTGTTTCCAAGAAGGCATCAGTCACCCTGTAAGCGTTTTAGCCGCCTTTGGTCATCATTACGAGTAACATTATTTTCCTAACGCTGGTGCAATAAGGGGGCAACGTGCTAAAGTATGGGGCTTGATTTTTCCGCATTGAGACTATTTCCCATGTCAGATAACAGTACCAAATCAGATAACAGCCAAATTAAAGTCATCGTCGGTATGTCCGGTGGTGTTGATTCCTCCGTTTCCGCCTACTTGCTCCAGCAGCAAGGGTATCAGGTTATCGGGCTGTTTATGAAGAACTGGGAAGAAGATGATGATGAGGAATATTGCTCTGCGGCAACAGACCTCGCCGATGCTCAAGCTGTCTGTGACAAACTAGGTATTGAGCTTCGCACCATCAACTTTGCCGCCGAGTATTGGGATAACGTATTCGAACATTTCTTAGAAGAATACAAAGCGGGGCGCACCCCAAATCCGGATATCTTGTGTAACAAAGAGATCAAATTTAAAGCTTTCTTAGAATTTGCCGCAGAAGATCTTGGTGCAGATTACATTGCAACAGGTCACTACGTTCGTCGCCGTGATGTTGATGGCAAAAGCCAGTTGTTACGCGGATTAGACAACAATAAAGACCAAAGCTACTTCTTATACACGCTCAGCCACGAGCAGGTTGCAAAAAGTTTATTCCCTGTTGGGGAATTAGAAAAACCAGAAGTTCGCCGTATCGCGGAAGAAATTGGTCTCGTCACCGCGAAGAAAAAAGATTCTACGGGGATTTGTTTTATTGGCGAGCGTAAATTCCGTGATTTCCTTGGTCGTTACCTCCCTGCTCAACCCGGTCCGATTGTTACCGTTGATGGTGAAATTATTGGTCAGCACGAAGGATTGATGTATCACACATTAGGTCAGCGCAAAGGTTTAGGTATCGGCGGAACAAAGGAAGGTTCTGAGGAACCTTGGTATGTGGTGGATAAAGACGTTGAAAACAATCAATTGATTGTTGCGCAAGGTCATGAACATCCACGCTTAATGTCCGTGGGCTTAATTGCTCAGCAATTAGATTGGGTCGATAGACAACCTCTGACTGAGCCATTACGCTGTGTGGTGAAAACCCGCTATCGCCAAGCGGATATCCCTTGCACAATAACCCCATTGAGTGCCGAAAAAATCCAAGTGATTTTTGATTATCCGGTTGCTGCTGTTACACCGGGACAATCTGCGGTATTTTATATCGACGAAGTCTGCCTTGGTGGCGGCGTTATTGAAGCCCGTATTCAGGAGTAAATGTGGCTAAAAACTATTACGATATCACGCTTGCGTTAGCGGGTATCTGTCAAGCAAGTCTAATGGTACAAAAGCTAGCCCATGAGGGCTCATATAATGAGCAAGATGGTAAAACCATGGTAGATTGTCTGACTAACATGAATCCATCCACCACGTTGGATGTATTTGGTAATGATGAAGCGAATTTAAAAACTGGTTTAACCGCCCTAATGGGAATGTTAACGGGGGGTAATAGCGGGATCTCTGCGGAGATGACCCGCTATATGCTCAGCATCATGGCGCTAGAGCGCCGCTTAAGTAAAGATGACAAGGCAATGGAACAACTTGGTCAGCGAATTGAGCAGCTTGAACGTCAAGCCAGCTATTTTGAGCCAATGTCTGAAGGTGTTTTCAACGCATTAGCGGGTATTTATGTGGATGTTGTCAGTCCAGCAGGTCCGCGAATTCAAGTGACGGGTTCCCCTGACATCCTGAAAAATACCCTTGTCCAAGCCAAAGTTAGAGCCACATTACTCGCAGGTATTCGCTGTGCAGTTCTTTGGCAACAGGTTGGTGGCAGCCGTCTCCAACTCATGTTTTCTCGAAGCCGTCTGTCTAATCAGGCGAAACAAATTTTGTCTCACCTATAAAATCTGGAGTTGCTACCAATGGAATTATCCTCACTGACCGCTGTATCCCCGATTGACGGCCGTTACGGTGATAAAGTCAGCGCTTTACGCACTATTTTTAGTGAGTTTGGCTTACTGAAATTTCGTGTGCAAGTTGAAGTTCGCTGGCTGCAAAAACTGGCGGCAACCGCTCAAATCAAAGAGGTCCCTTCATTTGATGCTGACGCAATCGCTTACTTAGACGAAATCGTCGCGAATTTCAGCGAAAATGATGCAATGCGTATCAAAGAAATTGAGCGTACAACCAACCACGACGTTAAAGCAGTCGAGTATTTCCTGAAAGAAAAAGTAGCCCATATTCCTGCTCTGCATGCCGTTTCTGAGTTCATTCACTTTGCTTGTACTTCAGAAGACATCAACAATTTGTCCCATGCATTAATGCTGAAAACCGCTCGTGAAGACGTTTTACTGCCACAATGGCGTCAAATCATCGATAAAGTTAAAGCAATGGCTCACGAATATCGTGAGTTACCGTTACTCTCTCGCACACACGGGCAGCCAGCAACCCCATCAACTATTGGTAAAGAATTTGCAAACGTCGCTTACCGTTTAGAGCGCCAATATCGCCAGTTAGAGCAAGTCGAAATTTTAGGTAAAATCAATGGTGCCGTTGGTAACTACAACGCACACATTGCCGCTTACCCAGAAGTTAACTGGCACGAGTTTAGTGAAACTTTCGTGACCTCACTCGGCATTAAATGGAACCCATTCACAACCCAAATCGAACCACACGACTATATCGCTGAACTGTTTGATTGTGTTGCGCGTTTCAATACGATCGTTCTGGATTTTGACCGTGATATCTGGGGCTACGTTGCGTTAAACCACTTCAAGCAAAAAACCATTGCTGGTGAAATTGGTTCATCCACCATGCCACATAAAGTGAATCCTATCGACTTCGAAAACTCAGAAGGTAATTTAGGTTTATCCAATGCGGTATTAGGTCATTTAGCAAGCAAACTCCCTGTTTCCCGTTGGCAACGCGACCTGACTGACTCGACAGTTCTCCGTAACTTAGGTGTCGGTTTGGGCTATGCACTGATCGCTTACCAATCCACGATGAAAGGGTTGAACAAATTAGAAGTTAACGAACAACACTTGCTGGATGAGTTAGATCAAAACTGGGAAGTGTTAGCAGAACCAATTCAAACTGTTATGCGTCGTTATGGCATTGAAAAACCATATGAAAAATTGAAAGAGCTCACTCGAGGTAAACGCGTAACCGCCGAAGGCATGAAGCAATTTATCGATGGTTTAGCACTGCCAGAAAGTGAAAAAGAGCGCCTAAAAGCCATGACACCGGCAAACTATATTGGTTATGCAGTAAGCTTTATTGATGAAATCAAGTAATTAATCATATTAAGAACAGATGGCTTATTGTCATCTGTTCTTTTTATTTTCAAATATTTTCAGATTCGACTATTTTTCCGATCCGTTTGCCTTATATTTACTTAAGATCTTGTCCCTTGTCCCATCTCTTTTTACCATACCAATTATAATATTATTATTTACATGCTTTATATGAGGTTCTCAGATGCGCATTCTTATCGTAGAAGATAACGCCCTACTTCGTCATCATTTAACCGTTCAACTCAAAGAATTAGGTCATCAAGTGGATTCAGCTGAAGGCGCAAAAGAAGCTGATTACTTTTTGAATGAAAGCCATCCTGATATTGCTGTTGTCGATTTAGGTCTTCCTGATGAAGATGGGCTTTCCATGATCAAACGCTGGCGCAGTAACCATGTCAGTATTCCGCTTTTAGTGTTAACGGCGCGAGAAAGTTGGCAAGAAAAAGTGCAAGCGCTTAATAGCGGAGCAGATGACTATGTCACTAAGCCATTCCAATTAGAAGAGTTAGTTGCCCGTATGCAAGCGCTCATGCGCCGTAATAGCGGATTGGCATCCCAAGTGTTAGAGCTTGAAAATTTTGTCATCGACCTCTCTCGTAAAGAATTTACCGTCAACGGCGAATCCGTCAAACTGACCGCCTTCGAATACACCATCATTGAAACACTACTGCGTAATAATGGTAAAGTGGTCAGTAAAGACTCTTTAATGCGTCAACTTTACCCAGATGCTGAGCTACGTGAAAGTCATACTATCGACGTTCTCATGGGGCGTTTACGTAAAAAAATCCAGCAGTTCCATGCTCAAGAGGTTATTGTGACTGTTCGGGGTCAAGGCTACCGTTTCGATGTGAATAACTGATATGCGATTTCGTAAATTTAGGTTCAAACCACTTTCTTTACAGGCCCGTTTTATTTGCGCGACCTCAGCCGTGATCCTCGCCTTAACCTTAGCCTATGGAATTGTGGCCGTCGTCGGGTATTTGGTAAGTTTTGACCGCACAACCTATACCCTATTACGCAGCCAAAGTAACCTAATTTACAGCCTTGCCCAGTGGCAAGATAGTAAAATTGATATCCGAGTTCCGCCTAACTTTACGCTGAATAACCCCTCTTTGATTATCATTTATGATAAAAATGGGCAGGTTTTATGGCGTCAACGGGAAGTTCCCAGCATCGAGCGCCTCATTCAACTCGATTGGCTCAAAAAAAATGGGTTGTATGAAATCGACACTGATATCGATGAAACTCGTCAATTACTGAATAATAATCCTGACTACAGTAGCCGACTTAACGATATCGATAATGTCGATGAACCATTAACTCACTCAGTTTCGGTCAATCAATATTTAGAAACCGAAACCATGCCACCGCTCACCATTGTTGTTGTGGATACCTTACCGCAAGATTTGCAAAATACTGGGGTTGTCTGGGATTGGTTTGGTTATGTGATACTCGCCAACTTCCTGCTGGTCATTCCACTGTTGTGGCTTGCCGCATACTGGAGTGTCCGCCCCATTAAGTCATTAATTTCACAAATTAGTAGTCTTGAGAAAGGTGAGCGAGAAACACTGGATGAAAATCCACCAGCAGAACTCAGAGGATTAGTCCGCAATCTAAATATTTTGTTGAGTAACGAACGAAAACGTTATAGCAAATATCGCACAACCTTGTCAGACCTGACTCACAGTTTGAAAACACCGTTAGCGGTTCTGCAATCTACATTAAGGCTGCTACGCTCCGGCAAAGAGATGACTATCGAACAAGCCGAACCCATCATGCTGGAGCAGATAGGTCGAATCTCCCAACAAGTCGGTTACTATCTACACCGCGCTTCAAGCCAAGGTGATGAGAACCTCATGTTACGGGAAATTGCGTCCGTCCCCTCTATCTTAGATAGTCTATCCAGTGCGCTACATAAAGTGTATCAAAACAAAGGTGTCTCAATCACCGTAGACATTTCCCCTGAAATCACATGGTTAGGTCAACCGAATGATTTTATGGAGGTGATGGGCAACATTATGGAAAATGCTTGTAAATATTGCCTTGAGTTTGTGGAAGTCACCGCCCTTGCGGGTCACGATAGTCTAACAATTTTTGTGGATGATGATGGTCCAGGTGTTCCTGAAAGTAAGCGTAGCCTGATATTTATGCGTGGACAACGCGCCGACACACTACGACCGGGGCAAGGTCTAGGGTTATCTATTGCGGTCGATATCATCGATCAATACGATGGTGAAATCATCATTTCGGATAGCCCACTAGGCGGTGCTAGGGTCGCCGTCACATTTAGACAGCAAGCCGTCATTGAAGATAGTTAATCTGTGAACTGACGCCCTCTAACCCCTGTTTTACAATCCATTTCCGGTATACTATTTAGGAAGATTTGTCATAACTAGGGAACAATAAGATGGATTATAAACTGAATCTTGACTGGCAGAGTTTTCTGGACAGTCATTGGCAGAAACGACCTCTGCTTATCAAACAGGGTTTTACGCGTTTTATTGATCCTATCTCGCCTGATGAGCTCGCGGGATTAGCGATGGAAGATGAAGTGGATAGCCGTTTAGTCAGCCATAAAGATGGCATCTGGCAGGTAGCTCACGGACCTTTCGAAAGCTACGATCATTTAGGTGAAGAAAACTGGTCGATTTTGGTCCAAGCGGTTGACCACTGGCACCACCCAAGCGCCCAACTTATGAAACCTTTCCGCGTTCTTTCTGACTGGCGTATGGACGATTTAATGATTTCCTACTCAGTGCCGGGAGGCGGCGTGGGTCCTCATTTAGACCAATACGATGTGTTTATTATTCAAGGCGAAGGTCGTCGCCATTGGCGTGTTGGGGAAAAAATCCCAATGAAACAACACAGTCCACATCCAGACTTGCTCCAAGTACAACCTTTCGATGCCATTATTGATGAAGAAATGGAACCCGGTGATATTCTGTATATCCCACCAGGATTCCCACATGAAGGTTACGCTATTGAGCCATCCCTAAACTTTTCTGTCGGCTTTCGTGCACCCAATGCGCGTGAACTCATGAGCAGCTTTGCTGACCATTTAATTTCTAATGATTTAGGCAGTTATCGCTACAGTGATCCTGACCTCTCTTTCCGTGATAACCCGGCTGAAATTCTGCAAGGCGAACAAATTAAATTACGTGAAATGATGGAGTCTCTGATTAACGACCCTGAATTATTCCGTAAATGGTTAGGTGAATTTATTTCTCAGTCGCGCCACGAATTAGACTTAGCGCCGCCAGAGCCGCCTTATGAACAAAATGAAATCTATAACCTACTGAAAGATGAGCAAGAAACCTTATATAAACTCAATGGGTTACGAGCACTTCGCGTGGGTGACCAGTTCTTTGTTAATGGTGAGTCTTTAGAGACTAAATGCTATGAAGCCGCAGACAGCCTGTGTCGTTTCGATGCGGTCAGCTATACAAATCTTGGGGATGCCCTTGACGATGTGAATTTTATCGCATTAATTACCGCACTGATTAATAGTGGATATTGGTATTTTGACGACTAATTATTTTTATAATTAGCCGTTAATAATAGCAAAATGCCCCGAATGTCATCATCTCACATCGGGGCATTTTTATTGTCACTTTTTATATTAAGAACGTATCAAAAACTATTTCTCGGTATTACGCTTTGCATGAATAGCCGTTAATTCCGCAATTCGCATAATCACACTCACCGCCTGCTCCATACCTTCTTGAGTAATAAACTCATGTTTACTATGGAAGTTATAGCCACCCGTGAAAATATTCGGGCATGGTAAGCCTCGGTATGATAGCTGCGCGCCGTCCGTTCCCCCACGGATCGGCTTGATGACAGGTTCAATATCACAGTCCAACATCGCTTGTTTAGCTAATTCAACAACATGTGGATATTTCATCACTTCTTTATGCATATTGTAGTAACTATCATCCAATGTCAGCTCGATATAACAGCTTGGGTGCAGGCCTTCACCCACTTTTTCTGCGATACGGATAATATTTTTCTTTCTCGCTTCAAAATTGGCTAAGTCAAAATCGCGGATAATGTAGTTCATTTCGGCTTTTTCTACATTCCCCTTAATCGATGTTAGGTGGTAAAAACCTTCATAACCTTCCGTATTTTCAGGCGTCTCTTCAACAGGTAGCATAGCGTGAATACGGGTCGCCAAACCCAATGCATTCACCATCACACCTTTCGCATTACCGGGATGGGTATTATTTCCCACGATTTTGATAGAGACGTTAGCTGCATTGAAGTTTTCAAATTCAAGCTCACCGACACCGCCACCATCGACGGTATATGCCCAACGAGCATCAAACTCTTTGAAATCGATATGTTGTGCGCCGCGACCAATTTCTTCATCTGGCGTAAAGGCGACACAAATTTTTCCATGAGGAATATTTTGCCCTTCTAAACGTACTATCGCGGTAATAATTTCCGCGATACCGGCTTTATCATCCGCGCCTAATAATGTTTTACCGTCTGTCATGATCAACGTTTTGCCAATCATTTCGTGCAATACAGGGAACATGACAGGTGATAAAACTTCATCACCAATACCTAACGCTATATCCCCGCCTCGATAATTTTCAAGAACTTGCGGACACACATTTTTACCTGAATAATCAGGGGCGGTGTCCAAATGTGAAATGAACCCAATTGCCGGTACATCCCAATCCACATTGGATGGCATCATTGCCGTTAAGCAACCATGCTCGGTTAGCGTCACTTTTTCAAAGCCAAGTAAATTAAGTTCTTTGGCTAAAGCGCGGGCAAATTTTAGTTGACCTGTACTACTAGGTACTGTTTTTGCATTCAGTTTTGATTGTGTATCAAAAGCAGTATATTCAAAAAACCGCTCCAAGAGTTTGTCCATGCTACCTCCCCCTAAATATCAATGGGGATATTATGGGAAAGATCACAGAAACAATTATTGTCTCAAATCAGATTTGCAGCTAAAGAGTGAGCAAGATAACTAATTAATTTAATTTTATAGTTCATTTCCTACTGCATTTTTGGATAACTCATTGCGTTAAGTACTATGTTATATAATGGATATCTTATATAACTAAATCCACTATAAAATAATTTATTGGATGGAGGCACAATGACAAAAACATTTTTAATTTATGGTGTAAGCAAAGGATTAGGCAAAGCATTCGTTGAAGCTCTACCTGATTACACTGATACCGTTTATGGTGTTTCCCGCTCTGAGCCGCCCTTTAAAAACCCACGATTTCATTGGCTTCCCGCGGATCTGAGTGACTCTCAATCCGCATTGACTATCAAAAACCATATAGGGGAACAGCCCATTGATGTGCTTATTTATAATGTGGGTATATGGGAAAAATTAGCCTTTACCGCTGAATATGATTTTGAATCCACCAGCGATATTGAATTACTGACCATGATTCAGACCAATATCAGCGCCTGCCTATTAAATATAAAGGCGCTATTGCCCAACTTACGTTTGGGGAGCAATAGTAAAATTATTTTAATTGGCTCAACATGGGGGCTCGATAATCATAATGGTAAAGAGGTGACATTTAGTGCAACAAAATATGCACTGCGAGGGATTGTACAATCGTTAAGGGAAACCTTACGCCAAGATAAAATCGGTATTTCAATTTTGAACTTAGGCTATCTAGCCACAGAATTCCCGCTATCGATGCCTATTGATGAAGTCATTGCGAATAGTGAAGGAACGTTAATCCCATTACAAGATGTGCTGAATGCCGTACGTTTTATTCTGAGTACAAGCAACGCGACTTGTGTAAAAGAGATAACAATGCCAGCCATGCTGGATGAAAACGTTTGATCGTCATGCAATTAGGGAGCTATCGCTCCCTACTATTATCATGATTTGTGATTGAGTTTTGCAAGTAAGTCATCCACATAGTCACTCACAACTTTGCTCGCTAAACCATAATGGCGCTCTTCAAATTCACTTTCTACTTGGCTAGGTTCTAAGTTTAGCTGCACCGTATGAGCCCCTTGCAAACGCGCTTCATGCACAAAGCCCGCTGCCGGATAAACGTGTCCTGATGTGCCTATCGAAATAAACAGGGTCGCTTCCCCTAATGCTTGGTAGATCCTATCCATTTCAAATGGCATCTCCCCAAACCACACGATGTGCGGGCGTAAAGGTTGGGGAAATTGGCAACAGTGACAACGTTCCTCAACCGATAAATCCCCTTTCCACTCCAGAACTTGGTTCGACCAATTACAACGCACTTTGAGTAATTCTCCATGCATATGCACAACACGCTTGCTACCCGCACGCTCATGTAAATTATCAATATTCTGAGTAACGAGCAGAAATCTATCCCCAAGAGCGTGCTCTAATTTTGCTAATGCATAGTGCGCTGCGTTTGGCTGAATATCCTCTTGCTGTAACTGGCGACGACGTTCATTATAAAAATGCTGAACTAATTGGGGGTCACGCGCAAAACCTTCGGGTGTCGCAACATCTTCTACGCGATGCTCTTCCCACAAACCATCTGCTGAACGAAACGTTTGAATTCCTGACTCCGCAGAAATACCCGCACCCGTTAATACAACCACGTTAATATTTTGCATACACAACAGTTTATTATCAATGTAGTAAGAACGATTACGAAGTCGCTGACGGCGTTTGCATTTGTTTTTACTTGCTTTTTTCATTCTACGGCGAAATCGCAACATCGGAAATTTCCTTTCATCCTTGCAATGAATTTGTCGAAATACAACTCTAGTAAAAAAATCTAATGACAATAATTATGTCATTTATACATAATTTGAATAGTAACATACTAGCATCCATCATCCTCAGCAAAGTAAAACAATTATCCCAATAATCTCGAGTTAATAACTTTTTTATTATCAAAAGGACATTTTTTTCACTTTTTGATGACAAAAAACTTTATCCTCATCACACCTAACCGCTAAAATACCCATCATCTCTCTATTTTTGATTTTATAATTTGAAGGATTGGCATGGAAAAGTTTTTTGAAAGAATGATGTACGCATCACGTTGGATCCTCGCACCCATCTATTTAGGGCTATCGCTGACATTGCTCGCGTTAACCATTAAATTTTTCCAAGAAGTTTTTCATATCCTGCCAAATATTTTTGCCATTCCAGAGTCAGATTTAATCCTAACTCTGCTCTCACTGATTGATATGGCGCTGGTTGGTGGTTTACTGGTGATGGTCATGTTTTCAGGCTACGAAAACTTCGTCTCGCAGTTAAACTTGTCAGATCATCATGAAAAACTCAATTGGATTGGCACGATGGATGCCACCTCATTGAAAAATAAAGTGGCAGCCTCCATTGTCGCCATTTCATCAATCCACTTATTAAAAATTTTCATGAACCTCAAAAACGTCGAAAACGATAAACTTATGTGGTACGTGATATTACATCTGACCTTCGTGCTGTCGGCGTTTGTAATGGGCTATCTCGATAAAATGACCAAAAAAAACAAGTATTAATCACTAATACAGCTAATAGACAGAAAAGGAAGCCAATGTTAGCTTCCTTTTTGATTAACCTACGGTGTGTCCATTATTTTTTTAAGAATGGCAAAATGTGGCTCATTAATTGCTCAGGACACTCTTCTGTCACAAAGTGACCACATTCACCAAGTATCGTGCCTTGTAACTGAGTCGCCCGCCCTTGTAACGTCTGTTGTGGGGCATCTCGTGTTGCATGGTCGGCCCCAATCGCCAAGACTGGCATGGTCAATTTTTTCTGCGCCCGCACTTTATTTTGCTCGATAGTTTTAGGGATAGCTCGATAGTAAGCAAACCCAGCTCTCAGTCCGCCCGGTGAAGAATACGCATCAATATAAGTTTGTGCTGCAACACGATCACGACGATATGCCCAATTATCAAAGATAAAATTGAGATACTCACTCTCTTTGCCCGCGGTCAGCATTTCAGGCAAATCATGGACTTGGTTAAACATAAAATGCCAAAGAAAGATATTATCCTCAGGCGCAACAAAGATACTGGGTGCAGGTGCCAACCCTGGAATAACCGCTTCGGTTAACGCAATTTTGTTCACTTCTGATGGATAATCACTCGCCAGTGCATACCCCACCCACATGCCAATATCATGCCCTATCACTGAATAGTGAGGATGACCCAATTGCTTCATCATTTCGTGTAATGTCGTTGCGGCAGCGCCCGTATCATAGCCCTTGTCTGGCTTATCTGAATACCCTGTTCCCAGTGGATCGACAGCAATCGCGGTATAACCATTAGCAGCAAGTTCTGTCATCACATAACGCCATGTATACCACGTTTGCGGCCAGCCAGGAATCAATAATACCGGCTCCCCTTCCCCTGCGGTAACATAGTGAAGGCGCTGCCCGTTCACTTTCACATAGTGATGTTGAAAGCTGGCTTCATTCGCCTCAATGGTTGGAAGCGCAGCACTTTTGACTGTTTGAGTTAGATTTCCTGCTGCTAACGTAGCTGTTGCTTGCAAAGAGAGCGTCATCAGGGAGACGAGCAACACCTTTTTAAATACCGAATTCATATTTGTTCCATACACTTTTATGTGAGTAAAAAGCCACTCATTCACGAGTCGCATCAATTATTTGTCGATCAACAATAAATAGGTTAAAGGTTTTTTCAATTCTTTGTCAATCGATAAACAATAATTATTTGTCATTCGACAAAGAAGTGATAATATGAATGCATTATCACATAGAGGAGCAATTGTTATGGCAGGAAGACCGAGAGAGTTCGACCGTGACGCGGCATTGAATAAAGCTAAGCTTGTCTTTTGGCAGCGGGGCTATGAAGGCACGTCGATGTCTGATTTAGTGTCTGCACTGGGAATTGCATCTGCACGTATTTATGCCGCATTTGGCTCAAAAGAGAATCTTTTTCGTGAAGCTATTGATCTTTATCTTAATCAAGAAGGTGCTTTTGCAGATACTGCCCTGCAAGAACCCAATACCCGTTTCGCTATAGAGCAATTGTTAACCCAAGCCGTAGAAACCTATACCCAGAAAGAACATCCTCAAGGCTGTATGGTGGTACTCTCACTCACTAACTATGCCAGTGAAAATGAAAATATCATGTCTTGGTTAGCCAGTTATCGACAAGCTCGTACTACGGCTATCATGCAGCGCCTAAAAGATGGCGTGATCGCGGGTGATTTACCCTCTAATACCGACACTCAAGCGTTAGGTCATTATATTGCAACACTATTTCATGGCATTTCCATTCAAGCGCGCGATGGAGTGAGTCAAACACATTTACTGGCCATGGTGAATGTTGCAATGCGTGGTTTTGATTCATTTACAGCAACATCAACACGCTAATTTTAAGCGTGATTTCTAGGATAAAGCACAATGTCACCATTAAATGCATCCGCCCATCATTCATGGGTATGTACATGGCTTTCTACCTCACAACCCACAACGGACGAAGCATTTCCATTTTCTCTGGAAATACCAACATCATTGTGCGAACAAACCTTATACCAAACATTACGTATCACGTTAGGGGGTAACAAACTGCGTTTTGTTTTCTCAAACCGCTATGGCTCTCAACCTTTAGTTCTAGGAGATAACGCCATTACCGTGACGCCCCCTTTAGGAGAATCATGGACGGCTCCTATTCAGTTTAATGGTCAAGCTCAGGTCACTATCCCTGCGGGGCAAGTGATATACAGTGATGAAATAGCGCATCCCATCGCCGATTTATCCGAGATAATATTGCTCAGCTACTTTCCTGAGCTCACTCCCGTGGAAACCTTCCATTGGGATGCTCGTCACTACTCTCAATTAGCATCAGGCAACTGTGTTCATAAAGCCTATCCCAATAACAGTATGCCAATCAGTTCGCGTTTATTATTAGAACGCGTTGATACTCAATCCGATACACATAATCAAACGGTTGTCGTGATTGGCGATTCGATGGTAGATGGTAACGGCGTCGAGACGAATCGTTATCATCGCTGGGTTGATTTCCTTGCCGAGCGTGCCATTTCTCATAAAACCGCCGTAGTCAATGCAGGGCAATCGGGGTCCCGTTTGCTAAAAGATGGCATTGGGATCAGTACATTATCTCGCTTTCATCGCGATGTTATTGACTTGGAGGGCGTCACCACGTGTATCGTTCAAGTCGGCTTAAATGATATTGGGCTCGCGCAAACAGCCCTCGCCCCAATAAACTGTATACCGACTGCCTATGAATTAATCGAAGGGTATCGGCAATTAATTCGCCAAGCTCATGAACATCATATTCGCGTAGTGGGTGTCACGCTCGTTCCATTACGTTCTACAGAAGAATATGGATTAGAAAATTTCTATACTCCCGAGAAAGAAGTCATTCGCCAAGAAGTGAATCAATGGATGCGTAACAGCGGTGAATTTGATGCTGTGATTGATAATGAACAATGGGTTCGCGACCCTCAAAAACCTCAACAATTGGCTTTAGTCTATGATTCTGGTGACCATCTCCACCTTAATTATGCTGGGCATATACTCATTGCCAACGCGATTTCCCTTGATGACATTATTGGTATTTAAAACAGCAAGGCGCGAACACTTCTTCGCGCCTCATTAACTAGCCATTCTTTGATATGGCTTAACATAATCTTCAGTCTCATTATCACCCTTTATGTTACTATGCTCCCACCCTAAATCATCTTGGATAGCGGAATGAGTGAACATTTCGTCGGTAAGTATGAAGCCGAAATTAAATTCATATTGCCCAATTCAGACACATTTCTGGCGCAACTTACCCAGGATAACGCTGAAGTATTAACAGTGAATAATCATGAAGTTGATGATTTTTTTGATTACCCTGATAACCCGTTAGCTACACAAAACATCAGTATGTCGGTCAGAGAGATGACCCCATCAGGAATTAAACTGTGGATTGTCAAAGGACCCAGTTCATCTGAATGTAAAGCGATAGATATCGCAGACTGCCAGCATGTCAAAAATATGCTGACCACATTAGGTTATCAGTGTTACCTCACCCTCGCTAAGCAACGGAGTATCTACTTTTTAGATGATATCCATATCACCATTGACTACTTAGAGGGCATTGGCTGGTTTGCTGAATTTGCGATTATGACTGATGATGAGAGTGAGTTAGACAACTTGTACATAAAGTTACTGTCCACCGCCGAAAAGTACGGTTTTAATGAGGACTTAATTGAAACGCGTAGCTACAAGCAGATCTATCTCGAGTGTATGGCTAAATAATGAAAGGCGGCGCGAATATCATCATCCGCGCCGAATAGATTACTGCCCGCTTAAAATACGGGCTGGGTCTAATTTACTGGCACGTCGTGCTGGGTACCAACTTGCCAATAAACTCAAAATCACTGTCGTGAAGAGAACATAAACCACATCCATCACATGCAGCTCAGAAGGCAAGAAATCAATAAAATAGACATCTCCGGATAAAATAGGATGACCGATAATCACTTCCAATCCTTTAATCAGCGTCGTCAAATTTAACGAAACTAGCACTCCCAACACCACACCGATTAATGAGCCAATCAATCCACCAATCAACCCATACCACAGGAAGATCGCACGAATTTGCCTATCTTTTGCCCCTAATGTCCGTAATACAGCGATGTCGCTACTTTTGTCTTTCACTGCCATCACCAACGTGGAAACAATGTTAAAGCACGCTACACCGATGACTAAAATCATCGCTAAGTACATGACGCTACGTACGACTTGAATGTCATTGTACATATAGCCGTAATCGCCAATCCAGCTTTTCACCACAACGTGATGCATGGTTTTAAGACCCGCGTCATACACCACTTTATCGGCTTCAAAAGGATCTTTAGCTTTAATTTCAAAGCCACTGATACCATTACCATAACCTAAATATTCCTGAGCATCCGCCAGCGGAACGAGAGCAAGTTGATGGTCAAGCAAACCACTTAAGCGAAAAATACCCGTGACTTGAACACGAATGCGTCTAGGTTGTTGAATTTTCATGCTGTCATCAGTATTAGGGATCATGATAGTCACCCAATCCCCTACTTTCACATTCAACGAGTTAGCAACCCCTTGCCCCAAAATAATTGATTGTTTCCCCGCCTCAAAGTGCTGCCAAGCATCATTCAAAATAAACTCAGGTAACGCACTCACTTGCGATTCTGTTTCATGGGATACGCCCATAATCTGAATTGCTTTAAGATTGGCACCACGCTCAAGTAACCCCGTAAAATTCACATAAGGGCTAACCGCTTGTACACCGGGCGTTTTACGAATGACATTTTGAGCAAATTCCCAATCTTGATAAGGCGCTTCTACTGCATAAATTTGCCCATGCGGTACCACGGAGAGAACTCGGTTATTTAGCTCTCGCTCGAAGCCATTCATGGCACTTAAACCGATAATTAATACCGCAACACCCAATACAATGCCCAGCGTCGACACAATCGACACCAAAGACACCATCCCTGTCCTGCGGCGTCCTCGGCTAAATCGCAATGCCGCTAAAAGCGTCAGTGGCATGTTAATCATTACATTGCCCCCAACGTAATTTCCTGTTGCAGATGGCCATCACGCATTTCTAAACGACGGGATAAACGATTTGCAAGTTTCATATCGTGGGTAACCACCAAAAACGCCGTTTTTTGCTTGCGGTTTAATTCCCCTAGCAATTCAAAAATTGCATCCGCATTACGTAAGTCGAGGTTACCCGTAGGCTCATCTGCCAAGACTAATGCAGGGTCATTTACGAGCGCTCGTGCGATGGCCACTCGTTGACGTTCCCCGCCCGATAGCTCTGATGGGCGATGATTTGCGCGATGCTCAAGCCCTACTGCCGTCAACATTTCAGTCGCTTTCGCTAACGCAGTCGCTTTTGCCACACCACCAATTAACAGCGGCATTGCCACATTTTCTAATGCAGTAAAATCAGGTAATAAGTGGTGAAACTGATAAATAAAGCCTAAGTCTTTATTTCGAATAGCCGCACGCGCATCCGATGAAAGCTGGTTAATATGCTGCCCGCGGAAAATAACATTACCTTGAGACGGTGTATCTAGCCCACCCAGTAAATGTAATAAGGTACTTTTCCCTGAACCTGAACTCCCAACGATAGCCATTGTTTCGCCTTCGTTCATCGTGAAGCTGACATTTTTTAACACTTCTGTGGAGAGTGTGCCTTCTTGATAAATTTTGCTTAAATGTTCACAGACCAGAAGTGGTTGGTTATTCATATCGTAAAGCCTCAGCAGGTTGAACCGCTGCCGCACGCCAAGAAGGATAAAGCGTCGCCAGCAAAGAAATCAGCATCGCGCAAAGCGCAATAATTAGAATACCCGGATAATCGAGTACAATCGGGAGTGTAACTCCACGTGGTAATAAGCCAATTAACGGCATAATGACATTTAATTGGCTCGATAGTAGCGTGCCCAGAACAGTACCAATTAAAGTACCAATAATGCCCGCTCCTGCGCCTTGGATCATAAAGATAGTCAGAATTTTACTACGCTTTAGCCCTAAGGTTTTCAAAATCGCGACTTCGCCTTGTTTTTCCATCACTAATAACGATAACGACGTAATAATATTAAACGCTGCAACGGCAATAATCAGGCTCAGTAATAGCCCCATCATGTTTTTTTCCATTCTGACAGCTTGGAAAAACTCACCTTTGCGCTCACGCCAATCTGTCCAAACTAAGCCTTCTGGCAGCGTCTGCTTACTTGCCACATCCACTTGTAATGGTTCATCTAGGTATAAGCGCCAGCCTGTAATATTCCCCGCAGGATAACGCAACATACGCGCTGCATCCGGTTGAGCAACGATCAGCTCACTGGTATCTGCTTCCCCATTCGTTTGGAAAATGCCCGCAACCGTGAATAAGCGTTGGCTTGGTATGCGTCCCATTGGCGTGAGTTGACTGACACCAGGAATGATTAAACGGATTTGGTCACCACGTTTCACACCGAGTGTTTCTGCCAGTCGATTCCCGAGAAAAACGTTATATTCGCCATCAATTAAATCGTGGCGATCGCCGCTGATCAGCTTATCCAGAAGCAATGAGGATTCATCAGAACGAATTCCGCTCATCATCCCCACCCCGACGTTCGTTCGGCTTTGCAAAACCACTTCCGATTGAACAATCGGCTCGATTTTTTTCACGCCGTGTAAATTTTTCAAGTCCGTAATAGGATGTTGATTAGGATCGATATTTCCGGTACTTGAAGTCAATATAGCCTGTGGCATATAAGCAAGTATGCTATCTTGTAACGAACGTTCGAAACCATTCATCACGGACGTTACGGTAATCAATGCCGCAACACCAAGCGTAATGCCAATCGCCGACAAGCTGGACACAAAACGTCCAAATTTATCGACCGCACGCCCACGCATATAGCGTAGACCTATAAAGAGTGAGACAGATTGATGCATGAAAACGTAATGTCCCTGTTGCCAAAGCGAAGTGTTCAGGGATAATAAAGGGTACGATAGATGAATGGAACCACCCAACCGCGCTTTTGTGGTTTTTTTTGTTATTAATACTATTTGTTTAGATCACTTTCAGACTACTCAATGAGTTCTGTGGGTCGTTTAATTAATTTTTAATTGCCTAACTAATCATTAATTAACTAGTTAGCTATGAGAAGCTGAATATTTCTATGTCGTCAAATTATCGTTATGAACTTCCAAGTCGTGCTGGAGATGTCCGCCATTTAGGCTGTTTAATCGGTGCTGCGGGTCCTTTAGAATGTGCAGAGATGATCGAGCGCCATCAAGGACCTGTCGTCATTGTCACCCGTGATATGCAAAATGCATTGCGTGTTCATGATGAACTTCAACAGTTTACCCAATATCCGATCGAAACCCTCTCTGATTGGGAAACGCTACCCTACGATAATTTTTCGCCGCATCAAGAAATCATTTCTCACCGTTTATCCACGCTATACCGCTTACCAACCTTGCAAAAAGGGGCGTTGATTCTGCCGGTCAATACCTTGATGCAGAAAGTCTGCCCTGTCGATTTCCTTGCTGGGCATGCTTTAGTGATGGCAAAAGGCGATAAGCTCTCGCGTGATAACCTTCGCGAAGAGCTGGATAAAGCGGGATACCGCCATGTAGAACAAGTGCTAGAGCATGGTGAATATGCGATTCGCGGGGCTTTGCTTGACCTTTTCCCGATGGGAAGCGATTTCCCCTTTCGTATCGACTTTTTTGATGACGAGATTGACAGCCTGCGCACCTTTGACGTGGATACCCAGCGTACCTTAGAAGAAGTTAATGCCATCAATTTACTTCCAGCGCACGAATTTCCGACAGATAAAGACGCTATCGAGCGCTTTCGTAGTCAATGGCGTGAACGCTTTGAAGTTCGCCGTGACCCAGAACATATTTATCAGCAAGTCAGCAAACAAACACTACCAAGCGGTATTGAATATTGGCAACCCTTGTTCTTTGCGGAGCCATTACCGTCTTTGTTTGAATATCTACCTGCCAATACCCTGTTTGTTTCACAAAACTTACAAGAACCCGCTGAACGCTTCCAACAAGATGCTCAGCAACGTTATGAAAACCGTGGCGTTGACCCAATGCGCCCATTACTTCCGCCAAGCGAATTATGGTTAACCGTTGAACAACTGAATCAAAACTTAAAAAATTGGCCTCGTGTTCAGCTTTCTACGGAAAAACTGCCTAAAAAAGCCGCTAATACCAATTTAGATTATCAGCCACTTCCTGATATTAGCACGCAAGGACAAGGTAAAAATCCGCTAGAAAAGTTGCGACAATTCACCGAACAATTTGATGGCACTATCGTGTTTTCTGTTGAGAGTGAAGGTCGTCGTGAAACGGTCAGTGAACTACTTGGGCGCCTAAAAATTCGTCCTGACATCATCAGCAATTACTTCAGCCAAACTCAAGGTCGATTTGCCATCACCATTGGCGCAGCAGAACATGGCTTCATCCAGCCCGAAAGTCACCGCGCTTTAATTTGTGAAAGTGACTTACTGGGTGAACGCGTGGTGCGTCGCCGCAGTGATCAACGTCGAACTATCAATACCGATACACTGATTCGCAACCTTGCGGAATTACGTCCTGGTCAGCCCGTGGTACATATTGAGCATGGGGTTGGTCGTTACCAAGGTTTAATCACCCTAGAAGCTGGGGGTATTCCTGCAGAATATTTAATTCTTACCTATGCTGGTGAAGATAAACTGTATGTGCCCGTCTCTTCATTGCATTTGATTAGCCGCTATGCAGGAGGTGCCGATGAAAATGCACCGCTGCATAAACTGGGTAGCGATAGTTGGGGACGTGCGCGCCAAAAAGCAGCGGAAAAAGTGCGTGATGTGGCCGCTGAACTTCTGGATATTTACGCTCAACGTGCCGCCAAAGCCGGCTTTGCATTTAAACATGATAAAGAGCAATACCAAGAATTTTGCCAAGGCTTCCCATTTGAGACCACCCCAGACCAAGAGATGGCAATTAACGCGGTATTAAGTGATATGTGCCAACCGTTGGCGATGGATCGCTTAGTCTGTGGCGACGTTGGTTTTGGTAAAACAGAAGTGGCGATGCGCGCAGCATTCTTGGCCATCAATAATAATAAGCAAGTTGCGGTACTGGTTCCCACCACATTATTAGCGCAGCAGCATTACGATAATTTCCGTGACCGATTTGCCAATTGGCCTGTGCGTATAGAAATGTTATCGCGCTTTAAAACGGCGAAAGAACAACAACAAATTATTGCTGAAGCCGCAGAAGGTAAAGTTGATATTTTGATTGGCACTCATAAATTGCTACAAAGCGATATTCAATGGAAAGATCTCGGTTTGCTGGTTGTGGACGAAGAGCATCGATTTGGCGTTCGCCACAAAGAGCGTATTAAAGCGATGCGAGCCGATGTCGATATTCTCACCTTAACCGCAACGCCAATTCCACGAACCTTGAATATGGCAATGAGTGGCATGCGTGATTTATCGATTATCGCCACCCCACCAGCTCGCCGTTTAGCCGTGAAAACCTTTGTACGCCAATATGATGATTTAGTCGTGCGCGAAGCCATTCTACGTGAAACTCTGCGTGGGGGTCAGGTTTACTATTTATATAACGATGTCGAAAATATCGAAAAAGCCAAAGCACGCCTTGAAACACTAGTGCCTGAAGCACGATTCGTTGTCGGTCATGGGCAAATGCGTGAACGTGAGCTTGAGCGTGTGATGACAGATTTTCACCATCAACGCTTTAACGTTTTGATCTGCACAACAATTATTGAAACAGGTATTGATATCCCAACCGCCAATACGATTATTATTGAGCGAGCCGACCACTTTGGTTTGGCGCAGTTACACCAATTACGCGGTCGTGTGGGTCGTTCCCACCACCAAGCTTACGCCTACCTGCTCACACCACATCCAAAAGCTATGACAACCGATGCGCAAAAACGTCTCGAAGCAATATCCTCTCTTGAAGATTTAGGTGCTGGATTTGCATTGGCAACTCATGATCTGGAAATTCGTGGTGCAGGTGAGTTATTAGGTGAAGATCAAAGCGGACAAATGACCACGATCGGTTTCACTCTATACATGGAGTTATTGGAAAGTGCGGTCGACGCCCTGAAAGAAGGACGAGAGCCGTCACTTGAAGATCTGACTCATCAGCAAACAGAGGTGGAATTGCGTATGCCAGTGCTACTTCCTGATGAGTATATCCATGATGTAAATATTCGCCTTTCATTCTATAAACGGATTGCTAGCGCTAAAGATCACACTGAGCTGGATGAACTCCGGACTGAATTAATTGACCGTTTTGGGACATTACCGGATGCGGGTAAATTCTTGCTATCTACAGCAGGCATTCGTTTACAAGCTCAAAAGCTGGGTATGAAGCGTATTGAAGCCCACGAAAAAGGCGGCTTTATTGAATTCAATGAGCGCAATAAAGTTGACCCAATGTTCCTGATTAGCTTACTGCAAAATCAACCTAAAACCTTCCGTATGGAAGGTCCTGTTCGATTAAAATTCTTCCATGATTTATCGGACAGAGCCACTCGCTTAGCATTTATAAAACAGCTTGTTGCTGATTTTGATGAACATCAGCTAGCTTCATAGGCTCAATATTGAACAACAAAAAAGCCATCAATTCATGTTGAATCTGATGGCTTTTTTATACTGTCTGAATGTAATTTAGGTGAGATGATTACTTTTTATTGGAGTATCCTATTGCCTCTAAATGACCGAGCGCATCACTGTTACCTTGCGCCGCCGATTTTAGAAACCATTCCAAAGCTTGATGAGACTCAACCGATAAATGCTCGCTGGTTTCACACATCATCCCCATCATGTATTGCGCTTGTGAGTGCCCTTGCGTAGCCGCTTTCAAATACCATTCAATCGCTTTTGCCTCATCTTCTTCAACCCCTTCGCCTACATCATATAGGGTGGCAATTTGGTATTGTGCTTGCGCATCTCCACTTTTAGCGTTCAGCATTAATTCATTTAACGGTAGCAAGTCCGCTGAGGTAACACCCAAGAACCTCTGTAATTTTTTGAATAGGCTCGTCATTACGTTACTCAAATAACCCAAAGGTATTTTTACCTGTTTTCACTTCAAGTATGGTGGACGGTTGATAGGATTTGGGTAGATCGTTAGGCTTCATACAATAGAATGGCAAAATATCTTTTGTACCTTCACGCAACGTTTCACACGCAGCGTTGCTGGAGATGGTTAAATCTAACTGCCCATTTTCATTTAAAGGAATAAACACCGTTGGTTCATACGGCATTCTCACTTTACCAATCGTATCGCCAATACGGTAAATAACATCATAGCCGACTATAATTTGTTCCAAACTTTTGGTGATGACGCAAGTTCTCGGTTCATGACTGGAAAATGGGAGGAATGATTTACCTTGTAAGGATTGAATCATTAAGATGGTTCTACATTCTCGCTGAGCTGGGTGCCAACGGGATAACGACTCTTGCGTAAATGAACCCAAAATCCCCGTCACTGAACAATTTTCATGTTCAATCATTCGCGTCGCACGAATAGGCTCAGTAGATAATACCGTCGCAATTTTCAGCTCATCACTGCGAACAAAAGAGAAATAACCGACAACAATTAAGCAAACGGCAACAAATGCGGCTAGTAACAACTTAATTTTTAGCTTCATTCTTTGCCCTTTGATTGAAAAGTGAATGTGATAGCTATTGTAGCCTATCTATTATCAACTACATTAATAACATACAATAAATATGGTTTTTTAGATTTGTCTGAATAGAAGACTTACATCTTATTTACTTGCGCGTAATAAGTTTACCGTGAATAAGCGTAAATAATTAACCAAATCAGTTTCAATATATTACATAATTAGGGGGAAATTACCTACCCATTTGTTTTTAATAAATAAAATTAATTTTATCTATGAATGAGTACAGTGACATTATCCTAATTAATAATATGCTGTTTTTTTGTATTAAATCACACTTAACTCAAACTCATTGAGTTAATTAGCGACGTTTATAGTGTGTGTTTAATGGATAGTAATTAAAATATATGTGTCGTTTTTGATAAACCGCAATAACATATTTTAATATATGTTCATTCAGATTAGAGAATGCACACAATTATTCACCAATAATCGTGTGCATTCTTATGATGACGGTACTGAAAATAATCAATAATCGCCGATTAATGTAATTTCAGTTTTGGTCGAATAATGCGGTTAATACTACCGACAAGC
The DNA here is from genome assembly GCF_028479485.1 of Providencia sp. PROV209. NCBI lineage: Bacteria > Pseudomonadati > Pseudomonadota > Gammaproteobacteria > Enterobacterales > Morganellaceae > Providencia > Providencia sp. PROV209. Next base: position 473,523 of record NZ_JAMPNR010000001.1, on the reverse strand, counting down.
ATCATTAGGCCTGTTTTGATATAGCCATGCAGTGCGATCTGGTGCATACGATACAGTGAAATGTAGACAAAACGCGCAATACGCCCTTCTACCATCATATCGCCACGCATTAAGTTCCCCATCAAGCTACCCACGGTACTGAAACGAGATAATGAAACTAATGAACCGTGGTCTTTATAGATATAATTTTTTAATGGCTTATCTTTCATTAATGCCACGATATTGTCATAGCATAGGCTCGCCATTTGGTGAGCAGATTGTGCTCTCGGTGGAACAAATCCGCCTTCCGGTTTTGCACAAGATGCGCAATCACCAATCGCAAAAATGTGCTCATCCAGCGTAGTTTGTAGTGTCGGTTTAACCACTAATTGGTTAATGCGGTTAGTTTCTAACCCAGCAATATCTTTCATAAAGTCTGGCGCTTTGATCCCCGCTGCCCATACCATTAAGTCCGCATAAATTTTGCCATCTTCTTTGGTATTTAAACCATCCGCATCGGCACTGGTTACCATGGTTTTTGTTAATACTTTCACGCCAAGTTTGTTCAGTTCTTGATGGGCTGCACTGGAAATACGTGGAGGCAATGCGGGCAAAATACGCTCCCCTGCTTCTACTAAAGTCACATTCAACGCATCTGTATCTAACCCTTTGAAACCATAGCTGGTGAGTTGCTCTACAGCGTTATATAACTCGGCAGAGAGCTCTACACCTGTTGCCCCGCCGCCTACAATCGCGATATTCACTTTCTCTTCAGCATTATCGCGTACTGAATAACGCAAGAACAGGTTCAACATTTCATCATGGAAACGATGTGCTTGGGTTGGGCTATCAAGGAAAATACAGTTGTCTTTGACGCCCGGCGTACCAAAATCATTGGAGGCACTACCCAACGCCATCACTAAAATATCGTAATCAATTTCACGTAGCGGGACTAATAGTTCTCCGTCTTTATCACGCAATTCACCGAGAACGACTTTTTTATTTTCTCTGTCAATATTCGTGAGAGAACCTAATTGAAAATGAAATGCATTATGTCTTGCATGCGCTAAATAGCTAATAGCATCAACACCATCATCGAGCGAACCCGTTGCGACTTCATGTAGCAGTGGTTTCCATAAATGGCTTGGATTACGGTCAATTAGCGTGATATCCGCACGTTTTTTGCGTCCTAATTTACGCCCCAAACGAGTTGCCAGTTCTAAGCCACCAGCACCACCGCCAACAACAACGATTTTAGGTTGAGTTAAGGTCATATGCCCCTCATATAAAATATATTAATGTTATTTAAGGTTTCTAATAACAAAAAACTTAAATAACGCTAATTCACCCTTTTTTATGTTGCTTAGTCGTGAAGAATATCATGCATGGACATTTGGTCATACCAAATGTTGATGCAAATCAATTTAGTTGATTATTATGACAACGATCACAATCGTCAAATCATTTTTTGAAAAAAAAGAAACGAGTCAGCGGAATGTCGATTTAAAACAAAAAAGCCCGAGAATGGCGTTATTCTCGGGCTTGAAACCTAGTATTTTGTGAGGGTATTTTACTTCAGTTTTTTAATACGCTCGTCCGTTGGTAACTGAACTGGCGAGTTATCTTTGAAGTATTTCATCAATGCTTCGTTGTCTGGCAAGCTATAAATACGATCTTTACCTTGTTTAAAGGCTGAGAAGCGGCTACCGCCTGTGGCTAAAAATTCATTTGCTGCAACACGATAGCTTTTCTTCATATCGATTGGCTTGCCATTTAATTTCATCGAGCCTGCAATCACTTTATCGCCTACCGCACGGCTGTCATCCCATTCGTAATAAAAACCGTGGGAAACCGGCATGACTTGCGGACGTTCACGATCCCACTGTTGCTCTAACGCTTGTTTAATTTGCTCACCTGTTAGAGATTGCGTCACCACGACATTTGAGAATGGCTGCACCGTAAAGATATCACCGTAGGTCAGCTCCCCTGCTTTGAGATCAGCACGAATACCACCGCTGTTCATAAAGGCAATTTGGGCGCCGCCCGCATCTGGGGTGGCTGCGACATATAACTGAGCATCCGCGATAATTTTACCCAAAGTGGAATCACCACCAGCAGCTAATTTTTTATCTGCGGGAGCACTTAAGGTGCCCATCACCTGCTCTGCAATCGGTTTTGAGATGCGCTCGTAGTTCTGAATAAAACGGCTTAGTTTCGGGTCTTTACCATAACGGCTGGTTTCAACCGGAATGTTTTTCGCATTAATGCTGACAATGTCTTTGGTTTTTCTATCAATTTCAATATTCAATTGAGACAGCAACGTCCCGTTCGATTGCGCTGAAATGACTTTTTTACCATTGATGTCACAGTTATAGGCTTGGTGTGTATGTCCACTCACGACAAAATCCACATCGGCATCAAGCTGTTTAACAATCTCAACAATTGGCCCTTTGATATTATCGCAACGGTTAATGTCTTTCACTTTGGTATCCACTTGTTGAGTTGCCCCTTCGTGGATCAAGACACCAATACTACGAATACCCTGCGCTTTTAGTAGTTTAACTTGTTGGTTAATGGTCTCAGCTTCATTTTTAAATTCTAAGCCCGCAGTACCACTCGGCGTAACAATGGCTGGTGTTCCTTCCAGCGTTAAGCCAATGAATGCCATTGGCACACCATCAAACTGTTTCACGTAATAAGATGGGAATAATGTTTCACCTGTCTCTTTTACAATCACGTTAGCGGCTAAATAGTTAAAATCAGCCCCCGCAAAGGATTCTTTTCCTACACAGCCCGCCGTAGGATGACATCCACCATTTTGCTTTCTCAGTAATTCAACTTTACCTTTGTCGAATTCGTGGTTACCCACGGCACTGGTCTCAAGACCAATTGCGCTCAGAGCCTCAATGGTTGGTTCATCGTAGAACATGGAAGAAAGTAATGGGCTTGCGCCCACTAAATCGCCAGCACCCACAATAATCGTGTTGTCATTTTCTGCTTTTAACTGCTTCACTAATGTCGCAATCGACTCAATACCGCCAAGTTTGCCATCTCCAGGCGCTTGCAATGCGCCATGGAAATCATTAATACCAATGACTTGAACTTTAACCGTATCAGTCTGTTTCGTGGCACAACCTGCTAACAGGGCACCTGAAACCAGCAATGTCACTAAACTTATTTTATGATTCATTTATTAATTGCCTCTAATTACATTTTGAAGCGATAGGTCGTTGTCATCGAACCCGATAAAGAGTGTGCACGACGTGAGTCACCGTCATACAGTTTTGGTGTCGAGTTATCCGATTCTTGCTGATGGTGCCAGCCCATACCGCCACTTAATGAAACAGACAGATTTTCAGTCGGTTTCCAGTAAGTGAATACGCCCACTTGTCCTTGTTTTAAACGTTCGCCAGAATAAGAGAATTCACTGTAGTTGCTGTTCGCACCGACAGACCAAGTAGGGTTAACTTGATATTCGGCTTTTAATGCCAGCATAGTTTCGCCATCACGCACATAGTCGATATCCGCATAAGCTGGTGAGTTAAAACGACCACGTGTGTTACCGATTGGGTTACGGGCAAACTGACCTACACCATTTGTTTTATGTGCCGTCGTATGTGTGATACCCGTCATCAAAGTCCACGGTGTTTCCGGAACGCGCCATTCAATTTCACCCGCATAGTGCCATGCACGTTTATCAAAGTTTTGTTTACCGCGTTTGGTGTCTGTCGATGTCCGTTTACCATCGCTACCATACTCATGACCATAAATCTGAGAAGATAATGTGATATCCGAGTTTAGTTTATATTTGATTTCTAAGCCTTGCTGACGGAAAACATCATCAGCTTGACCAATGAAGTAAGACGCTTTAAGTGGTTTCGTATTGTAATTAATCCCACCAGTCACGACATGATTGATGTCGTGACTGACGCCATTTCCGTCACGGAAATACATTCTGTCAATATTTGGACTATCTCGACGCATCACTTTGCCATCAAGATACAGTAAATCTAAGTTCCAATCACTAATGGCGGTATTGGTGTAGTAACCATTATAAGTGTTTAATGACAAACGTTGGGAGTTAGTAAAAATACCCTTGTTTTTCAACGTAAACCAACCTGCTTTACCGTTAAAATTAACAGGCTCTAAATCCAATTTAAATTTTGCATAACGCTGACCTATCTTGTTATAGCCTTTAGCCTCACCGTCATCGTTATATAAAATGGCTCGGGATGCGAAGTCTTTACTTGCCGCCAGTTTGATCGCGCCGTAATAGGATGCATCAAAGCCAATAAAGTCGGCAAAATATCCAGATTGGTAATCTAGTTGAATATTTTGCCCCCAAGCTTGAGCCACTTGCTTTCTGTAACGTTTTTCGTTGGCATCGTAACGATTTTCTGATTTTAGATATTTCCACATATTTCGAGTAGAAAGCTCTAATTCAGAGTCTGCAACAAATGAGTTTTCCTTGATGGCATTTTCCCAATCGCCTGCATTAGCCCCAAATGCAACAAAACAAGATGGAAACAATATTAACGCTATTTTTTTGACTTTCATTTGAATTAAACCTAGTCGTGATTATTAGAATATAACTATCCGCATCCAATATTCATTGGATGTTATGACGCCTTACTACTTTCAATACGTAATAATTTATTTAGCTTTAATTACTGCAAGAATTTTTTTAATTATTTAATTTAAGTTTCACCTTCTATTCTTTAAGCAAACTTAATTTTTCGCCATGTAAGAATAAGTTTTAATTATTTTATAAGTCGAAATAATTCATCCAACCACACTTATTTAATTTAAGTTTTCACATGAATTCAAATTTATTTGGACGATATTTAGCCACACCCATCAAAGCGTGTTTGACATTAAATTTCATAATGAAAAGTATGCTAACGTAATTTTGTGTCAATTAATACGATCGATGTCACAACAAACTAGATGCCTTGCAAATCAGGTATCATCTGATGTGATATTAATCACTTTATTGCTTATCCGTAATTAACTAACACGCCATATTTAAACAATTTTTTTGCTAATTTAATCATTCTATATTTAATAGAATCTTCCACAAAAAAGTGAGAAATTCGGCACAGTTAGATCAACAATATTTACCCATTATTAAAACAATTAATTTAAATACCTACATCGGTCAATCATTCTATTCTTAAGCAATATACTCGTCTTAACAGCATAAAAATGTTTATCATTCCCTATACTTTAATATAATTTAATGCTTGGAAAACATTATTTCTAGGAAATATTCCTATAGGTAAAGTTATATTACGTGATATTGATGTATGATTTTCGTACATATCCTTAATGCTACTGCAATATTTCTAATCAAATATCGCAACCTATTTTTTTACTTGCTTTATTTTCCCAAAATAAGGTTACCCGTAACTTATTCAGCCTATTTAAGATAAAAAAAACCGATGAGATAATCCTCTCATCGGTCTATTTTCAGTGTAATTTAATTAGCGATTACGATGCTCTTGCCATTTTTCATGTAAATCGACTAATTGATGATGACTCTGTTTCCAACGCTCCACTGATTGCAGCTCACTTAATGTATATTGGCGACCACTGTGGTAAAGCTTAGATGCTCGGCTGTCATCTTGTTTTGGTAAATTATCCAGTACGCTCACTGCACCTTCACGATTGTTGCAAACCAAGATCATGTCACAACCTGCATTTAATGACGCTTTTGCTCGCTCTGGGTAACTTCCCATAATAGCAGCCCCTTCCATGGATAAGTCATCCGAGAAAATAACCCCGTTGAAACCAAGTTGTTCACGTAACACGGATTTCAACCAGAACGGAGAGCCACTTGCAGGACGGTCATCCGCTTGAGTGTAAATCACATGGGCTGGCATAATAGCGTCCAATAATTCACGTTGAATAAAGTCTTTAAAAATAGACATATCTTTGCCACGAATTTGCTCTAATGAGCGATCATCTCGAGGTGTTTCTTTGTGTGAGTCCGCTTTAACCGCGCCATGTCCCGGGAAATGCTTACCGGTGGTTTTCATGCCTGCGCTGCGCATTCCTCGAATAAAACGCTCTGCCATCGTCATGGCGATTTCAGGATCGGCATGGAATGAACGTTCACCAATGGCAATACTTTCATGCCCTAAATCCAACACAGGGGCAAAGCTAATATCAATATCCATGGCAATCATTTCTGCTGCCATTAACCAACCAGCTTCTTGTGCTAATTTAGCACCATCCATTTGATTATTCAGTGCGGCAAACGCCTGCGCGGACGGTAATGCAGTAAAGCCGTCACGAAAACGCTGTACGCGACCACCTTCTTGATCCACCGCAATCAATAAACGGTGTCTTGATGCATCGCGGATTTGGCGAACTAATTCCCGCAGCTGCGCCGCATCATGGAAGTTACGGGTAAATAAAATTAACCCGCCTACCAGTGGATGAGCTAAAATTTCACGCTCTTCGTTGTCCAGCTCATAACCCTGAACATCCAGCATTATCGGACCCATAACATGCCTCACTTGATTAATTTTTAACAAATTCTTGTGTATTCACTGATGTTTTCTATTGCCCGATTACAGACTAAAATAGTCTCGTAATGGGGCTGAATCATTTAAAAACTGCGCGTGCTGACGCTGACACCACTGCACTTCATACCACATTAGCGTCATGTATTTAACCCATGGCTCCCATTGCTGGCAATGACGAGCCAAATGATGTTTATCTTTATACGCACCAAACGTTTGGCAATAATGCGTCAAGAAATAATCACGTTGCTCTAGCGTCAGACTATTGAATTGAAAATAAGTTTCTAATGATAAGCCAATATCCGTATTCGCCGCATATTCCCAATCCACTAACATCGTCGGCACTTTTTGCTGACAAAGTACGTTCCCTGAATGAATGTCCATATGTGCAGGTGCAAGTTTGATAACGTTTGGCATCGGGGCGTATAGGAAATGATGATGTAATCGTTTCCATCGCGAAGATATTCTTTTTTTATCAATTCGATAGCCGTAATGCGCAATCTCATTACGTAACGGTAATCGGTAGCTTAATAACGTCTGACAATGAAGCTTGGCGACTATCTCTGCCAGTTGGTATTGAAATTTAGAGGAAAGAAATTGTGCTTGGCAAGGATGATCGCCTGCAACCCATTCGAGTAACAACCAATCAGAGTTTCGCCCTATCACATCAGGCGAGTAAGCAAAATGCTTGAGTTGTTTTAAAATACGCGCTTCTTTGCGCCGATTAACAAACAAAGCACTCTGTGCTTGCCCTTCTGCTCGGGCAATTAATTTGATCGTCGAAAACGTTTTCTCGGTTCTAGAAACGGGCTGACTTTCAAGTAAATAACTACCACCGGATAAACCCGCTAATGACGAAACTTCCCAGCATGATGGTAAAATAGCTGGGAAGCATTCACCGAGTAATGCAAACAGAGAGGAACGATTACTCAATACTCTGTTTTCCAGACCAAACAATCTCACCGGTTTGCACTTCCATTAACTGCATTTCAATGCTGCGTTCTTTCGTTGAGCCGGACATCACACTGTAAATCACATATTGTGCTTGAACATAGCGTCCTAACCCAATTGCTTTACTACGCGTCACCAGACTATCATCCTGCGATAATCCTAACGTTTTACGCGCGGCAGCGACAACACCTTGGGGGACGACCTTGAATTTATTGGTTTTCGTTACTTCATTAGTTAATGCCGCTGTCACAGCCTGTGAAGGTAGACTTCCACTGGTATTATTTTTCACGGAATCGACTAACAATACTTTGCCACTTTCAACACCATCATCCGCAACCATTTTATTCACCAATGGTTGTAATGCACTTGCCCAGTCCGTTGTTTGCTGCTTAGGCGGCATAGGTACCGTGTCGGTTGGTGGCGGTGTTAAATCAGGTTGTTTTTCAGGTTGTGTTCCTGGGGTGACGTCCGGTTGTACAGGGACAATAGGCGGTTTAGGTCCTTGCGGGACTGATGGACAACCAGCCAAAATAAATGCTGCCGCTGCGACCAATAAGATCCGTTTCATTGTGACTCTCCAGCCGTTGAAGGTAAGAAAACATAGATACGAGCATTGCGGGCAAGTGGAGATGTTGTCACCTCTTTCAGCATTACTGACGAATTCGCAGGAATCATCTGAGGCTGACTTTTCGTGGAGTCCACTCTTAAACCTTGCTCGTCGTACCAAAAAATACGATACAGCACAGTTACCGGTGTTTTTTCAATATTGCTCATATTAATGGTCGTCGTAGCCGTTACGTTTCCCACCTTGATCACCGGTTTTTCTACAATCACTCCTGCCGCTAGCACGGAGGGTTCCATCACCACACGCTGCTGCTCATTAAACGATAACCCTGTTTTTTTGTTCCAAACACAGCCACTTAAAAAAGCGGTAAGTAAGCTGAGTATCGTGGCATATTTTAAGACTAATGCAGCGCGTTTCATGATGAGTTACTTAGCTAATAATGGACCTAATGGACGTCCACCCACTAAGTGCATATGAATATGAAAAACTTCTTGTCCTGAATGTTTATTACAGTTCATGATTAAACGGTAACCATCTTCGGCAATGCCTTCTTCTTTCGCAATTTTTGCGGCAACAGTAAATAAGCGCCCTAATGCTAGCTCGTCATCCACCGTCACATCATTCACTGTTGGGATCAGCTTGTTTGGGATGATTAAAATGTGAGTGGGTGCCTGAGCAGCAATATCACGAAATGCGGTGACGAGTTCGTCTTGATAAACAATCTCAGACGGAATTTCACGTCGAATAATTTTACTGAAAATAGTTTCTTCTGCCATGACAAATTCCTTAATAATTCAATAGTTATCTATTTATTGTCCAACGTGTAAATGAAATAAACGGTTGAAGTTTTGTGTCGTAATTTCCGCCATTTCCTCGACGCTCACTCCTTTGAGCACAGCCATATACTCAACGACATCACGCACATAGGCAGGTTGGTTTTCTTTGCCGCGATGCGGGACTGGTGCTAAATAAGGCGAGTCCGTTTCCACTAAAATTCTATCTAACGGTACAACTCGTGCAGCTTCACGGATCTGTTCCGCATTACGGAACGTAACAATACCGGAGAAAGAGATATACATCCCTAAGTCGAGTAAGTCTATCGCGGTTTGTTGGTCTTCCGTAAAGCAATGCAATACGCCACCACACTCATCCACTTTTTCTTCGCGTAAAATGGTAAGAGTGTCTTCCCGTGCCGAACGAGTATGCACAATAACCGGCTTATTCACTTGGCGACCAATGCGAATATGCTGGCGAAATGACTCTTGCTGCAACGCTGCATTTTCCTGTTGATAATAATAATCTAAACCCGTTTCGCCGAGCGCGACAACTTCTTGACCTGCCGCTAGCTGTGCTAATTTTTCAAAATCATAACCTTCATCCAAATTGAGTGGATGAATGCCACAAGAAAATGCCACATTGTCGCGTTTGCCAATTAGCTGTTTCATGCTTTCAAAGCCCGGTAACGTGGTTGCTACCGCTAACATAAAGCCGACATCTCGTGTGGATGCTTTTGCGATAACATCATCGACGTTAGTATGCAATTTTTCATAATCTAAACAGTCGAGATGGCAGTGTGAATCAACAACAAACATAATCTACTCTTTTTATCTTGAGGGTGAAGCGAATAACGCTTCCCAATGTAATAACTGATTAGCCAGAATCAATTCCTGATTTAATGCAGGTACTGTTAATAATTGGTGACGACAGCCCTGCCACTGGCTATAAACATCTAATAATTGTGAACTACTCATCGATGTGGCAAGCGCGGTAACACAAGCAATTTTATCTTGGTTAACAAGGAACTGACCTGCTTTTTGTTGCAATTTTATCCCATCCGAAAGCAACCCTAATAACCAACTAATGCATTCTGGTGCATTGTCTGTGTTCAATGCAGGTAAAAGCCTTAAAAAATCCTTGTTCTGCAAGCTGCGCTCTAGCTCACTACACAATAGTTGACGTCGTTGCCATTGCGCCGGCTCAAGTAATTGCAATGCAGCAATCGGTGCGCCTTGGCATAGTCGTAATGCAGTGATTGCATCATCCGCAGATAAACCAGTCAGCTGTTTTTGCAGCCAGTATAACGCGACTTGCTGATCGGGAGAGGGTAAAAAGTGGGTCAAGCAGCGACTTCTTAAGGTCGCTAACATGCTTTCAATTTTTTCACAGCCCAACAGGAAATAGGTTTGACTTGATGGTTCTTCCAACGTCTTTAACAATGCGTTAGCGGCGGCATCTGTTAATGCTTGGGCATTTGGAATAGAAACCACTTTTGCACCACTTTGTTGTGCATGACCGCTTAAGGTTTCAGTGAGTTTACGAACGGCATCAACGCTGATTGTCGCTTTACCTTTTTCTACTTCTAAAACATGGTAGTCAGGATGCGTGCCTGCCAGCATTAAACGGCAACTATGGCATTCGCCACAGCTTTTCAGTCCATCTCTATTTTGACAAATAAGCCAACGACTAATGCCATAACTTAAAGCGTCTGCACCATTTCCTTTCATGGAATGGATTAATAATGCATGGTGCCCACGCCCCGCTTGGTAAGCGCTAATTAATTGACGATAAGCCTCATTCAGCCATGGATACCAATTCATTATCAATGCCTTATTTTGCTAACCATGCAAGTAACGTCTTGCGGATATCCGCTTGCACTTGTTCAATATTTTGACTCGCATCGATGGTTAAGATAGATTCATCTGCCGCCGCCAATTCTAAATAGCGGGCCCGTGTGCGTTCAAAAAATGCCAATGATTCTTTCTCAATACGGTCTAACTCACCACGGGAACGTGCTCGTTGTAAGCCTAATTCGGGTGGTAGGTCTAAATAGAGCGTCAATGCAGGTTTAAACCCACCTAACACTAAATCTCTGAGTGACGCCATTAATTGGCGGTCAATTTCCCGCCCGCCACCTTGATAAGCTTGAGAGGATAAATCGTGCCTATCGCCAATAACCCATTTTCCCGCCGCGAGAGCAGGTTTAATAACGGTATCGACCAATTGGACTCGTGCAGCGTACAGCATCAGCAATTCAGCTTTGTCTGTAACTTTATCACCTTCAATACCTTGCTTAATTAGCTCACGCAGTTTTTCAGCGAGTGGTGTGCCACCAGGTTCACGCGTGAATACCATATCGTGAACACCCGCTTGGGTTAATGTTTCAACAACTGTGTTGATTGCTGTTGTCTTTCCAGCCCCTTCTAAACCTTCAATAACAATAAATTGGTTTTTCATTTCGTTTATCAATTCTTTTGCTCAATTTGTCGGTAAACCTTAACGGCACGATTATGGTCATTAAGATTACGACTAAAAGTATGTCCGCCAGTACCGTCGGCGACAAAGTATAAGTAATCTGTTTTCGCTGGGTGTGCAGCCGCTTTAATCGAAGCAAGCCCCGGCATGGCAATGGGTGTTGGTGGTAAACCATCAATTTTATAGGTGTTATACGGAGTATAGTTATCTAAATCGCTGCGATAAATTTTACCACGATAATTCTCACCTAACCCATAGATTACCGTTGGATCAGTCTGTAAGCGCATATTTTTCTTTAAGCGATTGACAAAGACAGAAGCCACTTGCGCTCGTTCATTATCCACCCCTGTCTCTTTTTCAACAATCGATGCCATGATCAACATTTCATAGGCATTCTTATAGGGTAGATCTTTATCACGACCTTTCCACTCGTCTTCAACGGTCGATTTCATACGCTTATAGGCACGCTTTAATATCTCAACATCGCTAGTACCCGCAGTGTATAAATAGGTGTCTGGATAGAGCCATCCTTCAAGGTTGTCTCCCTCTTTAAAATCCAACATAGCGTATAGCTCTGTCGGTGTTGCATCTTGCGTTTTGTGCTCCAGATAAGGCGCATCTCGCAAAATGTTGCTCCAATCAGACAGCTTATTCCCTTCGATAAAACGAATATTAAATTGCGCTTCTTTACCACTTGAGATCAGCGCTAATAATTGCTCTACCGTCATGTTTGGCTGTAGTCGGTAAGTCCCTGCTTTGAACTGCGCCAATTCTGGGCGCGCTTTGAGCAGAAGCTGAAAATGATGACCTTCTTCAATGAATTTTTCTTTGATTAATAACCCTTCTAAAGCAACTCGCCCTGTACCAGCAGGTACTGTAAAAATAGTTTCTTGAACGATGTTGATTGGCTTTTTAGCATAATCAAGGACTTGGCGATATTGCAGGTACACAACAACCGCGCCGATAATCGCAAGGACAAAAACAATCAGTGTTATTTTTTTGGCTAATTTCATTATTGGTCACTTAAATGCATTGTTCGTCGATAAACGATAAGAGTGAAATTGTTATCGGATTTAAATTTGTCGCTGTAATAATAAATATTCAAACAGCTCTCTTGATTGGTATCTCACTGTTTTATTTTCTGAAAGTTGAATACTTTTCACCGGTAATATAGGCATTAACGCATTGCAAATAATGACTTCATCACACTGTGTCAAAATTGCGGGAAACCGTTCAACTTCGGCCAAATGGTACTGGCTATCTTTGAGTTTCGCTATGATCTTTTGTCTCATTAATCCATTCACACCAGACTGCTCTAGAATGGGTGTATAAACATCTCGACCGATGCGCCAAAAGATATTCGCGCTACAGCATTCAACCATCACGCCATGGGTATCTAACACGACCGCTTCATCTAGCTTAGCATCATCTATTTCTTGGCGGATCAATACTTGTTCTAAGCGATTCAAATGTTTCATACCCGCTAAGATTGGATTGCGACTTAATGGAATTCGGCTAAGCATCAAAGCTGCGCCTTGGCACTGTAATGTGGCATAGTGCTTAGGAAAAGGGGAAACCATTACCATAATGGTTGGCTGTTTGAAGCCTTGAGAACTGTAACCGCGGCCGCCAGCGCCACGACTAATCATCACCTTCACCACAAATTCATCATCAGTTTGTTGTTCACAAACCTGCTCAATATGCTGTGTCAATTGCTTCCAATCTACTGAAGGCAATTTGAGTCGCGTTGAATCTTGCTGTAGACGAAGAATATGCTGTTCTAGCATCTTAGCTTGTTGATTCATACCATGGATAGTCGTAAAGCACCCATCACCAAAGGCGATAGCGCGATCGGTAATATCAATTTGCTGACAAGAAATGCCGTTAACCCAATAAGTCATGATTGTTTCTTATAATAAAGGCTGATAAATCAGACAGTAACATAGTGTTAATATCATAAACCAAAGCAAGGAGTACTGCAAAAAGAAGGCAAAAATAAAGCCCCAGTACCAAAGATACTGGAGCTTAGGAACTCAACGAATAATTGATTATTCTGCGTGATAGCGGCGGAAAATCAATGAACCGTTAGTACCACCGAAGCCAAATGAGTTACACAGAGCATATTCCATGTTCTCGACTTTACGTGCTTCGCCCGGTACGAAATCAAGATTACAACCTTCATCAGGATTGTCTAAGTTGATCGTTGGTGGAATGATCTGATCACATAAAGACAGAATAGTGAAGATAGATTCAACCGCGCCAGCAGCACCTAACAGGTGACCCGTCATCGATTTTGTCGAACTCACTAACACTTTAGTATCTTCACCAAAGACAGACATAACCGCTTGTGCTTCGGCTAAGTCTCCTGCAGGTGTTGATGTACCATGAGCATTAATATAACCAATATCAGTTGGTTCTATGCCTGCATCGTTTAGCGCATTTTTCATCGCTAATGCAGCGCCTTCACCATTTTCTGGTGGTGACGTCATATGGTAAGCATCGCTGCTCATACCAAAGCCTGCGATTTCCGCGTAAATTTTCGCGCCGCGTGCTTTAGCGTGCTCGTATTCTTCGAGAATAATGATGCCCGCACCATCACCCAGAACAAAACCATCACGGTCTTTATCCCAAGGACGACTTGCAGCTTGTGGGTTATCATTACGCGTTGACAATGCGCGCGCTGCACCAAAACCAGCCACACCTAATGGTGTCGTTGCTTTTTCAGTACCACCCGCTAGCATAACATCCGCATCACCATAGGCTATCATCCGTGCTGCATGTCCAATATTATGAACGCCTGATGTACAAGCTGTCGCAATTGAAATGCTTGGACCACGGAGACCATACATGATGCTTAAGTGACCAGCAGCCATGTTGATGATTGTTGATGGTACGAAGAATGGGCTAACTTTACGAGGACCACCGTGCATCATAGATTCACAGTTATCTTGAATTAATCCCAACCCGCCAATACCAGAACCAATCGCTAAACCGATACGAGTAGCATTGGCTTCTGTTACTTCCAATCCAGAATCTTTGATGGCTTGATAGCCAGCTGCGATACCATACTGAATAAATGGGTCCATCTTCTTCGCATCTTTGCGAGAGATGTCAAAATCTTCGTAATTGAAATCTTTTACTAAGCCTGCAAATTTAGTTGCGTGGTTAGTAGTATCAAAATGATCAATTAGGCTGATACCACTCTGTCCGCCACAAACAGCTTTCCATGATGAATCAACTGTATTGCCGACAGGAGATAACATGCCAAGTCCGGTTACGACTACACGACGCTTAGACACGTATGTCCTCCAAGGAGGGAATTAGTTACATAAGAAACATAGGCGATCGAATGATCGCCTAGATAAGTTTTACTGCTATTACTCAGATGCTTTGACGTAGTCAATTGCAGCCTGTACTGTAGTGATCTTTTCAGCTTCTTCGTCAGGGATTTCGCAATCGAACTCTTCTTCCAGAGCCATAACCAGTTCTACTGTGTCAAGAGAATCAGCGCCCAAGTCATCAACAAATGAAGCTGTATTTACAACTTCTTCCTCTTTAACACCCAGTTGTTCAACGATGATTTTCTTAACGCGTTCTTCGATAGTGCTCATACTATTAAAATTCCTATCAAAACTCGCTTTCGCGATGGTTTTCGTAGTTTATGAAATACAGGAAAAGATACAACCCAATCCCGGCTGTTGAAACCATTATTTTGCATTATTTTGCATTAGATAACACAAAAAAATGCAAATGGTTCCCTCATTTCTTTAGATCATGTACATGCCACCATTGACATGCAATGTTTCACCTGTGATGTAAGCAGCTTCGTCAGAAGCTAAAAATGCTACAGCACTGGCAATTTCTTGTGCATCACCCAGTCTATCCGCAGGAACCTGAGATAAAATGCCTGCACGTTGTTCGTCTGTCAATGCCTTAGTCATATCAGTTTCGATAAAACCAGGCGCTACAACGTTAACAGTGATACCACGAGAAGCGACTTCACGAGCTAATGATTTACTAAAACCGATCAGCCCAGCTTTCGCTGCCGCGTAGTTTGTTTGTCCCGCATTTCCCATCACACCCACAACAGATGCAATAGAAATAATACGCCCACAACGTTTTTTCATCATGGCACGCAAAACGGATTTAGACAAACGGTAAACGGATGAAAGATTAGTGTCAATAATATCTTGCCACTCATCATCTTTCATGCGCATCAATAAGTTATCACGCGTAATACCAGCATTATTAACTAAAATATCGATTTCGCCAAATTCCGCACGGATCTGGGTCAATGTTTCTTCAATTGATGCTGGATCTGTCACATTTAACGCTAAGCCTTTACCTTTACCTTCTAAATAGGCAGTAATCGCTTCCGCGCCTTTTTCGCTGGTTGCAGTACCGATAACAGTCGCGCCGCGTGACGCTAAGGTTAAAGCAATCGCTTTACCGATTCCACGGCTAGCACCAGTGACTAGTGCAATTTTTCCTTCAAAGCTCATTGTCGTCCTCAGATAGTTTCTAAAGCCGAGTCTAATGATACAGGATCATTGACTGCAACGGCAGTTAAATTAGAGACAATTCGCTTGGTTAGACCAGTCAGAACTTTGCCTGGACCCATTTCAACCAATTGCTCAATGCCTTGTTCTGCCATGAATTCGACTGTTTCAGTCCAGCGCACCGGATTATACAATTGGCGCACTAATGCATCACGGATATTTTTTGCAGACGTCTCCATTTTAACATCAACGTTATTAATAACTGGATAGGTCGGCTCACAAAATTCAATTTTGTCTAATGCATCAGCTAATTTATCTGCGGCTGGCTTCATTAATGCACAATGAGAAGGTACGCTAACAGATAATGGTAACGCACGTTTGGCACCCGCTTCTTTACATGCTGCACCCGCACGTTCAACAGCCGCTTTCTCACCCGCAATAACCACTTGTCCAGGAGAGTTAAAGTTGACAGGGGATACAACCTGCCCTTGCGCTGCGTCTTGGCATGCCTTCTCGATAGATTCGTTATCTAAACCGATAATTGCATACATTGCGCCAGTCCCTTCTGGAACAGCTTCTTGCATCAATCGACCACGCAGCTCTACCAATTTGATAGCCTGTTTGAAATCAATCACGCCAGCGCACACTAATGCAGAATATTCACCGAGGCTATGACCAGCCATTAAAGCGGGCATTTTGCCATTTTTTTCTTGCCAAACACGGAAGATAGCAACAGACGCTGCTAATAATGCAGGCTGAGTCTGCCATGTTTTATTTAATTCTTCTTCTGGTCCATTTTGGACTAATGCCCAGAGATCGTAACCCAATGCTTCAGAGGCTTCAGCAAATGTCTCTTTAACCAGCTTATTTTGTTCAGCTAAGCCAGCTAACATTCCTAAAGACTGGGAACCCTGTCCCGGGAATACCATAGCAAATTGTGTCATGTCTGTTTTCTCAGTAAATTAAAAACGAACGAGTGCAGAGCCCCAAGTAAAACCGCCGCCAAATGCTTCTAATAGCACTAATTGACCACGTTGGATGCGACCATCGCGCACCGCTTCATCTAATGCGGTAGGGACTGATGCTGCAGAAGTATTTCCGTGACGATCCAGCGTAACAACCACTTTATCCATGGTCATATCCAATTTTTTCGCTGTCGCAGAAATAATTCTTAAATTTGCTTGATGTGGCACTAACCAATCAAGTTCTTCTTTTGCAATGTCGTTATTTGCCAATGTTTCATCAACAATGTGGGCTAATTCACGCACTGCAACTTTGAATACTTCGTTACCTGTCATGGACAAGTATGCTTGATCATCTGAACAGCGACTGCGATTTGGTAAAGAGAGCAAATCACCATAACGACCGTCTGCATGTAAATGCGTAGAAATAATACCTGGCTCTTCAGATGCACCAATCACCACAGCACCCGCTGCATCACCAAACAGAATAATCGTCCCGCGATCATTCGGGTCTAAGGTTTTTGATAACGCATCAGCGCCAATCACCAGTGCTTTTTTGGTCATGCCCGTTTTAATAAACTGATCAGCAATACTAATAGCATAGGTGAAACCAGCACACGCTGCTGCAACGTCAAATGCCGCACAGTCATTAATTCCCAACATTTGCTGAATCTGGCAAGCCGCACTTGGAAATGCGTGTGTCGCGGAAGTGGTTGCAACGATAATTAAACCAATTTCACTGCTGTCGACTTGTGCCATTTCCAATGCATTTTTTGCAGCTTGGAAACCCATTGTAGACACATTCTCATCGTCAGCTGAAATTCGTCTCTCTTTAATACCAGTACGCGTTACAATCCATTCATCAGAAGTATCAACCATTTTTTCCAGATCAGCATTGGTACGAACTTGCGATGGCAAATAGCTGCCTGTTCCTAATATTTTACTGTACATAGGTTATTGATCACTCCTGGGTAAAACAATATTAAGTCGAGCTGTTATTCTTTCAGGAACTTGTCGCTCAATAGCCTGCACGGCACGATCAATTGCGGCTTTAAACGCGCTTTCATTCGCTGCACCATGACTTTTGATGACAATGCCTTTTAATCCTAACAGAGTCGCGCCGTTATACTGGTCGGGGTTCATATCCCCAAAACGCTTCATTAGCCGTTTTTTTAACCATTTCTTAGCGAGTTGCATAAACCAACTGCTTTTTTTGTTCTCTTCACCGGCTGATTTCAACAATGAAAGAATGACTCGAATAACACCTTCCATTGTTTTTAGTGAGACATTACCTGCGAAGCCGTCACACACTAATACATCCGTTTTTCCTGTCAGCAATTCATTGCCTTCAACATAACCAATGTAATTAATTGATGCCGTTTCTTTCAACAAAGCGGCGGCTTCGCGGATATTGTCCAGCCCTTTACTCTCTTCTTCGCCAATATTGAGTAAAGCGACTTTAGGTTGACTGATGTTGGCAACTTCTTCTGCCATCACTGAGCCCATTACTGCAAATTGCACAAGCATTTCACTACTGCAATTTACGTTAGCCCCTAAATCGAGGACAACGGTTTTACCTTTCTTTTGGTTTGGCAGAATAGTCATTAACGCAGGGCGTTCAATGCCTTCAATTGATTTTAACATCAATTTAGCCAATCCCATCAGCGCACCCGTATTACCTGCGCTCACGCAAGCTTGAGCTTGACCTGTCTTGACTAACTCCAACGCCACTCGCATTGACGTCCCTTTACTTTGGCGAATTGCGTGAGATGGCTTAGCATCGCTTGCAATAACGTTTTCAGCTGGGATGATTTCGATACGCGAAAGTTGCTCCGCACTTTGTTGTGCAAGCAAAGGATGAATGGCTTCGGGTTGACCGACAAGCAGTAATTTTAATGCTGGATTAGATGCCAGTGCCTGCAATGCAGCAGGCACCGTGACGCGGGGACCAACATCCCCGCCCATGGCATCTAACGCGATGGTTAGACTAGCCAAAGTATCAACAATTACTTGCTGATAACCTTACGGCCACGGTAGTAACCATCTGCAGTCACATGGTGACGCAGGTGAGTTTCACCGGAAGTTTTATCTACAGAAACTAGGGTAGCAGTCAGTGCATCATGTGAACGACGCATACCGCGTTTTGAACGAGTTGGTTTATTCTGTTGTACGGCCATTGACCTTACTCCTTAAGTACTTTTCTTTAAACTGGCTAATACGGCAAATGGATTTGGTTTCTCTACCTCAGGAGGTAGTTCACCATACACCATGTCCGCTTCGGACACTTCACAGTGTTCAGAATCATGAACCGGAACCACTGGTAGGGATAGAATTATTTCATCTTCTAACATTCCCAGCAAATTTATTTCACCAAATTCATCTACATAAACTGGTTCATACTGTTCCGGTAATGCTTCGGCCTTTTCGTCATTGACGACAGGACTAAAACAATACGATACGTAGACATGATGTTTGAAATTTTTTCCGCAACGTTGGCATTGTAGGGTGACATCCACTTCAGAATGTCCCTCTATGACCGTCAAGCGCTGATTATCAATTTTAAATGATAATTTGCTTTCAACATCACTATCTACACTGACTACTGATTCGGCAATTCGTGCTACTTGCTCAGGTGTATAACTCCCGACATAGTCGAGGTTTTTCTGAGCTGCACGCTGCGCATCGATAGTCAGGGGTAATTTTACCTTTTGCATAAGGCGCGCATATTAACTTTGTAATGAACTATAGTCAAAGAAAAAGGCGGGATAAACTCGCCTTTTCACCAAAAAATCGCCGGTTAAGCGGATATAGTTTAAAATGAGTTAACCCTTTTGGCTACGAGTTTCGAGAAAAATCATGAAATCGATTATTTTGGCATCAACCTCTGAATACCGACAAGCGTTGCTGAAAAAGCTAGGCATCCCTTTTCTAGCGGCGGCGCCCAATATTGATGAAACCCCTATACTACAGGAATCGGCTCAAGCTTTAGTGATACGTTTATCTCACGAAAAAGCCAAGGCGTTGTCTCAACAATACCCTCAACACCTGATTATCGGCTCTGACCAAGTTTGTGTCATTGACGATAAGATCGTCGGAAAACCGCACAATTTTGAGAATGCGTTTAAGCAGCTCAAAGCTGCGTCAGGTCATCGAGTCACTTTTTATACTGGGCTTTGCTTATTAGATAGCACAACGGGTACATTTAATGTTCAGTGTGAGCCCTTCGATGTCTATTTTAGACAGTTAACGGATGAAGAAATCACCCAGTATTTACATAAAGATGAACCGTACCAATGTGCAGGTAGTTTTAAATCGGAAGGGTTGGGTATTAGCCTATTTGATAAGTTATCAGGACGAGATCCAAACACATTAATTGGCTTGCCCACAATTTTATTGCTGGAAATGTTACGCCAGCATGATGTGAATCCACTCCTAGACTAGATGACAAGGTTAGCTGACATGTTGATGTCAGCTAACGCTTACACACCATTATTGTGCTTTTTTAGCTCTCAACACTTTGAGACACTGATTTAAATCATTATGCAGTGGCGCAACAACGCGCATTTCTTCCCCAGATTTTGGGTGAGTAAATTTTAGGGCATACGCATGCAGGAATAGACGTTTTAACCCTGTATCGGCAAGTTGACTATCAAACTGTTTATCACCATAACGATCATCAAAAGCAATTGGATGCCCCGCATGTAACGTATGGACACGAATTTGATGAGTACGACCAGTCACTGGACTCGCTTTTACCAACGTCGCGTTTTCAAAACGCTCTTCAACTTTAAAACGCGTTTCAGAAGGTTTACCTTCACTGCTTACACGAACAATACGCTCACCACTTTGCAAAATATTTTTTAATAATGGTGCTTGAACAACTTTCGTGTGAGACTGCCAGTTACCACGAACTAACGCTAAATAATCTTTCTGCATCTGTTTTAAACGCAGCTGCTCATGAAGTGCGCGTAATGCCGAGCGCTTTTTAGCCACCAATAAAATGCCTGATGTATCTCGGTCTAAGCGATGCACTAACTCCAGAAAACGTGCTTCTGGGCGCAACGCTCGCAATCCTTCAATAACACCAAAGCTTAATCCGCTGCCGCCATGCACTGCGGTTCCGGATGGCTTATTGATCACTAAAATGGATTCGTCTTCATAAAGAATACAATCAGCTAACGCCGCCACTTTATCTAATTTTGCTGAAACTGGTGCTGTTTCACGCTCAGCGACACGCACAGGCGGGACACGAACTTGATCCCCTTCCAGTAATTTGTATTCTGGCTTAATTCGCCCTTTGTTGACACGCACTTCACCTTTACGGATGATGCGATAAATCATGCTCTTAGGAACACCTTTTAACTTGCTCAGCAAGAAATTATCAATGCGCTGCCCTGCTTCGTCATCGCTAATATCAATAAATTGGACTCGGTTTTCTGTTTTCATTCGGGAATGCGTTAACTCTAATTGATGAATAAATAGTCTCACTTACGTGGGTATATCATACCGACTCCACGAATTTTTTTATGTTTTTTTTTAAATTGGTCAATTTCTAGATGATCGGCTCAATTTCTTAATAAAATTTCCATATAACTTACGTTGCGCTTGCTATAATGCACTTGGCAATGGAATAATAAGCGCTGCCAAGATGTTTAAAAACGAAAATTGGCTTTGCTATGTTAGCTTTAGGTGTTTTTGCACTTTCAGCTATAATTATTTTTAGCTAGTAGAATACAAGTTAGACGTAATACTGTAGGAATTTATTATTTGATGGCGTAACGATGCTGCAATGGCGTAAGACATCTAACAAGATCAAGTAAATTAGCGAGCAACGAATTTTAGCTTATTGGGTTGGGAGTCTCCGTTTTCTAAGAAATTTACGGCATCCTGATTAAGAACGCTGAATTTTTAATCTAAAAATCAGGTTCACCGAATACTGCGCGTCTCTATACGAACGACTGCCGAGAGGTAGACGGCTTTGTAAAAATCATGAGGCCATCGGTTTACAGTAGCTCTTTCTTTCGCTGCTCTTTATTATTTAAAAAATAATGAGTAAGTAACAACATGAAAAGAATGCTAATCAACGCAACTCAACAGGAAGAGTTGCGTGTTGCCCTTGTTGACGGGCAACGACTCTACGATTTGGATATTGAAAGCCCAGGTCATGAGCAAAAAAAAGCCAACATTTACAAAGGTAAAATTACCCGTATTGAACCAAGCCTTGAAGCTGCTTTTGTTGATTATGGCGCTGAAAGACACGGTTTCCTGCCTATCAAAGAGATCGCTCGCGAATACTTCCCAAGCAATTATCACTCTCAAGGTCGTCCGAACATCAAAGATGTTCTGAAAGAAGGCCAAGAAGTTATTGTTCAAGTTGATAAAGAAGAACGTGGTAACAAAGGTGCTGCCTTAACCACATTTATCAGCTTAGCGGGAAGTTATTTAGTTCTCATGCCTAATAACCCTCGTGCAGGTGGTATTTCCCGCCGCATCGAAGGTGAAGACCGCACAGAATTAAAAGAAGCACTATCTTGCTTAGAAATCCCAGATGGTATGGGATTAATCGTTCGTACCGCGGGCGTTGGCAAATCAGCAGAATCACTACAACAAGATTTACTGTATCGCTTACGCCATTGGGAAGCGATTCAAAAAGCAGCAGAAAACCGCCCTGCTCCATTCTTAATCCACCAAGAAAGCAACGTTATCGTTCGTGCTTTCCGCGATTACTTACGTCCTGATATCGGTGAAATTCTGATCGACAACCCGAAAGTGGTTGAAATGGCGCGTAACCATATCGAAGCAATTGGTCGTGGCGATTTTGCAAGTAAAATTAAACATTATAGCGGCGATGTTCCACTGTTTAGCCACTATCAAATTGAATCTCAAATCGAGTCAGCGTTCCAACGTGAAGTCCGTTTACCTTCAGGTGGTGCGTTAGTTATCGATACAACGGAAGCCTTAACGGCTATCGATATCAACTCCTCACGTTCAACCCGTGGTGGCGATATCGAAGAAACCGCATTCAATACTAACCTTGAAGCCGCTGATGAGATTGCACGTCAATTACGCTTACGTGACTTAGGTGGTCTAATTGTTATCGACTTTATCGATATGACCCCAGTTCGCCATCAGCGTGAAGTTGAAAACCGTCTACGCGAAGCAGTTCGTCAAGACCGTGCGCGTATTCAAATTGCTCGTATTTCACGTTTTGGTCTGTTAGAGATGTCTCGCCAGCGTCTTAGCCCATCTTTGGGTGAATCTAGCCATCACGTCTGCCCACGCTGTTCGGGTACCGGAACTATCCGTGATAATGAATCGCTGTCGCTGTCTGTACTGCGTTTAATTGAAGAAGAAGCACTGAAAGAAAATACCCATGAAGTGCATGCGATTGTTCCCGTACAAATCGCGTCGTATCTGTTAAACGAAAAACGCCAAGCTGTCACTGAGATTGAACGGCGCCAGCGCAACGTTCGTGTTGTGATAGTCCCTAACGATCAGATGCAAACACCGCATTTCCATGTCATCCGTATTCGTAAAGGTGAAGAAGTTCAGACTCTGAGCTACAACTTAGCGCAATACCATGAAACGGAAACGCTGAATCAAGGCGAAGAGCCAACAAGCGAGCGTAAAGCCCCTGAGCAACCTGCTATTTCAGCATTTGCACTACAAGAACCTGTTGAAGTGCCTGCACTGAAACAAAAAGAGCCTCCATCTAAAGCGCCAGCCCGTCCAAAAACAGACGAGCAACCTAACGTTGGTTTATTCAGTAAAATCGCAGCTTTCTTTAAAGGTCTATTTGCCGAAGAAGAAAAAGTGGTTGAACAACCAGCGCAAAAAGCGCGCCCAAACAATAATGATCGTCGCCGTAATAATGACCGTCGCCGTAATAACGATCGCCGTAATAACAATCGCCGTGACCGCGATGATAATTACGAAAATCGTGATAACCGCGAAAATCGTGATAACCGAGACAATCGTAATAATCGTAATGCGCAGTCTGAAGATGCAGCAAATCGCAATAAGGGTCGTAATAACAAAAATACGAACCAAGTTGATGAGCAAACGACAGACACTGCAAACCGCGATAATCAACAACGCCGTGAGCAACGTGCAGAACGTCGTCGCCGTCAAGATGAGAAACGCCAACAACAAACAGCGAAAACTCAACAAGATAGCCAACAAGCTGCTGTTGACAATACCGTTGTAGAAAAAGATGAAGAAGAGCAGCGTCCAGTAGCACCTCGTCGTCAACGCCGTCAGTTAACACAAAAAATCCGTGTGACTGATAATGAGCAAACGACAGAGACTGCAATTGTTGCAGAGATGCCAGCTACGCCAATGGCGGCACTTCCTTCAACCGTTAATGTTGAGAAAAAACACGATAATGTCACGTTGAACGCAGATGACAATTTGGCGGTTAACTCAGAGCAACAGGATGATGATGAGAAACAAGACACCATTATCCCACGTCGTTCTCGTCGTTCACCACGCCATCTGCGTGTGAGTGGTCAGCGTCGTCGTCGTTACCGTGATGAGCGTCATCTGAATAAATCACCAATGCCTTTAGCGGCGGCTGTAGCCTCCCCTGAATTAGCGTCTGGTAAAGTATTTATTCGTTACCCTGTTGTTCAGCCTCAACAAGAAAGCATGGCTATCATGACCAATGAAGAAATGCTAGAACAACAAAACACGGTTCAGGCTCCAGCTGCAATTCAAGCGCCGGTGGAACAGGTTGAAGTGAAATCAGAACACATTGAGACCCCAGTCGTTACTGAAACTGTCGTTGAGACACCAAAAGTAGAAACTGAGACTCATGTTGTCGCTGAATCTATTGAGACCATTGCCGTAGAAAGCAATACTGTCCTGGAAAGCGTCATTGCTGACGTTACTGAAACAGAAAAAACTGATGTCGTTCAAACGGTTGTTGATACAATTGTTGAAACACCTGTCGTTGAAGAAATCAAAGAGATTTCTGAACCTGCGGTGGCGGATGTCGTCGTTGAAACGAAGGTTGCTACGGCAACAGTAGTTGAAACAACAGTGGTCGATGCTGTTTCAACATCAAACGCGCTTAGCTTACACAAATGTCATGCATACTCACCAATGACGAAAGCCCCAGCCCCTGCGGTGATGGCTTCCGACTTTGAAATTAAAGAGTATCAACGTGAGCCATCAACCTTTGAATCTAAAGGTGCAGGTGGTCATGTGGCAGCGAATGTTGCCACATCAGAAATGGCAAAACCCGCTAGTGTCTAATGAGTTAGACATATAATAAATAGCCTCGATAGTATATCGGGGCTTTTTTTTGCCTCATATTCTTCAATGCGCGTTATAAGAATAAAAAAATGCCCCGCTGGGTTTAAAACATCACAACGAGGCATCTTAAAACTGAATTTTTTAGGGTTTATTTCACATCAATACGTGGTAAATCACCCATCTCTTTAAGCTTCTTAGAGATTTCACGGCGTTCTTTAGAAAGCTCCGCATTTTTAATGATGTAATCGTCTACGCGGTCATCATAGTCGCTACGCATATTGGCAATAATGGCTTGGATATCTTCAATAGACATGCCCGGCTTAATATATTCACTAAGGTTATCTAACAGCAAAACACGTTTTTGGTTATCACGAATTTTTTTTTCATTATCCGTGATTTCGCGACGAATTTTATTTTTACGACGAAACATACGCACAAATTCCAGCACATTTTGGAAAGTTGGTTTGTTAGCGTTTTCCATGTTTAAAATCCTCTATTCAATAATCAAAATGTATTGTCTATTAACACAATACCTTCTTCCATAGTCACCTTACAAGTTACATTCACAATTTTATTAATTTGAATTTAATGATTTGCATTACCAATGCGTCTTTAGCCCTTAATTTGCGAGCATACTCAGGGAAGACTGAATTTTATCATCATGAAGATGCTATTGAAGCGTGAATCGGTATCGCACAGTCATCACGCTGACGACGAGAAACGCGCTATCACACTCTATCCCTTGGGATCCAACGTTAAAAACGTGCCGCAGTATGATTCATGCAATAGGAATATCATTTTCTTCACGAGTAACTTCCACATAAGTTTAGATTTTCTGCCAGATGGTTTACCATAGCCTTCAAACGGTTATACGCTTGCATTACTCACCTAAATCGACGATGGACCTCATTTTGAAAAATAATCATAACCAGCCAACCTTCTTTATTCATGACTATGAAACATTTGGTAAGAATCCGGTTCTCGATCGCCCTGCTCAATTTGCTGGTGTGCGAACAGACTTAGATTTCAACATCATCGGTGAACCTGAAGTATTTTACTGTAAACCTACGGATGATTATCTTCCTCAGCCGGAAGCTGTAATGATAACGGGGATTACCCCGCAAACCGCTATGGCAAATGGTGTAAATGAAGCCGAGTTTGCCAAACGTATTCATCAGGCATTTAGCGTGCCGAACACCTGCATTATGGGCTACAACAACATTCGCTTTGATGATGAAGTCACTCGAAATATTTTTTACCGTAATTTTTATGACCCGTATGCCTATAGCTGGCAACAAGGTAATTCTCGCTGGGATTTATTGGATGCATTACGTGCGTGTTTCGCATTGCGCCCTGAAGGAATTAACTGGCCAGAAAACGATGATGGGTTACCTAGCTTACGTTTAGAGCATCTCACCAAAGCCAATGGCGTTTCCCATGAAAATGCTCATGATGCGATGTCCGACGTTTTAGCCACCATCAATATGGCAAAATTGTTGAAACAGGCACAGCCACGCATGTTTGACTATTTCTATCAGCTAAGAAATAAAAATAAAGTTAACCAGCTGATTGATATTGTGGATATGACCCCATTAGTGCATGTGTCGGGGATGTTTGGTGCCTTACGTTCATACGTAAGCTTAGTGACTCCACTAGCATGGCATCCTGAGAATAAAAATGCGGTGATTATGTGTGACCTCTCTGGCGATATGTCACCACTGCTAACATTAAGTGCTGATGAACTTCGTGAACGCTTGTACACCCCTAAAGCTGAACTCGGGGATGACCTGCCAGTTCCAATCAAATTAGTGCATATCAATAAGTGCCCAATCCTTGCGCCAATCAACACATTACGTACCGTTGATGCTGAACGTACTGGGCTGGATCGGGATCTGTGCATGCGTAATTTAGAACTGCTGCGCAAAAATCCGGATGTCCGAAATAAACTGATTGAACTATTTAGCGTAGGTCAACAATTTGAAGAATCAAATGACGTGGATAGCCAAATCTATAATGGCTTTTTCAGTCCTTCAGATCGCTCCACAATGGATATTATTCGCGAAACAGCACCGCAAAATTTACCTGCGTTAGATCTTAGTTTTGAAGATAAACGTATGAAAGAGTTATTCTTCCGCTATAAAGCACGAAACTACCCGTCCACGTTATCCTATGATGAGCAGCAACGTTGGTTGCAGCATCGCCGTGACTATTTTACCGAAGCGCGTTTAACCGACTATTTACAACAGATTCAATTGCTTATGGACGTGCATCATGAAGATGAGAAACGCTGCCAGCAATTAAAAGCATTAGTAAACTATGCCTATGAATTAGCAAGTTAATAACCAGCGATAAAAATAAAAATGGGCAGAAAACCTGCCCATTAAATTGCAATTATTTGATTAGTGGTCGCAACCACAATCCCCTTCCCAATGTTTGCGCTTGGTTGTCTTGCCCAACCCTGGATTCATGGTGTTCGTCGGGTCTGACTCTTTGTAGAACGATTTTAGTTGTTCTGGTGCCTTATACAGATGTCCAACATTGTGTTCTGCTGGATACTGAGCGCCACGCGCATCCAGTAATTCCAACATTTTTTGTTTTAACTCTTTTGGATCGACACCTTTTTTCAAGACATAGTCTTGGTGCATTACGTGGCACATAAAGTGTCCGCAATATAGCTTATGCACAATGAGGTTTTCTATCTCTGGCGGTAACTTTTCAAACCAATCACGGTCATTACGTCTCAATGCAATATCTAACGGTAAGACGTCTTCAACATCTTTATTATGTACAGCATGATAGCGTACCGCTGACCCCGCTGCGGCAAATCGATGCAAGAATGCTTTTGCGCCCTCTTCTGGCGTGCATTCAAAATAACCACCATCCGCGGTTGCAAAGAATGATTTCAGCCAAACTTTTGCTTCATCAATCCCATCGCCTGCCATTTTAAGCATCAAATGGTGCTCATATTTATCTCGGAATTGTTTCATTCTAGGCGGTAAATGAGAAGGCCAAAGCTTGCTTAACAGCTGCATAGTTCGGTCAATTAAGTTTGATGGGAGCAATGGAACTTTATTCAGCACAGCGTCCATACGTCCTTTAATTGTGAAGAACGTAGGCATTTTATCTGTGCCAAACTTATCTATCATTAAGAACGTATCTTTGCCGTATATTTCCGCAATATCAAAACAACCGCGATGCATGTATTCACCTGCAACAGGTAAATTTTCAAATTCACTGAGAATATGGCGACGGATATCTTCAAGCACATCGGGATTGTTCGAGCCAATATAGAAAACTTGTGTTGCTTTATCCGCAGGGAACGTGTCTAAACGTACGGCAAACACAGCTAATTTACCGGCGCAACCTGACGCTTCAAATAGTCGGCGCTCATCCGCATTAAAACGAGAAGGTGTATCGGCATCCACATCACGTACCCGCGTTGCGTATTCATGGTCAGATGCTAATTTTTCACTGTTTTCCACATCTTCGCTACTGTAGCGACGATTTTGTAAGTTGGTCAGGATCTCTTCTGGTGTATCACCCAATGCGATCCCTAAATGGTTGACCAATTCAACAGTACCATCTTCATTCACTCGCCCGTATAACGCAAGCTCAGTATAGGCGGGTCCTCGGCGTACTAATGAACCGCCTGAACTGTTGCAAATACCACCAACAACAGAGGCGCCAATGCAAGAAGAACCAATTAATGAATGGGGTTCACGACCCAGCGGTTTGAGAATTTTTTCGAGGTCATAGAGGGTACTACCTGGCATCGCAACCACTTGGTTAAATTCAGGCAGGACTTGTATTTGGTTCAAACGCAATGTGCTAATAATCACGATATCACGATCATAATCATAACCACTTGGCGTTGAACCTTCAGTTAACCCTGTATTTGCCGCTTGCATAATGACGACTTTATCGGCTTCGACACAGGCTTTAAACACATACCATTGCTCTAATAACGTGGTTGGAAAAACAACAGCAATGGCATCCCCTACACCGGAGCGAAAGCCTTTACGATAACGTTCTGTTTTATGGGGTTCGGTAAGGATATTTTTTTTGCCAACAATGTTCCTGAGTGTGAGTAATAGTCGTTGGTTCTCAGGATTTTTTACATCATTCATCTCATGCCTTCCTGTCAGGGTATTGCCATTAATATCCTTTCACAATATCACATAAGATTAATATGTTAAGAAATTATTAATCCCCTTCAGAAACAAAAACAGCACCCAATGGTGCTGTTTTTATTAGTCTTCAATTTCAGTTCGTAGTTTGCCGTTTGCCGTTTGCCGTTTGCCGTTTGCCGTTTGCCGTTTGCCGTTTGCCGTTAAATTATTTTGATACTTACATGCATTCAAAATAATTCGTGTTGTAGCTAGGCGGCAAGCAAGCTAGCCCCTAGGAGCATACATAAGTATGTGACTAGGGCTAGCGCGTGCAGCCAACAACGCTACAGCGCGAAGTATGAAGAATATATCTAAACGTCGCTCATCTGCGGCATAGGCCTACGGAACATCCGAGTCAACACCGCCATATACACCAAACCAACCGCCGTCCAAATCAAACCATAAACCATTGAATCTTCTTCGATATTCAACCACAGCACACAGACTGTGAGGGTACCGATGATCGGTAATATCAAATAGTTCATGATGTTCTTAAAGCCTTTAATACGGCGTTCACGAATAAAGAACTGGCTGATCACTGAGATGTTCACGAAAGTAAATGCAATCAGTGCACCAAAGTTAATTAACGCGGTGGCGAAATCCATCTCAAACCAGATAGCGCCGAGAGCTAAGAAACCAACTAACAGAACGTTATACGCTGGTGTACGCCATGTTGGGCTCACGTAACCAAAGATTTTCTCTGGGAATACGCCATCACGCCCCATAACATACATCAAACGCGCACTCCCCGCATGGGCAGCCATGCCCGATGCTAATACAGTAACGCAGGAGAACACGAGAATAATCGCTTGGAAGAACGATCCTGCGACAAACCGCATGATGTCTGGCTGTGTTTCGTTAATATTCGCAAAACGTGAAACATCTGGGAAAAATTGTTGTAAGAAGAATGAAACAGTAATAAAGATCACACCACCAATCAGCGCTGTTAGGAAAATAGCACGAGGGATGACTTTACCTGCGTTTGGCGTTTCTTCTGACAGTGAACTTAACCCATCAAAGCCTAAGAATGAGAAACAGAGTATCGTCGCCCCTGCAATCAGTGGGATCAATTCCGTTTTTTCATTCGCAAATGGATTAAATGTCCAGATCTCCCCTGAACCTTCACCATTTGAAACGCCGTGGATCACTAAACCAGTAAAGACGGCCATTACCCCTATTTGGATAATCGCAATAACCGTACTTAGGTTTGCAATTACGTTGATACCCCGTAAGTTAGCAGCCGTCATTAAAATAACTAAGCCAATCACAAAGAACGCAGGTTCAACATTCGGGAAAATATCTTGTAAATAGATTTTCGCCAATAAAATGTTAATCATTGGCATGAAAATGTAGGACAGCAAAGATGTCCAACCCACAAGGAAACCAATATGTGGACTCATTGATTTCTGGGCATAAGTATACGCTGAACCAGCGGATGGGAAGCGTTTTACCAGCTTACCGTAGCTCAGTGCAGTAAACAGTATCGCAGCCAGTGCAATAATGTATGAAGTCGGGACGTGACCACCAGTCTTATCTGATACCATTCCGAAAGTATCAAAAATAGTCATTGGCTGAATATACGCAATACCGATCATGACGACTTGCACAAGTGTTAATGTTTTCGCAAGTTGAACTCGGTTATTGGCGCCAGTTTGGTTGTGGCCGATATCTAAAGGTACGGAATTATTTTGCATGATAAAGCCCTCCCATAACTTTCGATTGAGTACTTCGACTCAATCGACAGTTACTGGGAAGACTTTGCATCTGTCTATAAGCAGAGAAGAACGATGAGAAGTGAAAAAGCGTCTGTGCGAAGCCGGTGTTTGCTCCGTAGTCATCAATGCGGCAACGACGACCGCTCGGCCCTGCTGCCAGTGCAAAAAAGTAAGCCATAAAAGCATTCCTCAAAGCTGTAGCATGAAATATTCGCTACACGTAAATATTTATTTATCTATCCGGCCTGATATCCGGCCCCGTTAAAATGAAAGAACCCTAAAAAGCAAAAAAACCGATGCCGGTTTTTATCAGGCATCAGTCATTTTTTAGTCCGCGCATTTTGCACGTCATACCTGTAAATAGCAAGCCAATTTGTTAACAAAGTGCCCTCTTTTTTATGAGAAATTTTGATAATTTTGGACTTTTTGTTCCACTAACTAATATGACAAGTTTTTATGGGGATTATCGCAATTTAAACCTCTCGGTTAGCCCATACAAAATACTAAACCGGTCTATCTAATTTTGCTGCACTCTTTTCCAAAAGCATATCTAAGCTTGAATGCAATAATTTACTTTTTACCGCCTTCGTTTCAGATTGAAGCTCGCTACCCACTTTATTGTCCATAGTATAAACAGTGACTTTGCCTTCTTGATGGTTATAAATCAGTAAACCATCCACGCCATAATCATACTGATCCTTAAAATTACCTAATACAAGCTGCATACTGTTTCTCGCAGCAACATCACCATTTACCGCTTTACGTAACGTTTCAATCGATAGCCCGACAGGAACCGAATAGACATACAACACTTCCACATCAGAATCACCATCATCACTGCCATTACACATAAAACAGGCTTCTCGCTGCACTGATGAGAGTCGTTCCATTTTGCGTAATTCGATTAATAACTTTTGACCATCTTGATACGGTGATTGTGATATATCGAGGAACACTAATCGGTATGGTCCGGGATCCCCTGCAAGCGCGTAAGAAACGCTACTAATGAATAATAAAACACTCAAACAGCAAGCACTAAAATAGCGGGTAAGTTTGGGCATAATCTGTTCCTACTAGACTCCATAACAGTATGGTAGATTCACTCTATTACGCTCGAATGACTATATCTTTATTTCTGAATTACTGATTTTCTTTTTGAATAATAGTACAAAAAAGCCCTTTGGCGACAAACCAAAGGGCTTACATTGATAAAAAATTAATTATCTAATTAGAAGTTGTAGTTGATACCGATATTATAACGACGACCTTCTAATTCAGCACCATATGTCCCTTTATCGACACGACGATCCAATACGTTATAAACACCACCAACTATATTGGCATTTTTACTCAATTTATAACTCGTACCAAGGTCAAACAGGGCATAAGATGGTGTACCTTTAGTCATTTGCTGGCCACGACCTTGATAGTCTGAAGTTTCACTACGGAAATTCATACGACCCCACGTTTGTAAATCTTCTGTTGTATCCCAAGTCAAGGTGGTATTTACCATGTGTTTAGGCTGTTTACTCAACGGTTTACCTTTATTCACCCCACTTTTTTGTTCTGTGTGGGTATAGGTATAGTTCGCTGCAAACTCGAGGTTATCAAGAATTCCCCAGTTGAAGGTCACTTCAACACCTTGCATTCTTGCTTTGTCGACGTTGGCTTTATCGCTAACAAAACGGTAAGGTTTGCCTGGAGTATCCCCTTCACCATCCGCTAAAGTACAATCTCTAATCGTGTCAATGCTGTTATCACAACGTCTGATTTCCGTAATCTTATCTTTGAAATCAGTATTATAAATAGTAACTCCAGCAGTTAGGTTATCTTGGTTATTCCAGATAACGCCAATTTCTTCTGTAATACTTTTTTCTGGTTTTAAGTCAGGATTACCATAAATAATCGCATTCCCTTTATTGCCACCAGTTGCTTGTCCCCAATTTGCAGATGATTCACGTAAGCTTGGTGCTTTATAGCCAGTAGAGACACCACCTTTAATTGTCCACTGCTCATCTGCATGCCAAACACCATATAAACGAGGAGTCCAATGCGCACCGTAGTTTTCATCATTATCCATTCGCAGACCACCAGTTAATGCAAAATCATTTGTCATTAACCATTCATCTTCTGCAAATAATGCCCAGCTGTATCTATCTAGCTCACTATTTCCCGGTAGTTTGTTACTCTGATCTTTTAGCTTTTCTTTACGGTACTGGCCACCAATACTGACACTGTGATCACCCAGTAAAAAAACACTTTGATTACGGAAGACTAAATCTTCTGCCGTCATTTTACGACCTGGGTTTTTCGCTTCATCGTACTGAACATACGTGTCCGTCGATGCAATATCATAAGTACCAGTGTGGGTTAAAGCCATATGAGTCATATCATACTTGCTAAATCCGCTACCATCACCACGAGCTGCGGTATAACCTTCACGATAGTCACGATGCTGATTATCTTTTTTAAAGTCTAAATCAAACGCATTTTGCTCATTTGGAGTCAGTGATAATGTACCGCCACCACTTGTCATAATTTGGCGACCAAATCCATCGATAATTTTATCTTCACTACGGTGTGAATATTGACCTTGTAACTTTACTCCCAATAAACCATCAACTAATGGTCCGGATGTATAGAAGCTACCTTGCCCGGTATTACCCGAATTTTTGCGCTCTGTAATTGTGGTA
Source organism: Providencia sp. PROV209 (assembly GCF_028479485.1). NCBI lineage: Bacteria > Pseudomonadati > Pseudomonadota > Gammaproteobacteria > Enterobacterales > Morganellaceae > Providencia > Providencia sp. PROV209. The sequence goes on along the minus strand of NZ_JAMPNR010000001.1, from coordinate 439,955 downwards.
TCGGCACGTAAACTCGTTGTCCACTCTTGTTGAACACGACGAGTAATAATATTGATAACCCCACCCATAGCATCAGAACCATACAGTGAGGACATAGGACCACGTACGACTTCAATACGCTCAATAGCAGGTAATGGTGGTAACCAGCCTTGTTCGATACCTGCACCATCACTATTTGGTCGAATGCTACGTGTATCCACACGTTTTCCATCGATAAGGATCATGGTGTACTTCGCATCCATCCCGCGGATACTAATATCGGAACTACTACCCCCTCCTGTGACTAATACACCTGGAACATCTTTCAGCGCATCCGTGACATCGCGGTAAGCTTTAGTCTCTAATTGCTCGCGCGTTACCACTGAAATTGATGCTGGGGCATCTTCAATTTTTTGCTGGTAACCTGATGCAGTCGTTACAAAAATTTTGTCGCTGCTATCATCCGCAAACGCAGGTACTGTAGTCATAGCCGCAATAATGCTAACTGCGATTTTTCTTTTAGTAAAAACAACCATTCCCGACTCTCCAAGAGATTTCTTTTCTTAACAATGAATTTTTATGCTCAGCACTAGGGTTATGCGCCCTATAGGATTATTATTTTTGTCATGATACTTTCTGAGGTTTACCACTTTTGAAGCAAAATCAAATAAGTAATTAGCTCTCATTCGCAGGCGGTAACAATAATGCAAATGGTAATACTTATCAATAGCATCATTAAATAATTAATGAGTTCCAATGACCGATTGTGTGACTTGATTCAAAACTTGAATCTTTTGAAGGGGAATTGGTGGATGTTCAAGCATCTGTAGATAAAAAAAAGGGTAATGCTGTCAGCGAATTAACTGACTCACATTACCCTATGACGATACTGTTCTTTTAATTATCTTTAGCGCAAAAATTACTTCTCTAAGTTTTCTCTATAAGACGGAAAACTCATCTCTTTATAACGCACAATCGACGTTTTTCTCACTATCTTGTACCCAAACCAGATAGCTAAAAACAGTGGAATACCGATATAGGTCGCAGTCACACCTACCCAGTCAATCTTATCTTCTAAGAAAGCTTGGTAGTTCTGTCCTAACGTGATGACTAAGCACAGAATAAAGGCAAAAATCGGTCCTACTGGGAAGAAGCCTGAACGATATGGCAGGTCATTTAAATCTTTACCTTGGGCGATATAGCCTCTTCTGAAACGATAATGGCTAATAGCGATCCCTAACCACGCAATGAAACCTGTCATCCCCGATGTATTTAATAACCACAGATAAACGGTTTGATTACCAAACATTGAGCTTAAGAAACATAAGCCAGCAATAACGGTTGTCGCTAATAATGCATAGCGCGGTACGCCACCTTTAGACAGCTGAGCAAAAATCTTCGGGGCTTTACCTTCGCGGGCTAAGGTATACAGCATACGGGTTGACGCATACATACCCGAGTTACCCGCCGAAAGTACTGCGGTTAAAATAACAGCGTTCATCACAGCAGCTGCTGATAATAACCCTGCGTTCTCAAACACTAGGGTAAATGGGCTTACGCTAATATCTTTGACATCATTACGTAATAAGCTGGGGTCAGTATAAGGAATGATCAGGCTAATAATTAAAATCGCGAAGATATAGAATAAGAGGATACGCCAGAATACTTTACGTACAGCACGAGGAATATTTTTCGCAGGATCTTTTGATTCACCTGCAGCAATACCAATTAGCTCAGTACCTTGGAATGAGAACCCAACAATCATTGCCACACCAATCATTGCAGAGAAACCACCTGCAAATGGCGCATCACCAATTTCCCAGTTATGCCAACCCGCATTTTCCGCCCCGTTCATGATGCCAAAAATCATCAATACGCCGACGATAATAAAAATAACCACCGTGGTGACTTTAATCAGGGAGAACCAGTATTCTGCTTCACCAAATCCTTTAACGGAGATGTAATTCAGTAAGAAAATGATCGCTAAGAAGATAGCACTCCAGATCCAGCCTGGGGTATCTGGGAACCAGTAAGTCATAACCAGTTGTGCCGCGACAAGGTCGACAGCAATAGTCACTGCCCAGTTGTACCAGTAGTTCCAACCTAATGCGAAACCAAAGCCTTCATCGACATACTTTGCACCGTAGGTTGCAAAAGAGCCGGAGACTGGCATATAAGCTGCCAATTCACCTAAACTGGTCATTAAGAAATACACCATTAATCCAATAATGGCATAAGAGAGGAGAGCTCCACCTGGTCCGGCTTGTGCTACCGTGGCACCGGATGCCACAAATAAACCTGTTCCGATGGAGCCGCCAATTGCGATCATTGCGAGGTGACGGGCTTTTAGCTCACGACGTAATTTTTGTCCGCCGCCCATAGATGTCGTGGTATGTTGTTCTGCCATCTGTTCCCTGTATTTTATTTTCAGTCAATAACGCGGGGATTCTAACAAACTCAAACGGCAGAACTAAGCAACTCTTTGCTGTTATAAGATACCTTCATAATCCAACGATAATTATTAGCAAAACACGTTATGATGGTTTCATTTAGTTACAGTAAGCCAGCAAATTAGTAATCGCATTAGAAAGATGCTTCTGACGGTGATAAATCAGATATAACGTACGCTCAAGTTGCAGTTCTTCAACTTCAAGCTCCACCAGCGTGCCATTTTCTAATTGTTCTGCAATCACTCGTCGAGATAAACAGCTAATCCCCATCCCAAAACGTACTGCGTGTTTGATCGCTTCTGAATTGCCAAGCTCCATTAAAATCTGGAAACCAGGAAGATGAGCAAATAGCAGTTGATCCAAGACATCTCGCGTACCCGAACCGCGTTCACGTAAAATCCATGGCGCGTCTTTCAGATCTCTCACGGTGACTTTTTTCTTCGCTAATGGGTTACTTGGCGCTGAAAACACCACTAATTCATCTTTTAACCACGGTTTTGATATTAATTCAGGGCTATGACATACCCCTTCAATCAATCCCACATCGGCTCTAAACTCCATGACGCCTTTAATGACTTCTTCAGTATTACCAATAAATAATTCCAGTGGAATTTCAGGATTATCATGGCGATATCCAGCTAAAATCTCTGGCAACATATAGTTCCCAATGGTAGTACTCGCCGCCAAGCGAACGGCGCCCATCTCTTTTTTAAACAGTTGCTCAACTTCAAACGCCTGTTCTAATAGCGCTAATGCTTTTGGATAAAGAAGACGCCCATGTTCATTCGTAACAAGCCGTTTACCTACTCGGTCAAAAAGTTGTACTCCTAATTGCCCTTCCAAATCAGTGAGTGATGCACTCACTGCGGACTGAGATAACGCCAATAATTGCGATGCTTGCGTCGTGGAGCCACTTTTTAATACTTCCGTGAAAACCTCAAGTTGCCTCAGTGTAATACGCATACAGAAAGCTCCAGCTTGATTATCTAGTTGTAATAATATTGTTAATATTAATCATTTATTAGCAATATACCAGAAGAAACTGTTAACCTGTTTATTAGATAAATAATACAAAAACAATCAATTTAGATTATTACATTTTTTGTTATATGCTTATTCCAACTTAATCTAAGTCGTCATTAAAGAGTGTAGTCATGGATAAAACAGGAACCAAAGCAATAACACAAAATCATTCGTTTCCTATTCTCAAACTTATCCCAGGGATCATTTTAGCGGGAATTTTAACTGCCGTTGCAATCTACCTTGGTGAACAGTCTTGGTTTATGGATATCGGATTAGGTGCACTCACCCTCGCTATCCTTCTTGGTATTTGCGTGGGCAATACCATTTACCCTGCGATCAGCACAAGTAGTGATGCTGGGATCAAATTCGCAAAACACTATTTTCTCCGTGCCGGTATTATCCTGTATGGGTTCCGTTTAACATTTCAGCAAATTACTGATGTAGGTGCCACAGGGCTAATTATTGATGCACTCACCTTAATCACCACTTTTTTATTGGCTTACTGGTTAGGTAAAAAAGTGTTTAAACTTGATGATGAAACAACAATGTTAATTGGTGCTGGTAGCAGCATTTGTGGTGCTGCCGCGGTCATGGCAACAGAACCTGTCGTGAAAGCATCCGCAAGTAAAGTCGCTGTGGCAGTATCAACGGTTGTTATCTTCGGTACCATTGGTATTTTCGTCTATCCGTGGTTATATCAGCTAAATGCTCACTTCGGATGGATCCCTGCGACTCAAGAAAGCTTTGGGATTTATATTGGTTCAACCGTTCATGAAGTCGCACAAGTGGTTGCCGCAGGGCACACAATTGGTCCCGATGCTGAAAATGCGTCAGTGATTGCAAAAATGTTACGTGTCATGATGTTAGCACCATTTTTAATCATTTTGTCTGCATTTATTAGCCGTAAAAGTGCTGCAAATACCCAAGATGGTGCACAAAAAAGTAAAATCACCATTCCTTGGTTTGCTGTGATTTTTATTCTGGTAGCTGCATTTAACTCATTCAATTTACTACCAGAGCAGCTGGTTAAACACATTATTACCTTAGATACCATTTTATTAGCGATGGCAATGGTGGCTTTAGGGTTAACGACCCACGTTAGTGCTATTCGCCAAGCCGGTATCAAACCATTGCTGATGGCCGCTATTTTGTTTGCTTGGTTAATTTTTGGTGGCATTGTGATTAACGTCGCTATTCAGTCTCTATTTTAACCCGCATTTTTTACTGGCTAAGTTTAGCGCCTTTGAGCACCTCCGATTGCCGCTTTTATGAGCGGCTTGAGGTTGCTGACAAAGAGGGATAAAACAGGGTTTTTCCCTCTTTGTGTTATCGGGCGAAAATCAATAAATTGATTTTCCTTGTCAATTTTACAACTCAAAAGCACCATTTTCAGGACCCTAGGGTTGAAAATGGTCTATTGCCGCTTTTATAAGCGGCTTTTTTATTGGTTTCATTTCTTTAGTTATTAATGGCATACTCCTGAAAAAAGGAGTCAATCATGAAATATGTTGGAGCACACGTCAGCGCCTCTGGCGGCGTTGACCAAGCAGTTATTCGCGCCCATGAAATTGGTGCCACCGCATTTGCTTTATTTACGAAAAATCAACGTCAATGGAAAGCCGCCCCACTTAGCGACGAAATGATCAAAAGCTTCAAGCAAAATTGCGTTAAGTATGGCTATGGTAAACACCAAATTTTGCCCCATGATAGCTACCTCATTAATTTAGGGCACCCAGAATTTGAAGCTTTGGAGAAATCCCGTACCGCTTTCATTGATGAAATGCAGCGCTGTATGCAATTAGGTATTGACTTGCTCAACTTTCACCCAGGTAGTCATCTCAAGCAAATTGAGGTGGATGACTGTTTAGCCCGTATTGCTGAATCTATTAATATCGCCTTAGCCGAAACCGAAGGTGTGATTGCTGTGATTGAAAATACCGCAGGTCAAGGCACTAATCTGGGCTTTGATTTTACGCATTTAGCCAAAATCATTGAACGCGTTAAAGACCAAAGCCGTGTCGGCGTATGTATTGATACTTGCCATGCTTTTGCTGCAGGCTATGATCTACGTACAGAAGAAGATTGCGAGAAAACCTTCCAGCAATTTTCCGATATCGTCGGCTTTGAGTTTTTGAAAGGTATGCATCTTAATGATGCAAAAAGTGAATTTGCTAGTCGTGTTGACCGCCACCATAGCTTAGGAGAAGGTAATATTGGTTACGCGCCTTTTCGCTATATCATGAAAGATGCACGCTTTGATGGTATTCCCCTGATTTTAGAAACGATTAACCCCGATATTTGGCCACAAGAAATTGCATGGTTAAAATCGCAACAAAATAGTTAACTGAGTGACGCAACAAAAAGGCAGCCTTCTCTGAGCTGCCTTTTTATGGAATACCTGCAATATTAATTCAATAATTACAGTGATTTCATCTCAATTTTCGCCATCATATCCGCCAGTTTATTTCGGTTTTTCAAGCCTACATCAGGCTGCGAAACAGACAATGCAGAAATTGCCGTTGCCATACGTAATGTATGTTCGCTAGTTTCACCATTCAATAAACCATAAGCGAGCCCAGCAACCATCGAGTCTCCAGCACCAACGGTGCTGACCACTTCACATTGAGGCGGTTTTGCTAACCAAGAACCTGATGCATTTACCCAAAGCGCCCCTTCTTCTCCAAGGGAAATCACCACGTGGGAAATGCCTTTATCACGCAGTTCATGAGCCGCCGCAATCACCTCTTTTAAGTCTGGTAATTTACGTCCGACCCATGTTTCTAACTCTTGGCGATTCGGTTTAACTAACCATGGGGATGCTTTAAGCCCTGCTTTTAAAGCTTCACGGCTACTGTCAAAGATAATGCAAGGACATAATTGGCGCAGACGGGTCATCCAACGAGTAAATTCTTCTGGCTCAATCCCGTTAGGTAGGCTGCCGCTTACCACGACCATGTCGAAATGACCTAACCAATTTAGAGATTCCGTTGAAAAACGGTTCCAATCTTCTTTGCTGACATCAAAACCGGAGAAATTGAAGTCTGTAGACTCACCGTTATTCTCTGTAAGTTTAACATTAATGCGCGTTCGACCAGGCACCATACTAAAACGGTTAGCCATGCCATTTTCGCTAAAGAAGTGTTGGAACTCTTCTTGGTTATCTTTACCCATAAAACCACTAACGGTGATATCAATACCAAGGTCACGCAGGACTTTTCCTACGTTGACGCCTTTGCCTCCGGCATTAAGACTAGCGGTCTTAACTAAATTGACTTCACCGACTTCGATTGAAGGGCATAACCCCACAAGGTCATAAGCAGGATTTAATGTAATTGTAGCAACCCGGCGAGTCATAACCACTTATCTCCCTTATCATTATTGTCTTATCACACGATTTTCAGGGCATAGTTATAACATTAATAACGCTTGATTTCAGTGATATTTGTATTTTTTGCTGATTGTAATTTAAACCCAACGTGGCAAAATTCTTTCCCATAAAAAGACAAGAAGAAGGAAAAATAATGTCGAATCCTCAATATGTTGTTGTTGGTGTCGGGGTGCTTATCACTAACAGGCAAGGACAAATCCTAGTCGGTAAACGTAGCAGCAAACATGCGCCTTATTGGTCCATTTTTGGTGGTCATGTTGATCCAGGGGAATCTTTTGAAGCTTGTGCAATCCGCGAAATAAAAGAAGAAATTGGGATCGATATCACATCCCCTACTGTATTTGGTATCAGTAATAACGTTGAAACTTTCCGACAAGAAGGCAAACACACCGTATCTATCTGTATGCATGTGGAATATAACGGAACTGTTGCACCGCAAATTATGGAAACCGATAAATGTGAAAACCTGTTATGGATTTCCCCTACAGACCCCTTACCTGAGCCCCATTTTGAAGCTAGCCGTAATGCAATTGACCTCTGGCTAACTCAACGCTTTTATCACCAACCTATATAAATCACGCCATATGCACAAATATCACCCCATTTGTGCATATAACAATCACATCAGATTATTTTTTATTTTATTATCTTTTATATGTTTACATTATTTCACGCCTAATGTATCGTTCAGCTAGTACAGTGAAACAATCATTCAGGAGTCATCATGGAAGCTGATGTTATAAAACCACCAAAACGCCCCTCTATTTTAGGCGGCTCAATGATCATCGCAGGTACCGCTGTTGGTGCCGGTATGTTTTCTATTCCAATGGTGACTTCAGGTGTGTGGTTTTCCGGCTCAGTCGTGTTATTAATCTACACATTTATCTGTATGTTATTGTCAGGATTAATGATTCTAGAAGCAAATATGAATTATCCGGCAGGTGCCAGTTTTCATACGATGGTCAAAGATCTATTAGGCTCAAGCTGGAATACCATTAACTCTTTATCTATTACCTTTGTTTTGTATATTTTAACGTATGCATACATTTCAGCAGGTAGCTCTATCATTACTGAAAACGTGTCGAAATATGCTCAAGTTCCACAAGCAATTTCAGGTCTCGTTTTTGCCTTAGTGATTGCATTTGTTGTTTGGTTATCAACTCGAGCGGTTGATAGGCTAAGCACCATTCTCATTGGTGGGATGGTTATCACATTTGTGATGTCAATTGGTGGAATGGTGACAACAGCATCACCGATGGTTCTCTTCGACCAATACGACAATAATAACAGTGAATATTTACCATATGCATTAGCGGCTCTCCCTTACTTACTCACCTCTTTTGGTTACCACGGTAACGTACCTGGGTTAGTGAAGTACTATAATAAAGACAGCCGCAGTGTCATGCTGAGTTTGGTATATGGCGCAGGGATCACTGTCACTATCTATATATTATGGCAGTATGCTATCCAAGGTAATATTCCTCGTTCATCCTTTATTGAAATCAGAGAAAACGGTAACAATATTGGTGCACTACTGAACCAAATGAATATTTCCGCCCAGAGCAGCTTTATTTCACAATTTTTAACACTGTTCTCGTATATGGCGCTAGCAAGTTCGTTTTTGGGTGTTTCCCTTGGCTTATTTGATTTTATTGCTGACTTCTTTAAGTTTAATGATAGCCATCAAGGGCGTTTCAAATCCGTTATTATCACCTTTTTACCACCCACAATTTTAGGTTTGGTGTTCCCTAACGGCTTTATTTATGCCATTGGATTTGCGGGTCTCGCAGCAACCATTTGGGCGGTGATTATTCCGGCCTTGATGGCAAGAGCAAGCCGTAAACGTTTTCCAAATAATAGCTATCGAACACCGGGTGGAAGCTTTGTCATTGGATTTGTGATCTTATTTGGTTTGATTAACGCAACCGCACATATTCTCTCTCTGTTAGGGCTTCTCCCCGTCTACTAAGTTACCCGCAAGCTAACATTGATTAAAAAGAGATCCCTAGTGTGAAAACTAGGGATTTTTTTGATGTTAACATCTTGCCTAATCCCTTATCTGCGAGTAATTTTGTCGAACTCTTTTTGACAATAACAAAGAAGGTTATTTATGGCCAAGGCCAACGAAATCAAACGTGGTTTTGCAATAAACTACAATGGGAAATTACTGCTGGTTAAAGACATTGATATCCAATCGCCAAGCGCTCGTGGAGCAAGCACACTCTACAAAATGCGTTTTACCGATGTCAAAACTGGCCAAAAAGTTGAAGAACGCTTTAAAGGCGACGATATTTTAGACACTATCTCATTAACACGTCGTGCGGTAAGTTTCTCTTATATCGATGGTGATGAGTATGTGTTCATGGATAATGAAGACTATACGCCTTATATCTTTAAAAAATCAGATATTGAAGAAGAATTGTTATTTATTCCTGAAGAAGGTTTACCAGGAATGCAGGTGTTAACAATGGATGGGCAAGTTCTTGCTCTCGAGTTACCGCAAACTGTTGATATGGTCATTGTTGAAACCACTCCTGCGATTAAGGGGGCTTCTGCAAGCGCACGAACCAAACCAGCAACAATGCCGACTGGATTAACAGTTCAAGTTCCTGAATATTTAACGACAGGCGAAAAAATCCGTATTCATATTCCAGAACGTCGTTATATGGGTCGTTGCGATTAATTATCCTGCACTATTTTCTTGTCTTGAAAATAAGCTTACATTACCTATGGGCACTTCGCCCATAGGCGTCATTATAAATAAACATTACTAATTCATCCTAGAAAAGCATTCCATTTAACATTCAAAAATTAATATAAAAATGACAATTTAGTTATTAATCATAGATAACCGTGTAAACCCCTATTTTATTTTCCTTATTAATCCATTTAAATGTTTGAGTTCCTTTGTGATTTGGAAGCACAGTCCCTTTTTCAGTCAATTTATTAAACTTTACTGACGTCGTGTTAACGGCTCCATCATCATTCCAACATTTTGTATCAATATTCTGCTCAATACTCGTGATAACGCAAGGTGATGCGACAATTGCGCCGACAAAGTGGATAGTACCTGATGCAACGGGTTTTGCCTCGCTATGTGTAGAGGCTTTAGCATGCATACCGAATGTTAATGCCATTAAAGAAAACACTGCTAATGTTATTTTTTTTACTGAGTGATCCATAAGAATTTCTCCGCTTAAAATTAAAATATCGTCAATTATCAAAATTTATTTACATCTATTTGATGAGTTATTTAATAAATTTCGGCAGAGAGCTTAATTTGCGGGGAAAAATAGTTATTTCACTTATAGTCGCTATTTTTTATTTTCATCAATCAAAACATATTTTCTTCTATTAGCACTTGAGATTTAACTTAAAACCAATAACTTCCTTTGGATTTTATTTCATCTATATAACAAATTGCCGCTTATTTTATTCATTTTAGCCATTATGCCTATTGATGAGATTTCATCTTATTCATTAGGCTTGAAGAATCAAGTCAGCCTTTCAAACTCATTTCTCGTGTATTTTTTTAATATCAAACCAATCTACGTCATTCAACTAACGCATATTTAGAGTAATATGAATTGATTTATAATACGTACGGTTATTTCATTACATTCAATTACGCACCAATGTGTAAAAAATACACGATAGAGAGTTCGATGAATTCACAACATATTCCACTCAAATACACACTATTTGTTTTTACATACACGTGACAAACAATATAAATTTAAACTTCTTTACAAACCATGTTGAAATTTAAAAAATCACTGCTGTTTTTATAAAGATATTGGATAGTAAATGTGACCATGATCATGTTTTTTATGCAAACGGTCTCAGTAAAAGCGTGAAAACACTGGATTATTCGTATTCTGAAGGCAAGTTAATGATGGATCTCTCGTTTTATATAATGTTTTGTAAATTATGTCCCCATTAACTCGCCATTTCAGCTTTGTTTATGTATATTCTTTATGTTTGGTTAAAGAATCAATATTTATCAGCCAAATATATAAAATAAGTACGATTTTTAGCAGCTTCTGATTATCTATTTATAATCACAGGTGTTAGAGCACATGCGAGCTGCTAATTTAGAGCATATTTTGTTCGATACATAAACACTTTCTGCGAAAAATACACTCAGTCGGCATAATGCGTTTTTCACAGGGATCAGTTTAAGTGTGTTGTGTAGTTTCCGCACAGCAATAAATAAATGGCAAGGGATATTCTATTAATGTTAACTTCTGAAAAATTTAAGCGCTATATCTGGCGCATTGTTCCGGCAGTGGCAATTGCCGTAACACTTTCAGCATGTACGGCACCGAAAACGTCAAAAAATGGTCAAACTACCGCAAGATCCTCTGATGCTCGTATGTTAAATGCAACATCAAATGACTCCCTTGCAATGGCTTCTCAAGATGAATTCGAAGATTTAGTCAGAAGTGTTGATACAAAATCCAAGATTATGGACCAATACGCAAGCTGGAAAGGTGTTAGCTACCGTTTAGGTGGAACCACTAAAAGTGGTATTGATTGTTCTAGCTTCGTGCAACGTACTTTCCTCGAACAGTTCGGCGTTCAACTACCCCGTACTACCTCTGAACAAGAATCTTCAGGTAAAAGTGTAAAACGTAATAATTTAAGAGCGGGTGACTTAGTATTATTCAAAACTGGTCGCACGATGAAACATGTAGGGATTTATATCGGTGACAATAAATTTGTCCACGCCTCTACAAGTAATGGCGTTATTGTTTCTGAAATGACTAACGATTATTGGAGTAAGCGTTATTACGCAAGTCGCCGTGTCGTGAATGGTTCATAAAATCCAGAAACATTAATGCAGTAAGTTATATAGATACCTTGCCAATAAAAAAAGCTTCCAGGCTCTAAACTGGAAGCTTTTTTTATTGGTCACAAATAATATGCCGACCTTAAAATGATATGACTGTTTATTGAATGTTTGTTTGCTGCACGTTCGTCAAAAGAGTCGAGACGTTACCTAACTCAATAACACTCACTCTCTTTATTTCAAACTTTACGTTTTACCACAAACTTCAAAGACCATCGCGGCTATGCATTAATGGTACTACGCACAATAAAAGCCAGATGCCATTTCTGCTATCGCAACACCGGATGCCTTCAAACGACACATTGCCGTTAATTCATCACTTGCTCGAATAAATAAACACATCTCTTTTTGCCATTCCAAAATAGCATTGTCGATTTGCATTTCTGATAGCGACTCGGACAGCTGCTTCATTGCAATACAATCTGTTGCACAGTCATGGCTGAGTAATTTTAGCCCCACCAGCTTATCGCTATTCAGATCATTCATAGGGACTACCTCAACATCGGTACCTACTTTTCCTGATAACCAGCGGTAGCTTTGCGGTAGCCTGTGCACCACCGAAAGACCTAATTTTTCCACAAAAATTTCCTATTAAAACATGTCATCATTTTGCCAAGTAAACCGACTAGCGAGTTTGCTGTTCAATTTACATTTCACGCCATGAATATCGATTCTTTTAGATACTGAAACTCCCCAAGAGACACCGTCCCCTTCCTTGTATCTCTCTCTACATTAGAGAGTGAATAGAGCTACATATGCCTTAAAGAAATCCTCGTTCAAACCGAACTTTTAACACATTAAAAAAGTAACGTGATTGTTAAAAGTAAGAACTTAAATATAACATTAAAAAAGTAGCATGTCGTTAAATTTTTGTGACACACATCATTGCATACGAATTTTTTGACAAAAAAGTTAATTTTTAAACAAATTTTGAGATAAACACTCAAAATAAAGCGCAATAAACCCATTTATTTTTTACTTCATTGTTTAAATAAATTAACAATTACCGTTTTTTTAAGCTCACGTTCGCCAATAAAGAATAAATAACAGGATCATTCCAGCCAATTCACAAAACAGAAATTTAACAAACATTCCACTTAAGATAATTGATATGGATCATTTTTTGATAAGAACCTTAGTTTCACTCAGAAACAAATCGGTTTTAACGAACTTTATTGCAGGTTAGTCTATAGGTATTATGAATGATATATTCGAGGTATAAATTAGAATGGTATAAATAAAGGAGAGGAACTAATTAGCTAAACAGTTTCATCCTTGAAACTGATATAAAATATGTGATGTTATTTTGCTCTTTTCGCTAATAATACAAATAACATTGAAAGCGCAACACATCCCACCATCGACCCCACCATCGGCCATGCATTTTTTGCAGGGACCATCGACAATACTGTTCCGACCAATGCCCCAATAGAGAAACGAATAGTCCCAGCTAAAGAGGAAACAGTTCCAGCAATATGTGGATAGTTATCTAGGATAACCGCCATGGAATTTGATGTGATCATTGCTATCCCACTGACATAAATCGCAACCCCGATGACTAGTGTCCAGAAATCCATATTCAAGGCTGTCGTCGTTAATAACCAAATTCCCATCACGAACTGAACAATGATCCCAAAATACAACATCCGCTCGGCACCGAACTGCCTCACAAACTTGCCATTAATCGTCGTCATAATAAATAAGAAGACAATATTAATGCCAAAATAATAACCAAAATGTTGTGGCGATACACCGTTAAGGTCAATATAAACAAATGAGCCCGCATTCAAGAAAGAGAACATACCGGAAAACGAAAATGAACTGGCCAAAATATAGAACAACACTTGACGCGCTCTAAACAGCGTCGCAAATTGGCGCAATGTAGTGCCAATGTGAAATTTTTGGCGTTTCTCAACAGGCAACGTTTCGCGAATAAATAAGCTGACCAGCACCACGGCAATCACCGCAGCGAGAGCAATACTCCAAAAGATGGCATGCCATGAGAACCAACGCATCATTTCGCCGCCCATGATAGGAGCCATCAAAGGCGCAATCGTCATGACTAACACGACGAAAGACATACTTCTGGAAAACTCGTCTTTCGTAAACATATCTCGCATTAACGCATTGATCACCACACTGGCAGCCGCAGCAGCAAATCCATGTAGGAAGCGCAGCCAAATAAAGGTATCGATAGATTCCGCAACCGCACAAGCCGCGGAGGCTAATGCGAAGACAATCACCCCCCCCAAAATGACAGGTTTGCGCCCTAAACTATCCGCCATTGGACCATAAAATAATTGACCAATTGCAAAACCAAAAATGTAGCTGTTTAGGGTCATTTGAATGCGCCCTTCATCTACATTGAAGTACCCTGTCATTGCAGGGAAACTCGGTAAATACATATCAATCGCTAATGGCATTAGCATTGATAGCAAACCTAAAATTAAAATCAGCCCCAGATAGGATGAACGCTGTTGTTGCACTTATTTACTCCTGTTATGACATCATTTTCGGGGGACAGTGATACTCTTAATCTCTGCTTCAGTCAGTGGACGGTATTCCCCAGGTTCTAACTGTTCATCTAAGTGGATCTCCCCCACTCTCTCACGGTGCAGACCACACACATGATTCCCAACAGCCGCAAACATGCGTTTAACTTGGTGATAACGCCCTTCACTGATGGTCAACAACACTTCTCGCGGAGAAATAATCTCCAATTGAGCAGGTTTTGTTGGTGATTTTTCACCGTTTAACATGACACCTTGCTCAAATTGAATCGTGACATCATCAGCAATATCTTCACTGAGTTGAACACGATACGTTTTTTCACAGTGGTGTTTAGGTGATGTGATTCGATGAGACCATTGACCATCATCAGTTAAGAGAACTAACCCAGTCGTATCAATATCTAAACGACCCGCTGCATGTAAATTTTGTGCTATAGGTTCATCAATAAAATAGAGGATTGTCGGATGCGTTGGATCATCAGTAGAACAGACATAACCTTCCGGTTTATTAAGCATAAAATAGCGCGGTCCCGTAACTTGCACTAATACATTACCGTCATAGGCGACTTCATTATCGAGACCAACTTGCATTGAACCTGATTTCACTACTTCGTCGTCAACCGTGACATTACCGGCACGCAGCTCACGCGCCACCAAACTCCGGCTTATCCCTAGTTGCTGGGACAAAAATTTATCCAGTCGCATAGATTCTCTTAACTTGATGGAATGTCAGCGAGAGGTACAATAGATCACGCTGTCATGGGTAGAAAGATGGATTGCTGTGATTACTATCACATAATTTATTATATCAATAACCCCTTGCAAGTGATAGCGCGGCAAAGGTAACTCTTAAATTTAGACCTAGCCACGGAATTAACTTAAATTTAACATTAATAATCTGACTTTTTAGAAAAAACTAACTCATATGCCTGCTGCCTCACCAACATTTACACTGCGTCCTTATCAACAAGAAGCCGTTGACGCTACCATTGCGCACTTTCGTCGCCACACTGAACCGGCAGTCATTGTATTGCCTACAGGAGCGGGAAAAAGCTTAGTTATCGCAGAACTCGCAAGATTGGCAAGAGGACGCGTACTCGTTTTAGCGCACGTAAAAGAGTTAGTCGAACAAAATCATGCTAAGTATCTGACTTATGGATTAGAGGCAGACATTTTTGCAGCCGGATTAAATCGTAAAGAGTCGCACAGTAAAGTCGTTTTTGGGAGTGTTCAGTCAGTCGCACGTAACCTGAATCACTTTGATGACAAATTTTCGCTCGTGATTATCGATGAGTGTCATCGCATCAGCCTAAACGAAAAAAGTCAGTATCATCAAATTATTCAAAATTTACAGAAGCATAACGCGGCATTACGCATTCTCGGTTTAACTGCCACCCCTTACCGCCTAGGGCATGGCTGGATTTACCAATATCACTACCACGGAATGGTGAAAGGTGATGAACACTGTTTCTTCCGAGACTGTATCTATGAACTCCCCTTGCATTACATGATTAAACACCAGTTTCTGGTTCCTCCTCAACGGTTAGACATGCCTGTTTTACAGTATGACTTTAGCCAAATTTCAGTCAATCAATCGGGGATTTTTAGCGAACAAGAACTGAATTTATCACTGAAAAAACAGCAGCGAATTACGCCTAAAATCGTTAATCAGATCATTGAATACGCATCGCCACTCCAAGGATGCATGATATTTGCTGCCACGGTAGAACATGCCAAAGAAATTTTGAGTTATTTACCTAAAAACACGGCTGCATTAGTCACCGCAGAAACGCCATCCTCTGAGCGACAAGCGATTATTCAACAATTTAAAAGCAAACAATTACATTATCTTGTCAACGTTTCCGTACTCACTACTGGCTTCGATGCCCCCCATGTTGATCTGATTGCAATCTTACGCCCAACAGAGTCCGTCAGTTTATATCAACAAATCGTTGGACGAGGTTTGCGTTTGAGCGAGGGAAAAAAACAGTGCCTAATTTTAGATTATGCGGGTAACCCCCATGACCTTTTCCGTCCAGAAGTCGGCAGCAGCAAACCCAATTCCACCAGCGTTCCTGTCCAAGTCTTCTGTCCGCTATGTCAATTTGCAAATATTTTTTGGGGAAAATGCACCTCTGATGGGCAAATCATCGAGCATTATGGACGTCGTTGCCAAGGCTGGGAAGAAAATGAACAAGGGCATAAACAGCAATGTGAATTCAGATTTCGATTTAAACAGTGCCCCCACTGCGGAGCGGAAAATGACATTGCAGCACGACGATGCCATAAATGCCAAGAAGTGCTTACTGATCCTGATGATATGCTCAAGGCAGCCCTACGCCTTAAAGACGCATTAATTTTACGCTGTGGAGGAATGGAACTCACTTCAGGAGCCGATCAAAAAGGTGAGTGGATAAAAATAGCCTATTATGATGAAGATGGTACGTCGGTATCTGAACGTTTTCGCTTGACCACGGCAGCCCAAAAACGCGCTTTTGAATTTCGATTTTTACGAGAACACTACCGAGCACCCGGAGTTCCTTTTCATTGGAAGAATGCCAATGATATCATTTCGCAGAAAATGTTATTACGTTACCCGCAATTTATTGTCGCTCGTAAAAAAGAAAGTTATTGGGAAATCAGAGAGAAAATCTTTGATTATCAGGGACGCTTTCGTCTTGCTGCCCCTTTAGCTTAATATAAAAATAAATGGTTATTGGCGGATAAACCATGCCCAATCAGAAAGATAATGATCTTAATGATTGCCCACCCACCGTTTTTTCGTTAAAATGCTGCCCGCCTTTGTATGTCTCGCGATAGCGAAATGATGTTACGAGGCCAAATCTCGAACCTGCTGCTGGGTCGCCTGTAGCAGGATTTTTATTTTTTCTTTTATAGAGAAATTGTAATGTTAACTATTAATGCAATTGAACGTAAAGAGCAGGGTAAGGGTGCGAGCCGCCGCCTGCGCAGAGCTAACCAACTGCCAGCTATCGTTTACGGTGGCAACCAAGAAGCTATCTCTGTAACTCTGAACCACGATGAAATCATTAACCAAGAAAGCAAAGCAGAATTTTACGAAGTTCTGACTCTGGTTATCGATGGTAAAGAAACTAAAGTAAAAGTTCAGGCTGTTCAACGTCACCCATTTAAGCCAAAAGTGACGCACATTGACTTCCTGCGCGCTTAATTAAGCCCATAGCCGAGCTTTAAAGTTTTTTCGGGACGCCGAGTAAATAACGCCGCAATTGCGGCGTTATTTATATCTAACGTAAAATTTCTAACACACGATTTTTACTGAAATTTAGCGTTCACTATTTATTGCCACGACGTTGCAACTGGTCACGTAAATTTGGTGGAGTACCACGGATAGTTAATGTGTCCGTCACCGGATCCCAAAAAATACGCTCCCCCATTAACATCGCATCGAAACTAATGGTGATTCCACCACCACTTCCTGAAAATTTCGTTAATTGTTTCAACGTCCCGCGATCTGCTGGGAAGCTCTCTTCCAGTTGGTAATCATTTTGGCGCGTAAAATCTTCAAAACTTTGCTCCTCTACCATCGGTAGCTCTTTTGAAAGCGCTTTTAGTTCAATTTCCTCGCCTGATTGTAATTGCTCACTACAATAGCTATGAACTTGCTGACGATAAGCCTGACGTGTGTTTTTATCCATTTGTGCATTATCGCAAAAATCGTCTAATGCTTGGACCAACCCTTTATTTTGCACTTTCGCATTCAGACCTTCAGACGCTGCTAAAAAGTCCATAAAGAAATCAGAAACTTTGCGCCCTACTCGCCCTTTCAGGAAAGTCAGGTAACGTTTAGATTCCGGATTAGTTTCCCACTCAGTCAAATCAATGCGCGCCACGATATCTGCATGAGGAATATCTAAGTAATGTGTCGTTCCTAAGTCGAGAGATTCCGTAACAAACATGCTATCGCAACTATTCAGGACCGCAATGAGAAGATATTCCACCGCCAAATAGCGATATTGGCAAAAAAGGACAATACCCCCTTCTGCAAAAGGATACTTTGCAAGCTCATCCTTCAAGCGAACGGTCATTGCACGGCTAAAACCTAAAAACTCTTCTTCACCTTTACGGAGTAATGTCAATGCTTCGGCAAGCTCACTTTCTTCATTAAACTCACCGAATGCTTTACTTTTCGCACTGTATACACGATGTAATTCTGCCATCATGTCTTGCACAACATTGTCTGTCGCTAATAACGAATCACGTAACATGACTTCTAGGGTCTGTTCATCTCGTTTAATCAACTGGTGTAACGCTATCTGGGTAATTTCCAGACTCATTGTTGGCTCCTTTCACTAGCAGAAATAATGTCGCGTATTCAAACACTGTTAGTATTTGTCTGCAACTGAAACTATCGTTTGCCATTTTTTTGTGACTTTTATGGCGAACTATTATCCACTTCGGCGATCTAAATAAACATTATTATCAATTAAACGAAAATTTGTTTAAAGAAAGAAGAAAAGTCACCCACAATGGGCTATCATATGGAGCTTTCATTAATTTAGGATGTCACAATTTATGCCACAATCATCTCGCTATAGTGATGAAAAAGTTGAAGGTTTACTGTCTGACCTTGTTAGTGTGTTAGAAAAAAACCATACTCCAGTTGATTTATCATTAATGGTACTCGGTAATATGGTTACCAATCTGCTCAATACGTCTGTCCCTCCGGCGCAACGTAAAATGATTGCAGAATCCTTTGCCAATGCATTACTTTCTTCTGTAAAAGAAGATAAATCACACTAATTTGGTTGATAAATAAACAGCATGGTCACCCATCAGCGCTACCGTGATAAAGTCTCCAACATGATTGGTTGGGGGCACTGGTTTGCACTTTTTAATATACTACTTTGCCTTTTGCTAAGTAGTAGCTATCTGTTTATTTTTGACTGGCCAGATACCCTAGCTGGTCGCGTTTATGCGTTTGTCAGTTGGTTAGGTCATTTCAGCTTTGTGGTCTTTGCCACCTACTTGCTAATCATCTTTCCGCTGACCTTTATTGTCATGTCTCAGCGATTGCTGAGGGTCATTTGCGTTGCACTCGCGACTGCGGGTCTCACCTTATTACTCTTTGATATACGTGTTTTTAGCCAATTCGGTCTGCACCTTACGCCACAAGTATGGGATTTAGTCATAAACCCTGCGAAGGGAGAAATGACGCGTGAATGGCAATTGATGTTTATCAGTATTCCCATCATATTCCTTGTTGAAATGCTATTTGCAACATGGAGTTGGCAAAAATTACGTAGCCTAAGCCGCCAAACCTTTGGTCGACCACTGGCAGCGGTATTCATTGCGGCTTTCGTGATGACACACCTAATGTATGCATGGGCAGACGCGAACTTTTATCGCCCAATCACCATGCAACGTTACAATTATCCTTTATCTCAGCCACTAACCGCTCGTAAGTTGTTGGATAAATATGGTTTGCTTGATCTCACGGCGCACCAAAATCGCGTGTTCCAGCAAGGCAGCCCAACCGCACTGAAACTTCAATATCCATTGAAACCCCTCAGTTACCAAGACCAAGGTACCGGTTATAATTTACTCTTATTGGTTGTCGATGATTTAGGTGATGTATCTCAGCAAAGCCAAATGAGTTCGTTGAAAGAATTCAAAGACATCAGCACGCAGTTTACCAATCACTATACATCTGGGTTGCGTAATGATACCGCCCTATTTGGGTTGTTCTACGGGATCTCATCCAGTTACATTGATAATATTCTTAATGGGCGCCACCCTTCTGTGCTGGTCGAAGCGTTGCAGCATCAAGGTTACCAATTTGGTCTGTTCTCAACTGATGGATTTAGTTCACCACTTTTCCGCCAAGCTATTTTGTCTGATTATTCATTGCCGACAAAAGCAGCAGACAGTGATAAGCAGACTATAGAGCAATGGCATTTATGGCTGGATAATGTGAAGCACGGTTCTCCTTGGTTCTCTTTCTTGAATATCAAAGGAAGCCCAGGCAGTCGCCAAACAGACAACCAAATTAACCAAGTGATTGAAACGCTGAAGAGCCAAAATAAGCTTAACAATACCATTGTCGTTATCACGGCTAACTACAATAGTCAGGGTGCTCAAGATACTGATTGGATCAATAAAAAACACTTTAACCGCGATAACATGCAGGTGCCGTTATTTATCTACTGGCCAAATACGCCAGCACAACAAATTGATAAACTAACCAGTCATCAAGACGTGATGACCACCATCATGCAACGTGTACTACATGTCAATAATCAGCCTGATGATTACAGCCAAGGTGAAGACTTATTTAGTGCTCAACGAACCTACCCATGGATTATCACTGGCGATAAAAGCGATGTGGTGATTACCACCAACAATGCAACCATGTATATGGATCATAACGGACAATTTAATATCTATGATCTTCAAGGTCGTGAACAAACAGATGACAAGCCAGATCTTGCTGAACTGCTAAAAATATTTACTGAACTTAAACGCTTCAATGAAAATTAGTGTTTAAATTTCAATCAGTCATCAAGTGTGCCTCTTGATTTCATCTCTGTTTTAGGTAGTATATTTTTGGCATTTTTCCTTACAGTAACAGGAATGCATCAAATATATCGGCACGTAGCGCAGCTTGGTAGCGCACGGTCATGGGGTGTCCGGGGTCGGAGGTTCAAATCCTCTCGTGCCGACCAAATCCTCACAGAAACCAACCTATTATGGTTGGTTTTTTGTTCTATCAACCTCATGTTATTTAACCATTCTCTGATAGCCAAATTGTGTTTTTAACGAAATAATAACTGCCACTCTTTCATCTTTTGCTGAGATATATCATGCCTCTCTCTGTCACCATTGAACTCACTCGTCAAGAATTTATGGCTTATAGCCGCTATTGCTACAAAAATAATTACTTCTTCCCTGCAAGCCGCAACCTAATCACCTACATTCTGCTTTATCTGGTTTTTTTTATCCTCATGGCAGGTGCATTCACTCTACTTCAACAGTGGAATATTAACTTTAACCCTGAGCAGTTTGCCATCTCTCTCCTAATGGCTATATTGCTTTACGCGATCTTTGCAGTCCGTCTTTTTAAGAAATTGAGCAACGCAACTCCTGACACAGATAGTGCAACTTTCTGTGAGAAAACATTTATGGCTGATGAAAATGGATTACACATAAAAAGCGTTTATGGGGTAGTGCACTTTAATTGGAATTCGATGCGATTTATAAAACAAAATGGTGATGCTCATTATCTATTTATTGATAGAACCAGCGCCTTAATTTTCCCCAAACGCGCTTTTGATTCAAAAGAAAATTATCTGAATTTTATACAATACCTAGAACTGAAAATATAATTTTTAAATTTTTACGAAATAAATTTCAAGAAACAATATTAATTTAGGATAATTATCCATTATGCTTAAATTAAACTCTGAGCGTATTTATATTCAATACACACTTTTTTACACTTTATTTTTAGCTTTAATTAACAGTTTATATTAAAAAATAGAAATAACTCCATAAGTAGCATTTCATCTATATTACCCACCCACACCACTCCCTATATGTGTAGAAATATTAATATATTCTATTTTTCTTAATAATCATCCTTGTTTTCACCTACCAAATATTCATGTCCCCCTACCACCCACAACGATGGAAATATTTAACATCGTTGATTTTTAATGTTTTTTTATTATTTCAATAGAAAAAAACAAGTAAAAACACCTACCCAAAAATACAGAAACAAAAAACATCCATTAGAATCCTTGATCTATTACCAATAAGGTATATAAAATAGCGATCTGATTTAAGCCAAATTATCAAAAAACAATATTTTTCATTTACCAATAATTCGAATTTAAAGCGAGTAATACCACTAAAGGACCCCTAAAATGTCAGATAGCTTCCAAAATGAAGTGCCTAAGGCACGGGTTAATATCAAATTAGACTTGCACACGGGTGGTGCACAAAAAAAAGTGGAGTTGCCACTTAAGTTACTAGCCGTTGGTGATTACAGTAATGGACAAGACAACCGCGCATTATCTGAACGTGAAAAAGTGAATATCAATAAAAATAACTTTGATAGCGTCCTCAGTGAATTCACACCGACAATCAACTTAACCGTAAAAAATACCCTTGCTGGGGATGGAAGCGAAGAAAGTGTCAATCTCTCTTTCAAAAATATGAAGGATTTTGAACCTGAGCAAGTCGCCCGCCAAATCCCACAACTGCGCGCAATGTTAGCGATGCGTAATCTGCTGCGCGACCTGAAATCTAATCTCCTCGATAACGCAACGTTCCGCCGTGAATTGGAAAACATCCTTAAGGATCCAGAACTCAGTGATGAACTTCGCGAAGAGCTAGCTCAACTGGCACCGAAGAAAGATTAATTTGGATTACTAAAGGATTATGCTGATGTCTGTAAAAACTGAATCAACCCAAGGTGCAACCACTGTACTTGACGACACCTCTAATCACGGTGTTTATGCTTCATTATTTGAAAAAATCAATTTAACGCCAGTCGCATCAATCAGTGATATTAATGCGTTTCAAGATAACGCTGCGCTAGCGGATGCAACAGCTGATGAGCGTGTCACCGTCGCTGTTCAAGTCTTTTTAGACCGCTTAAAATCATCCGGTCAAAAAGTCGAGCGCTTAGACCGCAACCTGCTTGATCATCATATTGCTGAACTTGATAAGCAAATCAGCCAACAACTTGACGAAGTGATGCACCATCAAGACTTCCAAAAAGTCGAATCCACTTGGCGTGGTTTAAAATTCCTCGTTGATCGCACCGATTTTCGTCAAAACGTCAAAATTGAGTTACTTGATATCGCCAAAGATGATTTGCGACAAGATTTCGAAGATAGTCCTGAAATCATCCAAAGTGGTCTTTACCATCATACCTACATTGCGGAATATGACACCCCAGGCGGTGAACCTATTGCAGCGATGATCTCTAACTATGAATTTGACCGTAGCCCACAAGATATCGCCTTATTACGCAGTATCTCTAAAGTCTCTGCATCCGCTCATATGCCATTTATTGGCTCCGTGGGACCTAAATTCTTCGGCAAAGAAACCATGGAAGAAGTCGCGGCAATCAAAGATATTGGTAACTATTTTGACCGCGCTGAGTACATTAAGTGGAAATCTTTCCGTGACTCTGATGATGCGCGTTATATTGGCTTAACCATGCCTCGTGTGCTTGGTCGTCTGCCATACGGTCCAGATACAATCCCTGTTCGTAGCTTCAATTACGTTGAAGAAGTGAAAGGTCCAGATCACGAAAAATACCTGTGGACGAATGCCACATTTGCCTTTGCTGCCAACATGGTAAAAAGCTTTATCAACAATGGCTGGTGTGTCCAAATTCGCGGACCTCAAGCAGGTGGTGCCGTCAAGGATTTACCAATCCATTTATTCGATTTAGGGACTGGCAGTCAGGTGAAAATCCCATCTGAAGTCATGATCCCAGAAACACGTGAATTTGAATTCGCGAATCTTGGTTTTATCCCACTGTCTTACTACAAAAACCGCGATTATTCCTGTTTCTTCTCCGCTAACTCAGCGCAAAAGCCTGCGTTATATGACACAGCAGATGCAACGGCTAACAGCCGCATCAACGCCCGTTTGCCTTACATTTTCTTGCTGTCTCGCATCGCCCATTACTTGAAACTGATTCAACGCGAAAACATTGGTACCACCAAAGACAGACGCTTACTTGAATTAGAACTCAACAACTGGGTTCGTGGCTTAGTGACTGAAATGACCGATCCAGGTGATGATTTACAAGCCTCTCACCCACTTCGCGATGCAAAAGTGGTTGTTGAAGATATCGAAGATAACCCTGGCTTCTTCCGTGTGAAACTGTATGCCGTTCCACACTTCCAAGTCGAAGGTATGGATGTGGATTTATCGTTAGTTTCACAAATGCCTAAAGCCAAAGCCTAACGGTTAGTAAAGGTCATTCAGGATGAAAATCTACCGTCCCCTATGGACAGACGGGGCCTTTTTGGCCCCCCAACAATTTCAACAACAAGCCCGTTGGGATAGTCATGTTGCTGAAGTCGTTGCTCAAATGGGCATTGCCTCAACGTGGGGTGTGATTAGCACTGAGTTTGATGCCAGTGCTTTAACTCTCTCTCGAGTCAGCGCACAAAAAATGATTGTGCGCTTTCACGACGGCACACTTATTGACACGACGCTGGCTGATGCGCTTCCTCCGGTGCTATCCCTTAATGACTACGCAGATCGCCAGTCATTAGATATCGTTTTAGCACTACCTCTCATGTTAGCCAACGGCGGCAACTTGGTTCCTGAAACGGGAACCGATCGTCCACGTCGATTTAGCCAAGAGTGGGTCAAAGTGCAAGACTTACTCGGGCATGAGCAAACGGATATTGCGGTATTACGCCATGCTGCAACGCTACGTTTTGCCCACGATGAGAACGAAGCATTTATGACATGCCCGGTTGCGCGACTGATCCGCAATGCGCAAGGTGCATGGGAATTCGATAGCCGTTTTATTCCCCCTTTGCTCGCCTGTCAAGGCAGTCTGGAATTACGCTCTTTACTATCTGAATTCATGCATCGTTTAGTCGCTAAACGCCGTCGACTAATGGCTCTACGCCGCGAAAGTAATGAAAAAATGGCCGATTTTGTGGTTGCTGATGTTTCATTATTTTGGCTATTAAACTCACTTAATAGCGCGGAGCCTGTATTAAACGAGCTCAGTCAAGCATTGCATCGGCATCCTGAATTACTCTATCGGGAACTTGCTCGTTTAGCAGGGAGCTTATTAACCTTCTCTTTAGAAAGTAAACTGGAAGATATTCCGCTCTACAAACATGAGCTCCCTGAGCAGGTTTTCCCACCACTCTTTGCTTTACTAAATACGTTGCTTGAAGCCAGCTTACCTTCACGTGTTATCAGTATTGAATTAGCCAAAGAGGGTCCTTTCTGGAAAGGTCAGCTTCATGATGGTCGTTTACGTGAAGAAGCGGATTTCTATCTCTCCGTTCGCTCATCTTTGCCAGCACACTTGCTGATTGCTCAATTTCCTCTTCTATGTAAAGCGGGCAGTAGTGATGATGTTGCCGATGTGGTCAATGTGGCACTCAATGGTATTCCATTGAAACCGCTCAGCCATGTTCCAACCGCAGTCCCACTTCGCTTAGAAAATCAATATTTTGCGCTAGATATTGAAACACCTGCGGGTCAAGCCATGCTCTCTTCAGGGCAATGTGCCTTTTACGTCCCGAGTACATTAGGTGATATTCAATTAGAGCTGTTTGCGGTACTTCGCTCATGAACAATACAACGTCACACCACACGATTGACATGATTTTTGCTCAAACTTGGCTGATGGTTTGTCAACTTCATCAAGGTACAGCCATCACCCATGGTGAGAGTTTTTACCGCCGCGTTTGCCAGTTGATCGATGAAACACGCCAAAAACTCCTTGAGCATGGCTATCCAGAAGCCGCCATTGAACACATGCAATATGCCCAATGTGCGTTAATTGATGAAAGCGTCATGAATCGCCAGCATCAAGATGATGGATATAACACATGGATACAGTCACCTCTGCAAGCCCGCTACTTCAATACATTAGAAGCGGGAGATAAACTTTGGGATCGCCTACGCAGTATTTTAAATGAAACCGCTCCGAATCCTGATGTTTTACTCTGTTTCCACCGCGTTCTCACTCTCGGGTTTGTCGGAAAGTTTCGCCAGAAAGACGCGCCTGAACGTGAACGCATTGTGGCTCAGCTCAATGTTCAACTTCCTGATTATCTGATCTCGTCAGACTTACCTCTTGTCGTAAAACCTAAATTGCGTTTTAGCCGCCGTCGACTTTACTGGTTTGGTTGGATTGGTGGCGTTCTTCTATTGGCAGCAATGTGGTGGGGCTTCAGTGCATCATTAGAACACTTACTACAACAGTGGATGACTCAAGGATAGGCATGCAAAATCCAATCAAACAGTGTCTGACACTTTTTGCTACAGGTCTTTTTCTGTGGCTACTCTGGGGATTTTGGTCTCTAGGGCAGACTGTCACTATCTTTGTATCGGTCTTAGTGTTGACGCTCACTGGTGGGATGCTATTTTGGCAATATAAACAGCGCCGACAAACGCTTTCCACTGAGCATGATTATACGGGTGCATTGCCTGCCGATAACTATCAAGGTCCTGTTATTCTGGTTTGCGGTCAATCCCACGCACTGTTTCTCAATGACCAATTACACCGAGAAACAAATCAAGGTTGGTATATTCGTGTATCCGCGCCCACGGATCTCGTTAAACTGATTGCCGCATTGGTGGAATATGCCCCTTCGCTATCTGGGCACTTATCCTTACTTTACGTTGTATTGCCCGAGCAACTTACCCAGCAAGAAACCCTGACACAAGCACTACTCAATTGGCGTCGAGCTATTGGGGAAGGCCGTCAAAAAATCGGTGCTAAATTGCCATTTTGGGTAACGGTATACCTTTCTAAACCTCATCATGCTGATACTGCTATGCATGTTGATGATGAACATACCCCTTGGATGACGTTACTCAGCCACCAAACTGAATTTCAGGTAGAGCAAGAAGGCTCCATGTCAGCGCCCTATTCTGCTTGGCTGCCAGCACAGATTGGACAGTCAGAACAGAGCCTGCAATTTTCTCTGTGGCTAGATACCTTACAAAGCTGGCTAAACCAAGTTTTAGTGCCTCAATTCACAATGCCTCAAGCGGGAGCGCCAAAGCAAATCCCTTCAGCATGGGCCATTCAATGGATAGATATCACAAGCCAACCCAACAACTTATGGCAGCAATTTATCCAAGAAAAAACCACATTGCCATCACTCCCATCCATACAAACAGCCGACTTGCTGCCATTGCCGGATGTGATGTTACGTCGTTTACGTCATGATATTAGCTTAAGTCGTACAGAAAAACTCTTCGGCGCTATTGGTCTCATTTTTGGTGTATTCCTGATGGGCGCATTGGTCGGAAGCTACCACCATAATCAGCAACTAATTCGTCATATTGGCGAAGATGTCACCCGCTTCTTGCATCTCTCTGATACCCCGCTTACGCCAAAATTGACGGCATATCAGCAATTGCAAACTGATGCTTCTGAGCTGGCGCGCTGGGAACGAGAAGGCATTCCAACGTCTCATTCCTTAGCGTTATATCAGGGAAACAGAATTTTACCTTACTTGCACACGCTGCTCGGTAGCTGGGCACCACCGCAACCTGACGTCGCGCCTGAGGTTCCTGCACTTACTCCCGCAGCCCCTCAGATGGTCACGCTAGACAGCTTATCGCTATTCGACGTAGGTCAATACACACTCAAAGCAGGTGCAACGAAAGTATTAGTCGATGCCTTGCTCAACATTAAAGCTAAACCCGGCTGGTTAATTATGGTTTCTGGTTATACCGATAACACCGGAAATCCTGAATTAAATCAAACACTGTCTTTAAAACGCGCAGAGTCTGTCCGTGATTGGATGATCCAAACCAGTGATATCTCGCCAACCTGCTTTGCAGTGCAGGGATACGGGCAAAATAACCCCGTTGCCGACAACCACACCGCTGACGGACGCACTCGAAATCGGCGCGTAGAAATTCGTTTGATACCTCAAGCTGAAGCTTGTCAGGTCTCAGACGTCAACACCGTACCATCGATGGATGGTGGTACACATTCCACACAAAAGGAGAAGTAGTTATGGCTATTCCAGTTTATTTATGGCTGAAAGATGATGGCGGTGCTGAAATTAAAGGTTCTGTCGACGTACAAGACCGTGAAGGCAGCATCGAAGTGGTTGCTCAAGACCATAACCTGTACATCCCAACGGATAACAATACCGGTAAATTAACAGGTACTCGTATCCATACGCCATTCATTTTCGTTAAAGAAATTGATGCTTCAAGCCCTTATCTTTACAAGGCTGTGACCACGGGTCAAACCTTGAAAGAAGCGGAATTCAAATGGTATCGCATTGATGACGCAGGACAAGAAGTCGAATATTTCAACACCAAACTTGAAAACGTCAAAGTCGTGAAAGTGGCTCCAAAAATGCACGACATCAAAGATCCAGGTAAAGAGAAGCACAACCATCTCGAAGAGATTGAGCTGCGCTATGAAAAAATCACTTGGACATATAAAGACGGCAACATTATCCATTCCGATTCTTGGAATGAGCGTGCTACCGCTTAATTAAGATAAGCAGGCGTTTCGGCGTCTGCTTTTTTCTTGCGCCTCTTGCGCAATCTCACTCACACACAACACATTTTGCCATTAAACAAGCTATACGCGCTTTCAACTGCGCATTCCCATCGCGAATATCACCTTATGAACCTCGGTTAACGGTTAGGGGCGGTAGCGTGCCTAAACACATTGATATCCACCAGATTATCTAGGGAGAGAACATGGAAAATTCTTCAGTTATGTTATTGCGTCGCCTAAACCCTTTCTGTGCTAATGCACTAGAGGCAGCAGCTTCCTTGTGCCAAACACGCGCCCATGCTGAAGTCACCATCGAACATTGGTTACTCAAGCTACTTGAGCTAGGAGAGAGTGATATCACTGTGTTAGCGCGTCGCTATGAATGGGATATTTCTGCACTATGGCAAAGTCTGTTAACAGAAATCGACAACCTGCCCCGCTCTATCCATAGCCGCCCTTCGCTATCAAAATCACTCCTAAACTTAATTCAACACGCATGGGTGATAGCCTCATTGGATGAAGATATCGAGCATATCCGCAGTGTGCATATTCTTGCCGCGATGGTGAAGCAGCCCTCTTTAGTTCCGAACGATGCCCTTTGGCCATTAATGACCTTAGGCCTCACGCAATTACAACGCTTAAGACCGATGCTTGATGCGCAATCCGATGAGCGCCCTGAAGTTCAGCAACTTGCGGCGCATAATCAATCTTTACCGGCGGAAGCGCCGCTTGAAACGCAATCAACAAACGAAACCCCTGCACCGAATGTCATCGGTAACACACTGAATGATGCCTTATTGGCCGTGCTGAATAAATTTACGGTGGATGTGACCGAAAAAGCGCGCGAAGGTGCGATTGACCCCGTCTTTGGACGTGATGACGAAATCCGTCAAATGGTGGATATTCTGTCTCGTCGCCGCAAAAATAACCCCATTCTCGTGGGTGAACCGGGTGTCGGGAAAACGGCGTTAGTGGAAGGCTTAGCCCTGCGTATCGTTGAAGGTAACGTTCCTGTCAGTCTGCAAACCACATCATTAAGAACCTTAGATTTGGGGCTACTACAAGCGGGGGCTGGCGTCAAAGGCGAATTTGAGCAGCGCTTAAAAAACGTGATTGAAGCCGTACAACAATCTCCAACCCCTATTCTATTATTTATCGATGAAGCCCATACCATCATCGGCGCAGGCAACCAAACAGGTGGCGCGGATGCCGCTAACTTACTCAAACCCGCCCTTGCCCGTGGTGAATTACGCACGATTGCCGCAACCACTTGGTCTGAATATAAGCAATATTTCGAGCGTGATGCCGCCTTAGAGCGCCGCTTCCAAGTGGTCAAAGTGGATGAACCGGACGATGAAAAAGCCTGCTTGATGCTACGTGGACTAAAACCGCGCTACGCAAAATATCATGGCGTTCACATTACCGATGATGCAGTCAAAGCCGCCGTCACCTTATCTCGCCGTTACTTAACCGGTCGTCAGCTCCCCGATAAAGCCGTGGATTTGCTCGATACGGCCAGCGCCCGAATTCGCATGAGCCTCGATACGCTCCCTGAAGAACTGACTCGTTTAAAAGCCAAGCGCAATGCATTAGAACTTGAACAGCAAGCGATTCTTGATGACTTGGCGATTGGCAACACCACCAACCAATCCCTGCTGAGCGAATTAGTCACTCAAGATGCGCAATTAGCCCTACAAATGGCGGAACTGGAACAGCGTTTTGAGCAAGAAAAAAACCTTATCAGCGAGCTCTTAGAACAGCGACGTCAATCCCAAGATGTCAGCAATATCCAATCACAGTTAGAACTCGTTCAACAAAATGAGCCGCTGATCACCCCCGATGTGGATGTCAGAACCGTGGCTACTGTCATCGCCGACTGGACCGGTGTGCCATTATCCAGTCTATTAAAAGATGAACAAACCGAACTGCTGGAGTTAGAAGACTCGCTAGGTAAACGCGTAGTCGGTCAAGAAAGCCCATTACTGGGACTTGGACAACGGTTACGTGCTGCACGTACAGGTCTGGCGTCAGAAAACGGTCCTCAAGGGGTATTTTTATTAGTGGGACCAAGCGGAATCGGTAAAACTGAAACCGCTCTCGCCTTGGCTGATGTCCTGTTTGGTGGCGAAAAATCCTTAATCACCATCAACATGTCCGAATATCAAGAAGCCCACACCGTCAGCCAATTAAAAGGCTCCCCTCCAGGTTATGTGGGGTATGGTCAAGGCGGGATTTTGACGGAAGCCGTTCGCAAGCGCCCATACAGCGTCGTGTTACTCGATGAAGTGGAAAAAGCCCATCGCGATGTGCTCAACCTGTTTTATCAAGTTTTCGACCGTGGATTTATGCGCGATGGCGAAGGTCGTGAGATTGATTTTCGCAATACCGTGATCTTAATGACGGCAAACTTGGGCAGTCACTTGCTTATGCAGCAACTCGAGGAGTTCCCTGAGTCTACCGACGGCGAGCTGCAAGAACTGCTGCGCCCAACCTTGCGCGAACACTTCCAACCAGCCTTACTCGCACGTTTCCAAACCCTAATTTATCGCCCATTAGGTCCTGTCGCTCTGCGCCAAATTGTTGAAATGAAACTGGGTAGCGTCATTAAGCGTCTTTACACACACTACAAGCTTGAAGGCATTATAGAAGAAGCGCTGTATGACACTCTTGTGAGCGCCTGTTTATTACCCGACACTGGTGCCCGCAATATAGACAGCCTGCTGAACCAGCAGATTTTACCGGTACTGAGCCAGCAACTACTGATGCGCCAAGCTAATCACCAGCAAGCGCAAAGCCTGACGTTGGGGTATAGCGAAGAAGACGGGATCACCCTGAGTTTCAGTGATATTGAGGAGATAAATCCATGAGCCTACTCGATACAGCCAAAAATCTCCTTCAAGGTCAAAACCGCTATCGCTTAGAAGTGCAAGGCTGCTCAGATTTACTGGACGTTGAACATTTTACTGGGCGTGAGGCAGCTAGCGATACCTATCGCTACCAAATTACGTTTACCTGTTCCGCCCAAGATCTTTCTGCTCAACAATTATTACGCCGTAATGCCAGCCTGACCTTTTGTGCGCCGATAAGTAACTTAATGGGGCTTGCCACTCAGCCGAGCGTTGCCAAGCGCGTTCATGGCGTAGTGACGGATTTCCGTCGTCTCTCTGGCTCTGCGGATGAAGCTCGCTACCAGCTAGTTATCGAGCCTTTTTTTGCGCTACTCCGCCATCAAATTCGCAGCCACCGTTTCTTTATCAACCAATCCATCCCTGATGTGGTTGAACAAATTCTGCGTGAACATAATTTCAAAGGCTGGGAGTTCGAATTTCATCTCGACAAAGCGTACCCAAAGCGCGAACAAATCAACCAAATTAACGAAAGTGACCGCCAATTTATTGAGCGTTTACTCAGTGAAGTGGGTATTTTTTATCGCTTTGGTTTACAAGATGATACCCAAACCGAGGTACTCCACTTTACAGACAGCCAACGAGGCTATGTGTATGACAAAACGCTGCCACTCAATAGCCCGTCTGGGCTGAGCGATAACCATGTTGACAGTGTTTGGGGATTATCTTTACGTCATCAAGTGGTTGAAAGCACTGTTTTTGCCAAAGACTATAACCACCGACTGGCGGAAGATACGTTGATTTCCGCTGTCGCGGATATGACGCGCGGTGACGGCGAAAAAATCAACTACGGCGATGTTTATCACTATAAAGGTCGCCAGCTGACCCGCGGGGATAAAATTCGCCCTGAAACTGAAACCGCAAACTTTTGGGCAAGACTCGACCACGAACGCTTTTTAGCTCGACAAACTTTACTACGCGGAGAAAGTAGCGCAGCGGACCTGACGCCATTATTAGTATTAAGCATTCAAGATAACCCGCTCAGTTCGACGTTACCCAGCGTATTCAAATCGCCAATTCTAATTACTCGCCTACGCTTTACCGCCAGCCGAGATAAAGCGCTAACCGTCCGCTTTGACGCCGTACCTTACACTGAATCACTGTGCTGGCGCCCTGCTCTAAAACCACGCCCTGTCATTGCAGGAACATTAATGGCACGCGTCACCAGCGCAAAAGACCACGATATTTATGCCCACCAAAATGAACACGGCTTTTATTGGATCAAATTCGATGCGGATCGTGATGAAAAAACCAAGGGCTATGAAAGTATGCCCGTGCGTTTGGCAAAACCTTACGCCGGCGATACTTATGGGATGCACTTCCCGCTGATTCAAGGGACTGAAGTCGCTATCGCCTTCCATGAGGGTGACCCAGACCGACCGTACATCGCCCACGCACTGCATGATTCCCGCCACCCCGACCACGTGACGGATAAAAATAACACCCGCAATGTGATCCGCACGCCTGCGAATAACAAACTGCGCATGGAGGATAAACGCGGGCAAGAGCATATTAAGCTCAGCACCGAATATGGTGGAAAAACCCAGTTAAACCTGGGGCATTTAGTCAACGCGGAGCGCGAACAACGCGGTGACGGTTTTGAGCTACGTACTGACAGCTGGGGCGCGATTCGTGCAGGGAAAGGGTTGTTTATTACCACCGATAAGCAGGATAAAGCCGGTGGTGATGTGTTGGCGATGGAAGAAGCTGTTGCCCAGTTAAAACAAGCCCAGCAGTTAACCGAATCTCTCAAAGAAGCGGCTAATGTTGCAAAAGCTGAGCTGGCTGATTTACAAACTCAAAAAGATCTCCTCTCTGACACTCTTCACGAACTTAAACAATCTGCGTTGCTTGTTTCTTCTCCAGACGGTATCGCACATACCTCACCTAAAAGTATTCAACTTTCATCTGGTGAAAACATTATTGCAACCGCACAGAAAAGTACCGATTTTAGTATTGCAAAAAAATTCACGGTTGCGGCAGGTGAAATTATTAGCTTGTTCGCTCAAAAATTAGGCATAAAAATCTTTGCTAACCAAGGTAAAATTTCCATAGAAGCTCAGCACGACGAAATGTCATTAGATGCATTAAAAGATTTAAGCATCAGTAGTCATGATGGCAAAGTCATCATCAAGGCTAAAAAGGAAATTATCTTAACCAGTGGCGGTGGTTATATTCGTATTGCCGACGGTACGGTGGAATGTGCCGCACCGGATAAGATTATTGAACGCGGGGCTGTGTGGCAAAAATTTGGCGGGCAGAGTATCAATGAAGCGATGCAATCATGGGAAAGCTCTGAATTTGCAGTTAAGCCTCAATTGGTACATTTAGACGATTTGGGCAGTCCTCATCTACCAAAACCTGTTGGTATTTATGCCGAAGGCACAAAGAGTACCAGTGCGAGTGATGCCCAAGGAAATTTATCTGAACGTAAGGGCTTAGGGTTAGATCAGCTCGACATTAAACTTAACGATAAGTAGTGGCTATCTAACGGTCAGCGAATTCATTTTTAGGAGATTTTATGACAGATAAATCAGACAAGTCAGCAATAACTAGTGAATGCCAGCATATTTCGTATTACTTACCACAATGGGATAAAAACGGGAAATGCCGTTGGGTTGATATTCAACTTCAACATAAATCACTCAATGCAGATGCGAAATGTATTGTTCCGCCAACGAAGGTAATACCTATTATTTTTATCCCTGGGGTCATGGGAACAAATCTTAAAAGTAGTGTTGGTGAAGATTCTTGGAAAGCGGAATCGATTAAGGGGGCTGATACTCTTTGGTTTGTCCCTAAAGACGGTCATGAACGTAGAAAAACTTTAAACCCAGACACTACTACTGTTGAAAACAGGAAAACAAGTATTAGCTCTCGAGTTCATTCTCTCTTCCCTGATAATGGAAATCTACTCCCTACTAGACAGGAGCGGCATTGGGGTGAAGCGTTATATTTAAGTTATGGAAAATTTTTAGAATTTTTTCAATATGCTTTGTTGGATGATTGGCAGACTGATGTTTATCGTATGTATTCTGACGCTAAACTAAAACAATTCAAACGTTCAGGTGTATTAGCTAACTTAGTTAACCGAAAATTAGGGGATACTCATGACTCTCCGCTAACCGATCCTGAGCTAACGCACTTTAAACGCTTCCTCTTTTCTGTTCATGTTTTTGGCTATAATTGGCTGAAGGATAATGCTATATCCGCTGAAGAACTGACTAAATATATTGATGATGTTTTAGATATCTACAAAAATAAGCATGGGTATGGTTTAGCAGTAGAAAAAGTCATTTTAGTCACGCATTCTATGGGGGGATTAGTCGCTCGTTACGCAATGAATCCCCCTGAAGGGGTTGAATTTAAAGGTTGTCAAGATAAGGTTTTAGGCGTTGTTCACGGGGTTATCCCTGATTTAGGGTCTCCAGCAGCATATCGCCGAATGAAAACCGGAGCAGGTAAAGAAGATATTCCAGGGCAAGTTTTAGGAGGAAACGCAGAAAAATTAATGCCTGTTTTAGCTAGAGCGCCAGCGCCATTACAATTACTGCCGTATCCGTCATACCCATCAAGATGGTTAAAAATTGATGGTGAGAGTGAATATCCTAAAGTAGACCCTTTTGACGAAATTTACTTACGTAATGATGTGTGGTGGAAACTGTATCAATCCGACATTATTGATTCTGATAATGCGAAGGTTAGAAAAAATTGGACTGAATATACGGAATTGATGAAAGGTGAAGTTAAAAAATTCATGTTACATCAAGAAAAAGGTTTTTATCATCCCAATACGTACGTATTTTATGGTGATGAAAAAGAATCCGATAATTATCTTTCATGGCGTCGTGTTTCATATAAACGAGAAATACAACTGAGTGAAGATGCATTGCGACGTTTACCGGCCGTTAAAAATGTTCGATTTGAAAAACAATCAGATGGTAAAATGTACGTTATTCCTACAGGAGCTGTTCCGCATTATTATTTCAAAATAGATGACGATAATGTTTATGAGTTAGTTTCGTCGTTAGGAAAAGGTGATAGTACTGTTCCCATTGAGTCACTCAATAAAATAAAAATACATGCATCAATTAAAAGTGTCTTAGCGACAAATGTTGATCATCAAAATGCTTATGAGTTAGATGATACAGCTTATTCTGAATTTAGTGATGCCATTAAATTTACATTAAGGTCGATTATTAAAATTGTACAAGAGGTTGATGCCCGTGCAGCTGACTAAATTACAAGCATGCTTCATGATAATTTTGGTTATACTAATAATTTCATTTTTATGGCTCATTCGTGAAGTTGCTCCAGCTCCGTTAAGTGACAAGGAAAAGATTGTGATAGAAACTCTGTTTGATAAAGCAAAACCTCAATGTATTGGTCGTTATGTTATTAATGTTCCTGCTTCATTTAATAACAAATTGCAGGATAAGATATTTATTGATGATTTTAAAATTGAGAGCAAATTTATTTACCCTCCTGCATTTCAGCAACGAATTGAGTTACGAGAAAAGGAGTTAATAGAAAGAACTACGAGTAAAGAAAACGCACCTGTATTGAAAGAAGTTATTCAGTTACCTGATGGAAAAGGCGTTATTTTTGATAGTAATAGGTCAGGTACAGATGACGCTTATAGAACATTAGAAGCTCATGTATATGATAATCACATTGCCTTTATTATCACAACAAATATCTTAGATTTATCAGCACCAAAATATGCCGATGAAAAAAAATCATATATTGAAGTATCAGGTTTTAGTGAAATAGAAACAAATACTCGGCCAACTAAACTTGCGGCTATGCAATCTTTGATCTCACGATTAAGTGGGCGGTTAGATCATGTCGTTCCCACAGAAAACGGGGTTTGCATTCCTAATGGTTTTATTTTAGATGATAATAGTAAACAACAAGAAGATATCTATTTTTTATATGAAAATAGTGATTTTAGTTTAGCCATAAACATGGATCATCATGAGACGCCTCAAGATGAAATATTATTAAATAAATCTTTTGAAATAAAAAAAGCGATGGCGTTAAATAATATGCACACGTTTAAAAAAGGTGAAATAAAACCCAATGGCGTTCCCGCTCAAGAATGGCTAATGTATGGGAGACAAAAAGTTTATAACAAAGAAAATAACGAAGAATCAGGCTTTCCTTATTATTCTTTTCTTTTGAAGGTAAATCAAGGTACATCCTCTTTCGCTAAACCATTTTTAAGTATAACTTTATTTAACAATGATAAAGAAACAACATACAGTGATGCCGAAATGGTCGAAATATGGGATCGAATTGTCGGTTCTCTCCGCTATAAGCCCAATGCGTTTTAATCTATACAAGAGGGATAATAAATATCTAAACAGTAAGCCACATTTCTGATACGAACCCGAAAGGGAACGATAAAATAACAGTAAAAAAATACTGAGTATTTTGGTGGTTCAGATAAAAATGGTCTTCCATTATCAATGACTGAACTTTCGCATAAAGATAATAACGTTATTTCCAAAAAATAGGTTCACAATGAAAGGATTTGTCTGTCTTGGTGACAAAAATACCCATGGAGGCCATGTGCTCTCGGCTTCATCCACAATGTACATTGATAGTAAACACGTTGCACTCGTTGGGGATCTTGTTTCCTGTCCCAAACACGGAAATAACACCATTATAGAAGGAGCTGATTCCGCTTTTGATAATGGTATTGCCATTGCAGTGGATCAGTGCCTATGTGCATGTGGATGTAGAGTGATCAGCTCGGAGCCCACAAACCATACAAAATAAGCAGATAAGGATATTGAATCAATGTATTGGAAGATCCCCTCTATTCCGAATAAAACACCGATAGAAAAACCCAATTATAAGGTGATACTCTTCTTTTTCGTAACGATAATGGCTGCCGTTTATGCCTATAGTGTCACATTAGCGGTAGAGCAAAAAACACGGTTATTATTTATTGGATTCCCCATTATCGCTCTCCTCTTTTTTGCATGTATCAGTTTTTTATATGTTCGTTATCAACATTCTGTGATCACTTGCCACAACTGGGAAAAAGAGAAAGAAATCACAAAAAGGGAATGGCAAGCATGGTGCCAATCTTCAGTGACCTCTATCGCAAACGTTATCTATACTCCCGATAAAGACGGTACTGACGTATTTTTGCAAGAAGCAGAAGCTGT
Organism: Providencia sp. PROV209; assembly: GCF_028479485.1. Taxonomy (NCBI): domain Bacteria; kingdom Pseudomonadati; phylum Pseudomonadota; class Gammaproteobacteria; order Enterobacterales; family Morganellaceae; genus Providencia; species Providencia sp. PROV209. The sequence goes on along the minus strand of NZ_JAMPNR010000001.1, from coordinate 402,435 downwards.
TCCGATGTTCCCAAATAAACCTCGTCGTTTATTCAATCTTTTGCAATTTGATAATAACTTCATTGCAACCCTTGATGCACAACTCGAAAAACAGTCTCCTCTTTATCGGTCTTATCTGTCAAAAATTTACCTCTTCGACAGTAATGATAGCATCAGTAATGAAAATTTAATTTATGAACATTGGCAGCTCAAACCTATTCGATCACCTCGCTACCAAGATATTTTTTCAGCGTATGATGATGCAGAACAAAACAAGATGTTTTTAATTGTGACGATCCAGTCGCAAGCAAAATACAGCGAATTTATTTCAGCTCAACTATTTTCAACAAACCAACAATACATGAATTCAAATAATACCAACGTAAAAGTCGAACGCGTCATGGAAATAGACACTAAAGATATCAATAATGAAATAGTGAAATACATGGATTACAGTGGGATATCGAGAAAGAATACATTCCAAACATGGATAACAGAAAGTCAGCAAGATATCGTAGATAACGTTCTCATCACCTACACTGAAAAAAATATTGAATTTGATAAAACTATTCCAATTCGTTCTTTAGCATTATCTTATTCAACACCTCATCCTAATGCATTTTTAACATACCTTTCACTCGTAACCGAAATATCATTAAAAACAGAATTAGACCAAGTCCTCATTCACCCAAATCCTCATGGTGCCAGTTACGCGGTTTACATTCGTAGGTCTTAATATGAAAAATAAAATATCCGCGAGTTTTCCTCGTGGGAAGCTATTTGCGATTTTTTTAGTCTTACTCCTAAGTTTATCAATCGTTTTATTTGTCACTTATCAATATCAACCGTTTGACTTAACACCCTACTATATCGGAATATCGACATTCAGTATCATTGCTTTATGCGGTATTTATTTTTATCCGATAAAAAATAAATTTTCACAAAAGCAAGAGCAGAAGGCGTTTAAGCCACAGAATACCCCAATCAATTTAAATGCGCCGATTAAAAAAATAATCTTATTGCATGATGAAATTATTCAAGCACTACGCAACCAATACGGCACTTTCTGGCATTCCAAAGTCTCCATCCAGCTCCTCCTCGGCTCCCACTCCGCCGTCGAAAAACTGGCCCCTAGCCTGACTCAAGAAATCTGGCAAGAGTGCGATGGCACCCTACTTGTCTACGGTGGCGATATCGGGAGTTCCATTGACTCTGAGCGACTAGAGACCCTCAAACAACTGCGCCGACGTCGTCCGCTCGATGGCGTGATTTGGGTGACAGAAAACAGCATTTCCTCCCAGCTTTTAGACAACAGCGTCACGTTCACTAACCTCAATACCGCAACAGCCCACAATGCAGGGCGTGCCATCCAAAACCTCTTCCAAGAATTAGGTTGGCGTGCACCAGTTTGGGTATGGAGTGTCAGTGACCAACAGTCCCTCAGTGCGGTTGAAACGCCCTCTATTCTCTGCATGACAGAGCAAAATATGCCTGCCGAAGCGCTATCCCCTAGCTTATTAAGCCTGATCCCTGCTCTTGTGATCAACGGAACCCAAGCGTTACTGCGTGAACAGAAACACACCTATCTACTCGCCTTAGCCCAATTTTTACAAAACGGGGGAAGCCAGCAGCTTGCGACCGCATTGGCCCCACTCAATACCCAATTACGTACACTGCCTTTTTCCGGCATCGCATTTAGCCCTTCTATCAATCCGTTAAATCAGCAACGCTTGCCCAATAGTTGGCACCCTGACACCCGCTGGACAAGCTGGTTGAATGTACAATCTGAACTGGCATCCGGTTTACAGCCAGCCTCTTTAGGCTTTGACAAAAAACGTCTCGTTCAATATGGCGCTGCCACCGCCATGACCTTGTGGGGCGCGGGCATGATCGTCTCTTACCTTGCCAATCGCCAGCTCATCGAAGAGAGCTACCAAAGTGCGAGCGTCGCCGCTAACAGCCAATTACCGGAAACTGAACGCCTCAAAGCCCAGTATGATTTTCAGCAAACCTTAGGTTTACTCAATCATCGCGAACAAAGCTCAGTGCCTTTCTGGCTTCATTTTGGTTTGGACAGTAATGAAGCGCTATTAACACGTTTGTGGCCACTGTACCAACAAACGGTATTACCGCCTTTGCGTGATACCCTCGCTCAACAATTGGCTCAACAATTACAAGCCTATGCCCAGTTATCCCCTAACAGTGATGACCGTCGTCAAGCCACCCAAGGGGCGTATCAAAGCCTAAAAACCTACTTAATGATGAGTACCCCTGAGCGCATGGATCCGGCATTTTTTACTAATAGCGTGCTCACGACCCTCCCCGTCCCACAAGGAATGAACGAAGGCGAATGGCAAACCCTCGGCAAAGAATTACTCATGTTCTATGCCCAGCAGCTACCGAAGCACCCTGAATGGCAATTAACTGCGAACAATAACCTGATTAATCAAAGCCGTACCTTACTTATTCGACAAATTGGTCAACGCAGCGAAAGTGCTACGCTATATCAAGAAGTGTTACTACAAGCGCAGCATCAGTTCCCTGATATGACCTTAGATGATATGACGGGCGATACCGATGCCAGCTTTTTATTCACTACCGATGAGTTTGTGTCGGGTATTTTTACCCGCAAAGCGTGGGAAGAAGCGATTGAACCCGCCATTAAGAAAGTGGTGGAATCACGTCGCAATGAAATTGATTGGGTATTGAGTGATAGCCAGCATGAACTTAGCCAAGATATTTCGCCTGATGCACTTAAGCAGCAGCTTACTGAACATTATTTTGCTGATTTTTCAGATAGCTGGTTAAATTTCTTAAACAGTTTGCAATGGCGCCATACTGAAAGCTTATCCGATACTATCGACCAATTATCTTTAATGAGCGATGTCCGCCAATCGCCTGTAATTGCACTAATGAATACCGTGGCTTATCAAGGGAAAACCGGACGTCAACAAGAAAAGCTCGCCGACTCCTTTATGAACTCCGCGAAAGACCTGCTTAATAAAGAACAGAAACCGGTCATTAGTCAGAAAGCCGATTTTACAGGTCCCCTTGAAGATACCTTTGCGCCTATCCTGAATTTTGTCGATCCACAAACCAACACTCAAGCCAGCGATAACCTCAGCTTGCAAGCTTATTTAACCCGCATTACTCGAGTGAGATTGAAACTTCAGCAAGTGGTCAATGCGCCCGACCCACAAGCCATGTCCCAAGACTTTGCCCAAAGTATTTTAGAAGGCAAAAATGTTGATTTTGCCCAAACAAAAGACATGGGAAGCCTGATTGCCGCAAGCTTTGGGCAAGAGTGGCAAAGCTTTGGTGACTCGCTACTCGTTGAGCCAATGACACAAGCTTGGCAACAATTGCTCACGCCAACGGCTCAAGGGATCAATAGTGAGTGGCAAAATGCCATTGTCAATGAGTGGAACAGCGCCTTTGGCGGGCGCTACCCTTTGAAAGAGACTCAAAGTGACATTTCCTTACCGCTGATGGCGCAATATCTTCGCCCTGATAACGGGCGTATTCAACGTTTCTTAGAAACCCGTCTACAAGGCGTGTTACGCAAAGAAGGGAATCACTGGGTACCGAATAGTACGAATGCTCAAGGATTGCGTTTTAATCCTGCGTTTTTAAACGCATTAGATACCCTGACCGAATTAGGTGACGTCGCCTTCGCTAATGGTGAGGCTCGACTTTATTTCGAAATGCGCCCAGGAACCAGTAAACATGTTATGCAGACGATATTGGTGATCGATAAACAAAATCTCACTTACGATAACCAATTCCCTGAATGGCAGCGGTTTGTTTGGCCCGCGGATACGGTCGCGTCAGGGGCATCATTGACTTGGATGACGACATCATCAGGCACGCGACTCTATGCTGACCACCGTGGTGTTTGGGGATTAATCCGCTTACTTGAAGCCGCCCATGTTGCTCCTTATGCCGGAAGTACCAGCAGCTACACCGTCACATGGACTGCACCGGATGGTAATACCCTCAATTATCAGCTTCGTACCGAGATGGGACAAGGTCCGCTAGCATTATTGAAGCTACGCAACTTTGTCCTGCCTGAAAAAATCTTTTTGGATTAGCCATCGATAGGACATCACCTATGCCTTTATTAACTGCTTTGCGTACAGCCTGCTTTACTGGAAATCCGCTTGCCGCTAATCAATTAGTGGAGCAACAAGTCGTGTTATGGGAGCGCTGGTTATTACCCATTACGGCTGAAAACCCAGTTGGCGATGATCCCGGCTACGACGATGACTTCGAACGCATGAAAGAAGAAGTCAACAAGCTCTCAGGCTCAGATACTGCGCTGATCTGCGCTCTTGCCGAAAATTTGTTAACTAACGTATGTAAAGACGTACGTGTCATAACCTACTACATTTGGGCGCGCTTACATCGCGAAGGCGAAACAGGCTTAGCCGATGGGCTAGGGTTACTGGTTGGATTACTTCACCGTTACCACGACGAGCTGTTACCAAATCGTCCAAATAGCCGAAAATCTGCCATTGAATGGTTGGCGGGTCAACGGATCATCGACAGCTTATCCCTTTATCCTGAAGTCGATAGCAATGAATTTGCACGCATCGTGGCACTACTTAGTGCCATTGTGGATGAATTTAGTGCATGGGATGAGCCAAACCGCCCAAATCTTGCGCCGTTACTGCGTGCATTAGAAAATCGCCTTGCACAATCTGGTGGTGCAGACAGTGTTGTTCCCCAAAATATTAAATCAGCCGAACATACATCCACGAAACAAACGTCATCTGGCATCAGTCCTATCGCACCGATTCAGTCGGGTCGAGAATTGCTTGACCAAGCCAAGGTACTCGCCAATTACTTACGTAATCAACCCAACGGCTGGTTATCGGGTCACAGGCTGATGACCTCCGTACGCTGGGATACGCTGCACCAATCCCCGCCACAAAATCAGCATGGATGCACTCGGTTAGCCCCTCCACGCTCAGATGCCAAAGCCCAACTCAAACGTTTATATCTGCAACAAAATTGGCTCGAACTCACCGAACAAGCGGATAGATTATTTGCAGAAGGCGTTAACCATTTTTGGCTTGATGTACAGTGGTATTTGCACCAAGCATTGAGTAAATCCCCAGCCCCATGGGATGGTTGGGCGGATGTGATTGCTTCTGATTTAAAACAGTTCTTACTCCGCTTACCGGGTTTAGAACATCTTGCTTGGGAAGATGGCACACCTTTCGCTGATGAAGTCACGTTAGCGTGGATTAAACAGCATATTCTGGAAGACAATATTCAGTCCCTCCATCACATGCCCGTTCAAGGTGCTGATGACGATGATAACAGTTCGATATTCGCATTAGAGCAAGAAGCGTTAACCCAAGCTGACACTGAAGGCGTTGAAACAGCATTGGCTTGGTTAATGTCACGACCGAATATCCAAACATCCCGTCAAAAATGGTTGCTGCAATTAGTGATGGCAAGAGTGGCTGAACAATTTTCTCGTCATGATTTGGCACTCAATTTACTTCGCGAATTAGACCGTAGCGCTGAACAGATGCGCCTTGCTGATTGGGAGCCGCATTCCCTATTTGAAGTTAAAGCTCGCCAGCTGCAACTGTTACGCGGCAAAGCACAGCGTAATACCCCTGATAAAGCTGATTTACATCACCAAATGTCTGAGTTACTGGCTCAGCTAACACGATTAGACCCTGTGCGAGCGTTAGTGCTCTATCCCTAAATTAATCAAAGAGAACCACACTAATGGATGATTTAACCCTTCGCTATTATGATGCGGAGATGCGATATCTGCGTGAAGCAGCAAAAGAGTTCGCTCAAGCTCACCCCGAACGTGCGGCATTATTAGATTTAGATAAAGCGGGCATCCCCGACCCTTTTGTTGAACGATTATTTGAAGGTTTTGCCTTCTCTATGGGGCAATTGCGCCAAAAAATTGATGATGATTTACCGGAATTAACGGAAGGCCTCGTTAGCCTCCTTTGGCCTCATTACTTACAAACCATTCCGTCACTGTCTGTGGTCGAGCTCGCACCGGATATTCACGACATGAAACTTTCATCCGTGCTCCCCGCTAATTTTGAAGTGCTTTCGCGTCCGGTTGGTCCTAAAAAAACCGTTTGCCGCTATCGAACAACACGAGATTTAACACTCAATCCCATTTCATTATCCTCGGTTAATTTAGCCACTGAGCCCGATGGGCGTTCCGTGATCCGCTTACGCTTCGATTGTGCGAAGCTCGCTGATTGGAAACAAACCGCGCTAGATACCCTCTCCTTTTATCTGGCTGGCGATGTCCCAACGACCTATGCATTGCACTTAGCACTGACTAAGCAAGTGGCTGCTACCTACATTCGCCTACCATCATCACCAGACCGAATTCGCTTACCTCTGTGGTTTTCTCCTGGTGGATTTGCCGAGGAAGATCAACTGTGGCCCAAAGGCGACAGTACCTTTAGTGGCTACCAGTTACTGCTCGAGTATTTTTCTTTTCGTGAAAAGTTTCTCTTCGTCAATTTACAAGGACTTGGAGAAATCAATTTACCTGAAGGGTTAAGTCATTTTGAACTGGAAATTGTGCTTGATACGCTTTGGGACAGTGACATTCCGTTAAGCGCTGACAATGTAAAGCTGCACAGTGTTCCCGTCATTAATTTATTTAATATTGAGGCGGATCCGCTCACTGTTAACGGGTTAGAAAGTGAGTATCTGCTGCGCCCTCGGCGCCTACAAGACGGGCATACCGAAATCTATGCAGTTGACACAGTTCATGGCACACGCCGCGGTGAACATATTCACTATGTTCCCTTTAGCAGTTTTCGCCATCGCGGCGGTATGTTGCGCCGCAGTGCACCAGAACACTACTACCACACTCGCGTTAAGCGTGGTGTCAGCGGGTTGCATGATACGTGGCTAATTTTGGGCGGAGAACGCGAACAGCCGGCCGCCACTCTGGAAAGTGAAACCTTATCGTTGCAATTAACCGGCACGAACGGGCAACTTCCGCGCAAAGCGCTACAAAGCACTTTGCTGGACAGAACGGAAGAAACCTTGCAGACACAACTGCGGGTTCGTAATTTATGTAAACCGACTCTGCCTTGCTACCCTCCCGCTGAAGACAGATTTCATTGGCGCGTACTCAGTCATCTTGGCGCCAGCTTCCTCAATATGATGGACAACGTAGAGGTATTACGCGGCACATTAGCGCTCTATGACTGGCGAGAAGATGATTTAAACAGCCGCAAACTCGATGCCATGATCCACGTTGAACAGCATCTTATCGAACGCTTCGAAAAAGGCTTTTTACAGCGCGGTATTGCCATCGATATCACCCTTGATAGCAGCGGATTTAACGGTGAAGGCGACATCCACTTATTTGGTGAAATGCTCAACCGCTTTTTTGCCCTCTATACCGACGTGCATCTATTTAACCAATTGACTCTCCATATTTTACCAACAGGAAATAGCCTCACATGGACAGAGAATCATCCTCAGTAAATCAGCTTTTTGATGCGCTAGGGGAGCGTCTACCACGGGTTAACTTCTATCGGTTTTGCCAACTAATAGAACAGAGTAATAAACAGCGCCCACCCCTTGGCAGCACCCAAGACCCGAAAACAGATGTTATCCGGTTTCGTCCCCATCGAGGGATGGGTTTTCCTGTCACCGAAATTAAAGGCATCGACATTGAAGACCGCTACCGAGATAGCAATACGCCCAGTATTCGAACGACCTTTTTAGGGCTATATGGCGTCACGTCACCACTACCGACAAGCTATCTCGATGATATCGCTCAACGACGTGAAGGTACCGAATCTCTGACGGATTTTTTAGATATTTTTAATCATCGGCTCACGACACAGTTTTACCGTATTTGGCGAAAATACTCCTACCCAGCGACCTTTTCCGCGGGTGGTGAAGATGAAACTTCCCAGTATTTATATGGATTAATTGGCTTAGGGATCCCCGGCACAGCTCAACATGTACAAGCCCCCTTGTCCCGATTTTTAGCGTTATTGGGCACACTACGTTTTCCGACTCGTACCGCCGAAGGCGTTATCTCATTAGTCAAATTACTCGCACCTGATACCCACGTTAAAATCAAACCCCATGATCCAAGGCGCATCGAACAAACGCGCCAAACCGGATTATCCTGCAAAACGCCCATCACCTTAATGAATAAACCCGTTTTAGGTCAGTATGCGACTGATGTTAATAGCCAAATTTTGATTGTCTTACAAACCAATAACCTTGAGGAAGCCCGCAACTGGTTACCGGATGGATTGCTGTATCAAGATTTAATGGCGCTGTTGCATGTTTACCTAGGCTCAAGAGTCAATGCCCGTCTTTGTCTCAAATTACCCAGAAAATTACTCCCTAACGCAACGTTAAGCACGCAATCTCACCAAGGTGTTCAACTGGGGCGTACCGCCGCGATGGGCGCATTAACCCCTAATGCCCCTCACCGAGAACACATTATTACCTTAAATTTAGGGCGCTATCAGCGATTATCGGCAACATCACACTCTATGCCGCCCTCACATTATGCTAATTATCGATTCTAATTCTGGGACTCTCCGATGAAACACATCCCTTTATTGCCATTTTGCGGCAAAACATTGGTGCTTCTAGCAACATTAAACCTCACAGGATGCGGGCTCACTCAAATGGTCAGCGATGGCACTCGCAGTGCAGCAAACGCGATATTTTATAAACAGGTGAAAGTCGTCCACCTTGATTTTGTCGCGCGTGAAGCATTAAACACCGATGATACAGGCGCATCCTTATCCACCATCATTCGCGTCTACCAATTAAAGGACAGTGAAAGCTTTGATGAGAGCGATTACGCTTCTTTATTTGCAAAAGATAGCCAAGTGCTTAAGCCTTCCATCGTGACACAGAAAGATTTACGCATTCGTCCAGGAGAATCTATTTCGCTTGATATGCCTCTTGAAGAAGGCGCAGAATTCGTTGCTATCGCTGTAATGTTCCATCATCCCGACCTTATCACTGATGACTGGCGTGTTGTGATCCCCAAAAAACGGTTATTACCGGATGACCCTCGCTTGCTCACTCTCGCAGATAACTCCATGACCTTAAAACCACTTGGAGAAAAATAGCATGTCCCAACCTTCGTTATATGAAATGTTGACGGGGTATTTTGCGGAAGGATTGGATATCGATGCTATCCCTGAACATGACCAAGTGATGGTGTCAGTGATGGACAATATTCGCCGTATTCTTAATGCCAGAGCAGGTAGCATCGAACACCTTCCCGATTATGGACTACCTGATATGAGTAAAATGATCCAAGGGCTTCCTGGCACCGCTCACAATATGATGACCATTTTATCGGCAACATTGCTCAAGTATGAGCCCCGCATCAAATCACTCTCTTTAGTGTTGTTACCGCAAAACAGCTTTGGAGCACTCCATTACGCCCTTGAAGTTGAGTTGCACGAACAAGGTTTGATTCGTTATGGCACAGAGTTTATGCCAGATGGGCGCATTCTCGTACATCATCTAAAAAAACAATTCGATACGATTTAAACCGACGATAGCGTGAGACGACTATGAATCCAGATTTAAATACATTACGCCTTGGTGGCGACCCGAGAACACTCGCTGATTTTGCCATACTCAAAGAAGAATTAAACAAACGCTTTCACCCCGCCCGCCCTGATGTAGACTGGGCGCGTGCCCATGGGCTTTGTTTGTCTTTATTCAACCAAAATGGGGCAGATTTGCAAACTTGCGCATGGTTTACTCTGATCCGCCAACATCAAAATGGCATCATGGGATTAAACGAAGGCTTGTCTTTGCTCCAACATTTACTGAGCCGCCACTGGCAAGGACTTTGGCCACAACAGACTCACGCTCGCGTCGAAATTCTCGCCACATTGAGCCAACAATTAATGACGGGATTACGTGCTCACGCGCCCGTTTATGCTGACCTTCCAGCACTTTACCAAACTGAAACCACGCTGAGCCAAATTGGTCAACAGTTGCAAACATTAGAACTCAAGCACCTGACACAGCTAGAGCGCTTACAAAATTTACTCGCCTCTCAGGCAAGGCAATTAGAAAGCATAGATGTGCCAGATAGCGGTTTTATCCCACCGACTCCGCTACAACTTCCGAAAACATCACCATCGACGTTTCGGGCGCATACCGCAGCAACCCCAATATCCATAAAAGCCAATGCCACGATCAGTGCACCTCCCTCATCCAAACCGTCTTATCGTAAAGGGCTTTGTGTGGGATTAGCTTGGGGGATTGTTCTCACCGGTGCACTTTGCGCAGGCACCTTATATGTGCTTCATCCACAAATCAATAACCATGTTTTAGCGCAAGCACTGCCACAATTACCTGAATTTACACCCAATATTGCCTCGATTATTGAGCAACAATTACAACCCAATTCCGCCCAACCGAGTAGTTTTTCGCCCGAAAAACTCAATATGATCGATAATTACCTTGTGGAATTGGAATCAGTTTCCCCGATTTGGTCTCAGCAATATGGGCTTAGCATGGTAGGTTACCTCACCAAGCAATATGGTGAACGGCAAGAAGTCAGCGCATTTAACGATAAATGGCAGCAAAATATGCAAATTAACGCGTTATCTAACGATAAATTGCAACAATGGTCTGAAGGAATGGCAGAGTTAAATAATCTCAGTACGCGCTTAGACAGTCTCGATGGTAAACCTCGCAGCTATATCACGGGGTCTGAATTAAAAACCATTATTTTCAATGCCCGCCAGCATTTCCACCAAAGTGTGCCACTAGAAGAAGAATTACGTCGACTCGAACAACTTCAAGCCAAAGGAACGGTGGCTGAATCCGAATATCAGCGCATTGACAACCATTTTAAGCAATTACTTAATCGCTATGCGCTGATAAAGCAAAGTCAAAAATAGAATTAATTATTTTTATTCACTAAATTATGGAGCACCTTATTCGTGCTCCATTTTTTTTCGGTGATATACTCGTTTTTAATTAACGTGATGATTATTTTTCAAGGAATATCCCATGCTTCGCTATGCTGCTCGTATCACCCATCTGCTACGTCATGCATTTCATTCTCGACCGCGCTTTTTGGTCTCGCTTATTGTTGCTTTTATCACCTTCTTTGCCCTATTTAATACACAAAATCTGATTATTAATTTAATTATCAGTTGGAACGCATTTGCATGGTGCTATTTACTGTTCCTATTCCAGCGGATTATTAGCAATAATGTTAAAGACATTCGTAAGCTCACGAAAATTGAAGATGAAAGCGCTCGTATGGTGATATTTTTCTTGATGTCGGGTTGCTGTGTGAGTTTATTAGCGCTGTTTTTTGCCTTGGGAGGGCATAGTGATATCCCGAAATCCGATAAAATCTACTCTTACATTTTAACGGCTTCCACACTGATATCCTCATGGTTGTTATTACCGACAGGCTTTACCATGCACTATGCTCATTTGTATTACAGCAATAATGAAAATGAAAAACCGTGGTTAATTTTTCCTGATAAGATTACCCAGCCAAGCTATTCAGATTTTATGTATTTTTCATTTACGATTGCCGTCGCTTCGCAAACCGCAGATGTAGAAGTTGCCTCGACACCTATGCGTCGCGCTGTATTATTGCAATCGATCATTTCATTTATCTTTAATATGGCGATTTTAGGGTTATGCATTAATATTTCTGCTAGCTTTTTTTAGGCGGCAGATTCACTGCCTCGAAATAAAAACATTTAGCCGACAGTCAGAATAAAAAAATATTCATGGAGGATATTGACAAGGTCTCCATATAGATCTAAAAATACTGTATATTAATACAGTCTTTAGTAGAGGCTATTATGTTACGCATCGAAGTGTTATTTGATAAAAATTCACCACAAAAACCAAGTGGCTTAGTGCTACAGGCATTAGAATCTGAGATTCTACGCAAGCTGCAGTCACAATACCCTGATATGGTCACTCGTGTAGGCTTTAGCTCTCAGCAAGCCATTAATATTTCAGGCACAAAAATTGCGGATGATAAATTACGCATTGAAGAAATTTTAGAAGAAATTTGGATGGATGACGGCTGGCTACCGGAAACAAATACCGATGATTAGCTAAACAGAAAGAAATGGAAGAAGGTCCAGTGATAGCTCTTCCATTTCTCAATTTGTTATTTTTTGATTTAATCTGAATCACTTTCTGTATTGTAAAAAACGATCAAGCCCCCCACTCACACTATTTTCTGTCTACTCTAGAATAGTGCGAAGTACTTGAAATATCCCCATCCCCCATCTACTCACCGGTAGAATCATTAATAGAGTTTTTGTCGAAGATAGGATTTAATCTTGGTGACAGGGTTACGCTTCGCTTTACTTATTTCAAGCACCCGCGCTTCCACTAAACAGGTCTTAGTCTCAGTGCATAATGAAACTTCATTTAACTTTGTATGGTTAAATGTCATTTTTGGCTTATTAAAACTTTCCCCCATAAACACCATGGCGATAAAAATAATCACGATAAATAGAGGCACTTCAATATAAACTTGTTTCATGGTAAAGGCTCTTGTTATGGTTGTTGATGCTATATTATTCGTTTTACGTTTTCATACCTTAAAATTTGGTTAAACCAACCTTAAGGGATACTTAAGGCGACAAATATCCGAGTTGCTGGGTGGAAGCAGTCTGCTTATACTCCGCACCAGAGGGAGTAAATATGAATGTTTTATTGGTAGAAGATGATCTTCAGTTGGGAAAAGCGTTATGTCGAGGGCTAGAACTAGCGGGTTTTAATCCTTGCTGGGTTAGATTATTAGCTGATGCTAAACAACAATTACAGTCTCGTAATTTTGATGTCATGTTATTAGACCTCGGTTTACCCGATGGAGACGGTCAAGACGAGCTCATTGCATGGCGCCAATCAGGGGAATCAATACCTATTATTATTCTTACTGCTCGCAACAAAATGGATAACTTAGTAACGAGTTTAGATTCAGGTGCTGATGACTTTTTAACAAAACCATTTGAAATGCCAGAGCTAATTTCTCGGGTCAAAGCTATCAGCCGTCGTATGGCTGGCTTTTCATCTGAAATTTGGCAATTAGATAATCTGCAACTAAATCCGTTAAACCACCAAGTCACTTTAGATGGTCAATTATTATTACTTTCCGGTAAAGAATATTTGCTCCTGTATGAATTAATTAAAAATGCGGATAATGTCGTCCGAAAAACAGATTTAGAGCAACGTTTATTTGGTTTAGACGATGTGGAGAGTAATTCCCTTGAAGTCCACATTCATAATTTACGCCGCAAAATTGGTAAAGACCGAATTATTACTATCCGCGGTATTGGTTATTTATTAAAAAAAGAAGCGCAATCTAGTGAAGATTAAATCCTTTCTTGTTTACACATTTGGTATTCAGGTTGGCGCAGTCATCTTTTTATGGCTGCTGTTAGTCGGCTGGTTGCAATTTTTTTACCTGCCTGATTTAGTCAATGATGATGAATTTAACCAACAACAGCAAATTGTCACGCAAGGTATCGCCCGTACATTAGGCACGGTTTCAGACACGCCTGAATATTTCGATAAACTCGCCGTTATTTTGCAAAAAATGTATACCGATGCGATGGAAAACGGCATTGATACCAGCTATAAGCCCTACATGGTCGTCAGAGATCCCAAGGGACATGTGTTATATCGAAATAGTGAAAAAATATCTGACCCTTCATTAAAATCCGTAGAACAACTCACAAATCAATATAAGGATTGGCATTTTACTTCCGCATGGGATGACGACCACTCCCTCGAAGTTGTCATTGCGGAATCCTACCTTGAACGTCGAAAATTAATTGGAAACCCCGCCGAAGAAACCGCAATTCCCCTCGCCTTTATTCTGGGAATAATGCTAATCGCTATCTTAATTACTGCCTATTTTAGTATTCGTCCAATCAAACAAGTCGCCAAAGTTATTTCTTCACGTCAGCCTGGAAATTTAACGGCGATAGAGATGAAAGACGTACATAAAGAAACACGACCTATTATTTCCGCTATAAACCAATTAATGGCACGAGTCGATGCGGCGAATTTGCGGGAAAAGCGCTTTATGGCAGATGCGGCTCATGAACTGCGCACCCCCATAGCGGCAGTGACTGCACAATTACACCTGTTAATGAATATTGATAACCCCAAAGAGAAAGCTGAAATTATTAATGATATGAGGGAAACACTCACGCGTGCAGCGTCCTTATCTCATCAATTAATTGACCTTGCTCGCTTAGAAGCGGAAGATTTTTCAATACGTAAAGAACAAGTTGATTTACCGATGTTGATCAGTAATTTGATTTCATCCCATATCCCGTACGCACTCAATAAACATATTGATGTTGAATTATCGAGCCCAGAATCTTTTTATGTCGACACCGATAAATTAGCGCTCAGTAATGTGTTTACTAATTTACTTGAAAATGCGATTAAATATTCGCCTGAAAAAGCGAAAATAAAAGTAACACTGAAAGATATCACGCCTTTTGGTGCCACAATTACAATTCAAGATAATGGTCGCGGCATTCCAAAAGAGAGTCATGAACATCTATTTTCTCGTTTTTATCGCGTTCCTGGAACATTAGAAACAGGCAGCGGCTTAGGATTATCTATTGCCTATAATTTAGCATCAAAAATTGGTGCAACATTAAAAGTGACCGAGGGATTAGAAAATAAAGGAATTGGATTTATTATTGATTTACCTTAATTGAATAAATGGGCTTAAATAATATCCTTATTTAAAATAATGTTATTTAGTTAACATCCCTTACCCAGAATAAATATTACAATCCCCTTATTACGTTAAATTACTTAGCCGCAAAAAGGGGCGATAATGTCACACGCACTCATCATCATTGATCTTATTAACGATATTGTTGGCAAAAATGGATTATCCAACAGTAGTTACCCGCAAGTTACTTCACGAAAAATAGTAGAAAAAGCCAATCAAGTCGCGAGCTACGCGCGCAACCAGCGTATTCCTGTAATTTGGATTAAGGTCGGATTTAGCGATAATTATCAAGATATTCCTTTAGGCTCTCCGTTATTTCAACATGCAAAGCAAGTCGGTGCCTTGAAATTAAGTGGACACGGATGTAGCTGGGTCGATGAATTAGAAGTTCACATGCATGACCGCGTCATGATTAAAAAAGGTGTTTCCGCTTTTGCTGGGAATAAACTACACCAATGGCTGTATGACAATAGCATTACCCACCTTCATTTTGGCGGCGTCAGTTCCATGATGGCAATTCAAAGTAGCGTGAGACAAGCCCATGACTTAGGGTATTTTTGCCATGTACTGGAAGATTTATGTGCCGCAGCAACGCTGGAATTACACGAACAGAGTATGCAAGCCTTAACAAATTTAGCGACGATTTCATCAAGTAAAACGTTCATGCAAACCAAATAGTCAAACTGATGAACATGGATGTAAACAATAATTTACAATCACTGCATTAAAAATTAGTTTAATATTTAAAATATCTTTTGGTTGATTATTGACTTTGATCAATAAAAAACTAGAATGCTCCTACGTGATCAAGATCACACATTAATATTCGGAGCGAACATGAAAAGCATCAAAGAATTTTTCGTTAACCTGCAAGAAGTTGTTGAATTACTGTCTAAACGTTTTATGTAATTTGCTTTAAACCATAGTCAATCAAACCTTTCATTTACCTCATTCAAGTATTTGCAAATTTTTTGCTAACGGCCTTTTTTAAGGCCGTTTTTTTATTCAAAAACATTTTCAATAATTTCCGCCACTATCGCGGTTTTCATCGCAACAAGCAGCAAATCCTTTCCACTCATCCGCCACTCATAGCCTGAATATTTTGGTAAACAAGCGCTAAATGAGGCTGGTAATGCTTTTTTAGCAATTCCCGGTGGTAATGGCTTACCTCTGCGAATTTGTTTTTCAATTCCAGGCGGAAGCCCTTGATATCCCACCAGCCCATAGTTGATGGCAACGGGACGAACATCGCCAAAATTGATATTAATACTCACCAGCGAGTTATCGTAACGACTGGCGTATTTTGCCGTATCACAGTGATATTTTTTACCTTTGTGTTTATGCTTCTTATGATGCTTATGGTGATGATCATCATGTTCATAATAATAACCGCCTCTGTGATGACCATTCCCTTCGTCCCCTTGATGATTCGAAGCATGAGACAATAACGGTACACACATCAGTGCTGGCAGTAAGAAAAACTGCAAAATAAACGATTTTTTAGCGCTTTTATCAGGATACATTTTATTGTGAATTCCTAACCATGTAGAGTCATCAAACCATATGTCTTCCCTTCTAGCCCAACAATAAGAAATAACTCATTCACAGTAATGTTATGTAAATGTTAGTAATTTCAGCCAAACTTAAGTCCTATTTGCTTATACTGGGGCGTCATTTATGGATAACGCAATAAAGGAGAATTTATGCAGCAGCAACTGCTCGACTGGGCTCGCCAGTTTAATCAAGACTATGCCACTCTCGCCTCTCTCTTAATGGTCCTTGGGTTGATACTGATTGTCGCCCTTATTTTGCACTTGTTCCTCCACAAGATACTGCTGCCTAGCATTGAAAAACGGGGGCTAAAAGCGGGTTCTGGTTGGCAACATCAACTCACGCAATACAATTTATTTAACCGCATTGCCTTTATTATTCAGGGTATTGTGGTCAATATACAATCCACCTTGTGGCTATCTTCTGGTTCCACGCCACAGATGGTGTTAAATGTGGCCTCTCAAGCATGGTGTTTACTCTTTGGCTTGTTAACCATTTATTCCATCTTAGATATCACATTAGGCATATTACAAAGAGCGGCGAAAACAGCGCATCTTCCTCTGCGTGGCATTTTTCAAAGTATCAAATTAATCGCTACCGTCTTAATTTCTATTATGATCATCGCACTACTGATCGGAAAATCTCCGTTGATTATCCTCAGTGGTTTAGGGGCAATGACCGCTGTGATGATGTTAGTGTTTAAAGATCCTATCATGGGGTTAGTTGCAGGTATCCAGCTTTCTGCGAACAACATGGTCAACATTGGTGACTGGCTAGAAATGCCTAAATATGGGGCCGATGGTGCAGTCATTGATATTGGGCTCACTACCGTTAAGGTCCGTAATTGGGATAATACTGTCACAACTATCCCAACGTATGCATTAATTTCAGATTCATTCAAAAACTGGAAAGGGATGACAGAATCTGGAGGACGAAGAATTAAACGTAGTCTGCGTATCGATGCCAATAGCATTCATTTCTTACAGCCTGAAGAGATAAAAAACCTTGAAAAGGCAAACTTGCTTGAGCCTTATCTCGATCAGAAAGTCTCTGAAATTCAGGTCTATAACTCTGCATTACCTGAAGATAAAGCGACTCCACTTAACCAACGCCGTCTAACGAATATCGGGACATTCCGAGCTTACGTTGAGGCGTATTTACGTGCGCACCCACAGATTCACAAAAATATGACCATCATGGTTCGTCAACTTGAATCAGACTCAAATGGTATTCCTATTGAAATCTACGCATTCACAAATACCACGGTTTGGTTGGAATATGAGCGTATTCAATCGGATATTTTTGACCATATTTTTTCGATTCTTCCTCAGTTCAATCTACACATACATCAATCACCTACCGGTAATGATGTTCGATTCCTCAGTCATTCAACAATTAAATAACTCATCATAGGTAACTTATAAATACTACTTAATGATTAGTGAACTTAGTCAGCATACCCAGAGGGGGAAACCCCTCTAATTCTAGCCAATCCTACTCTATCATTATATATTTTAGAATATAACGATTGATAATAAAAACAAAACAAAATGGACCTTATCATCAAAAAAATCCCTTATAAATTATATAAATAAAAATATTTACCCTGATTTTTTCAAGGATATTGTTGATGCATATCATGTTAGTAAGTAGAGATTTTTCCTAACATATTGAACATACCTAATACGTTATTTACATATAGGCAATGTCAATGCATAAAAATAAAACAAATACTCAATTCGCAGAACTGAGCAGGAGGGAGTTTCTTCAGACCTCCGCAACCGTAGCGGGTGCAGCCGCTATTGCAGGCTCAATCACTCTGCCTTTTGCTGCTCAAGCAAAAACACCAGCCATCATGCCAGATGAAGTCAGTGAAAAAATCAGCTATAGCGCTTGCTTAGTGAACTGTGGGAGCCGTTGTCCTCTTAAAGTTCATGTTAAAGATGGCGTCATCAGCCGCATATCCAATGAAACCATGTATGACGATTCAACACTGGGAGAGCACCAAATTCGCCCTTGTTTACGGGGTCGTTCTGTTCGCTGGAAAACGTATAATCCAGACCGCTTAAAATACCCAATGGTGCGTGTAGGTAAACGTGGCGAAGGTAAATTCAAAAAAATCAGCTGGGATGAGGCGACCACCATCATTGCTGAAAAACTGAAATACACCATCGATAAATACGGTAGCGATGCGATTTACTATCAATATGGTTCCGGTTCAACGGGCGCCAATTTACACGGTCGTGCTGCCTGCAAACGCCTACTCAGCTTAACTGGCGGGTTTTTAGGCGACTACGGCACTTACTCCTACGCACAATTAATGGAAATTACCCCTTATGTGTACGGTAGTGTCGAAGAGTCTTATTTATCTGAAATTCAAAACTCTGATCTTGTTGTCATGTTTGGCCACAACTTGGCTGAAACCCGTATGTCCGGTGGCGGTCAGTTTTATGAAACCTTGAATGCACTAGATAAGAGTAAAGCGAAAGTCATTATCATCGACCCACGTCGTACCGACAGCGTCACGACACTGGGTGCTGAGTGGATCCCTATTTATCCAGGTACTGATGCCGCATTAGTGGCAGCACTGGGTTATGTGATGATCCAAGAAGGTTTAACTGACGAAGAGTTCCTGAAAAATTATTGTGTGGGCTGGGATGAATCAACCCTACCTGCTTCGGCGCCACGTAATGCTTCGTACAAAGATTATATTTTAGGTCATGGTCCAGATGGCATTGCCAAAACCCCTGAGTGGGCAAGTAAATTAACGGGTATCTCTGTTTCTCGCATTATTCAGTTAGCCCGTGAAATTGGTAACGCTCAACATGCGTGGATTTCTCAAGGTTGGGGTTTACAACGTACTGAAAATGGTGAGCAAGCGTGTCGTTCAATCATGATGCTGCCAATTATGTCTGGTAATATTGGGCGTTCCGGTACTAACACTGGTTTATGGGGAAACAGTTATGCTTACCCTGTCGCTGGATTCGGTTTACCAAATCCAGTAAAAGCCCTGATCCCAACCTACATGTGGTCTGAAGCGATTGTTCGCGGAAAAGAGTTAACGGCGGAAAATGCCGGAATTAAAGGCGTTGATAAACTGAATAATGACATCAAATTTATGTGGTGTTATTCCAGTAACGTCATTGGTAACCAACATGGTGACCTGAATAAAACCCATGAAATTCTGTCCGACGAATCTAAATGTGAGTTTATTCTTGTTTGGGATAACCATGATACCCCATCGGCAAAATATGCTGATTTACTCTTACCTGATGTGACCACTGTCGAAACTAACGATTTAATCAATAACTCCTACGCGAGTGGGGCTTACCACTATCTGGTTCGCCTACAAAATGCCATTGAACCACTGTGGGAAAACCGTCCAAACTACGATGTATTAGTCGAAATCGCCGAGAAAATGGGCGTTAAAGACCAATTCACTGAAGGACGTACTTACGAAGAATGGATTGAGTTTTGCTACAACAAAACTCGCGAAAAAATGCCTCATCTGCCAGAATTTAGTGAAACTGATGGTGCGGGAATTATTGATCGTAAATTCCTTAATAGTGCCGAAAACATTGCACTGAAAAACTTCCGTGATGACCCAGTGAATAACCCACTGAAAACACCATCTGGAAAAATTGAAATTTACTCCGAAAAACTAGCTGAACGTGTGAAAAACTGGGAATTACCAGAAGGTCAGCGTATTCCAGCGATTCCTGAATATTGTGTGAATAGAGAAGGCGTTGAGGCTCAAGCTGCGCAGAAGAAACACTCATTATTAATGACCGGTTTCCATGACAAAGGGCATGTCCACTCAACCTATTACAATGTGGCTATGCTACGCGAAGCCATTCCACATCAATTCTGGCTCAACCCAATTGATGCACAAGAACGCGGCTTGAAAAACGGCGATTTAGCTGAAATTTTCAATGATCGTGGGCGTATTCAGATTAAAGTCAAAGTGACTGAGCGCGTCTTACCCGGTGTGATTGCGGTTCCTCAAGGTGCATGGCGCACATTGAATACCGAAGGTTTAGATGTTGGTGGTTGTATCAACACCCTAACCTCCCATGTTCCTTCTCCACTGGCGAAAGGCACACCACAACATACTAACCTTGTTGAAGTCAAACGCGCTTAAGGAGTTAATTGATGAAACAGTATGGCTTTTATTTTGACTCCACAAAATGCACTGGCTGTAAAACTTGTCAGGTCAGCTGTAAGGATGAAAAAGATTTAGATTTAGGTCCTAAATTCCGTCGAGTGTACGAATTTGGGGGAGGTAGCTGGCAGAAACAAGATGGTATTTGGCAACAAAACGTCTATAGCTACTATTTGTCTATATCTTGTAATCACTGCTCCAATCCAACCTGTGTAGAGGGCTGCCCAACAGGTGCTATGCACAAACGTGCTGAAGATGGTTTAGTGGTTGTTGACCAATCTATCTGTGTAGGTTGTCGATATTGTGAACTGCGCTGCCCATACGGTGCACCACAGTTTGACGAAAAGAAAAAATTGATGAGCAAATGCGACGGCTGTTATGAGCGTGTCGCCAAAGGAATGAAACCTGTTTGTGTAGAGTCTTGCCCGCAGCGTGCTTTAGACTTCGATGACATTACAGTTTTACGCGAGTTACATGGTAGCGAATGTGGTATTGCACCTATGCCAGATCCAAGCCTGACTAACCCGAATATCGTCATCAAGCCACACAAAGATGCGAAGCCATCTGGTGATAAAAGTGGCGAATTGAAAAACCCTGCGGAGGTCTAATATGCATGAGTTACCACTGGTTTTCTTTACCGTTTTAGGGCAATCCGCAGCAGGTTTATTTCTGTTAGCGTATATTGCGAAAAAAATGGGTTCAATCGATGATAACCAACTGAAAACTGCCAATATTATTGGATTTATCATTGTTATGATTGGTTTGGGTATTGGTGCATTGCACGTTGGTCAACCACTACGTTTCTTCAATATGTTGTTAGGCGTCGGTCGTTCGCCAATGAGCAATGAAGCTTTCTTAAGTGGTGTCTTTGTTGGTTGTGCGGCTGCAACACTGTTTTTCACTCACTTTGTCAAACAAGCGGCACTGCGTGAGCTATCAAACATTGCGGCAGTAATTTCTGGTTTAGCCTTCGTGTGGTCAATTCCGCAGGTGTATAACATTGCAACCATTGCCAATTGGGATACCCAATTTACTACACTGCAAATGTGGACCACTCTGTTTGTTGGTGGTGGCGCATTGGCAATGGCGATTGGAGCTCGAGGCTTAGGGCTGACCTCTTTCTTAGTGGGAACCTTTGCTATCTTTGCCAGCCGTGCAAGCTACCAAGCATTTCTAGGGGAAACGGCTCCAGCGTTAAGTGCTGAACAAACGGGTTTTTGGGGCTTCCAAGTCATTGTACTGGCCATTGCATTAGCCGCATTTGTTGGATTTGCGATTAAACAGCGTTCACCGAAAGTGCCATTACTGACCTGTGCTGCTGCCGTCTTACTTGCAGAACTTTCTGGTCGTATTGCCTTTTATAACCTGTGGCAAATCACCATGTAAGGTACTATAACCCCAAATTATCATTAATAACTTAAGAGCCTGAATTCAGGCTCTTTATTTTCAATAGAGCATTGTTTACAGGTACACCATGCACACTATCGATACCACTCTTTTTCGTATTTTAGGGGCCATGTTTTACTACTCCCCTGAAACACCTACGTTCCAGACTTTACAGCCTGTATTAAGAGGGATCCCTGCTCTTGATTCGTGGGATGAGCCGGAACAACTCACAGCGATTTGTGAAGCATTAAGCGCCATTCCAGCCACCTATCTCACCTACGACTTTTCGATTCTTTTTGAAGGTCAAGGCGCGATGCCAGCACCACCTTGGGGATCAGTTTATCTGTCTCATGACAATACCGTTATGGGCGATTCCACCCGTGCCTACCGTCAATTTTTAATGGCTCATGGTTTAGTGACCGATACCGGGCTGCGGGAACCGGAAGATCAATTTGGACTGATGTTAATGGCAATTTCAGCCCTTGCGGAACAAGGGCAAGATGATGCGATAGTGGAATTATTAGAGCAACATTTATTACCTTGGGCGGGGCGCTATTTAACGTTGGTCCAACAAACCCAAACCGAGCATGACTTTTACCCTCAACTGGCAAGAATTGCCGAGGCGTATTTAACTCGCTTACAGATACAGTTGGGCTTACACCCAGCAGCCGCAGAGCTCTTTCGTTAATACACACAGTATTCGGGCGTCGTCGTCATCAAATGAGTTTGCTTAATTAATAGCAAACTCATTGATAGTAAAGAAAATTAGAATGATGAGTTTGGCTGTTGTAAAAAAGCAATCTCTTCCGCTGTTGAAGGACGACCAAGTATCTCATTACGATGTGGATAACGCCCAAATTTATCGATAATCGCCTTATGCCGCATTTCATAATCCAAGGTATTATCATCACCCAGCATGCGGAATAACTCGACGGCTTGTAGGTGGATAAAGCTCGATTCTGAATGCATAAACGGCATAAGAATAAATTTTCGCTGGGTTAACGTCAGCAGGTGATAATCTGGCTGCTTAATCGCCTCTTGAGCTAATGCAAGCGCCATCGGGTCTTGGGCAAATGCCCTTGGGGTATCACGCCATAAATTACGCGAAAATTGGTCAAGAATAATAATTTCCGCTAAGCGCCCACGAATAGACACGCGCCAATAAGCCAGTTCCCCTTTCGCCGCCTGTTCACTGAGCACAGTAAACCGCTTTGCGATAGTTAAATCGAATTTCTCATTTTTCTCAAACCACTGTTTTGGGGTCGATTCTTCGAACCAAAATGAAAGCACTTCTTCCATGGCATTCATAAGTTACCTATTTATATTATTCTTGCGATTATTATTACGTTGTCTGGTTCATCGTAGATAAAAATCGTAAAAATTGACAGGATGGAGATCTGAAAACACAAATTTGCAGATAAAAATTTTGTTATTTGCGAGCTAGCCCAAAAATAACCCTCACATCCCGCGCTTTTTTCTCATTTTCCCACGGCTAAGATGAATATTCTTTTTTTGATGGCTTTAAACTTCCCTTCATAATCATTGTTTGTTGTTTAATGTGAATTTAAATTTATCTATCGTATGAATACATACATTTATCTAATCCAATGTTAGAATTTGACTTATATTTTGTAGACAAAACGAACGTTCTTTCATGTAGAACGTGTTGATTTTGCATCTTGGGTGTACTTCATTGTGTGGGAAGGCAAGATAAATGGCAGGACATATGGTACTTATTGGTTGGGCTTTGTGGGTCAGTCCTTGTGGCTCTGATTCATGTGATGCATTACCTGTGACCGAAACCATTTTTACCCAAGAACAATGCATGAGCCGAAAATCTTATTTAGAGGCTAAGCGCCCTAATTTGTTTTTCTTGTGTGGTGAGGTCTACCGCGATAGCGATGAAATTGCGAAAGAAGAAAAAAGCGTGATCCCCGCACCAAATCCACCACTGCGAGGCTTACCGGAACGTAAGCCACGCTGAGGTTAAGGTGGCTTTTGCCACCTACCGTTACTGACTAATTAATCTCCGCAATTTTACTCTCTGCGTTGATAAAATCCCCTTGATTAGCTGCATATTTTAGCTGTCCTGAACGATGAGCGACCACTTGAACTTCCATCTTCATGGCTTCCATCACACCAATCACATCACCTTCTGTCACCTTATTTCCTTGAGGAACTAACCAATTGAACAATACCCCCGAAATAGGTGCATTCACATGGTTTGGGTTGCTTTCAATAGCGTGTAATGTTTGATGGGTAGCGTTTTGATTCACTGCCATTCCTGCAAACAGTTGTGCGGGTAACCCCAATTCACACCGTTTTCCATCAATCTCTATAAATGTTCGAGTTAATTCCTGCTCAGATTGAGGTAGCTGGCGTTTCGCCGGTGGGATAGCTACGCTAAACTCTGTTTCAATCCAACGCGTATGCACGTTAAATTGTTCGCAAAAATCAGCTTGTTCCATAACCGCACGATGGAAAGGCAACACCGAGGCAACGCCTTCTATCTTAAATTCTGCTAATGCACGGCGGGCACGTGAAATAGCCTGTTCACGGGTTTGCCCAACGACGATTAATTTAGCCATTAAAGAGTCAAAAGTACCGGGAATGGTTTTACCTGCGGCAACACCACTGTCAACACGGATACCCGGTCCTGATGGCGCATCAAATCGTAACAGAGTACCTGGGGTCGGTAAGAAACCGTTACCTGCATCTTCTGCGTTGATACGAAACTCAAAAGCATGCCCTCGCGGTTTCGGTGTTTCTTGGATACTCAACGGCAAACCTTCGGCAATACGTAATTGTTCAACCACCAAATCAATGCCAGCGGTCTCTTCCGTAACCGGATGCTCAACTTGTAAACGCGTGTTGACCTCTAAAAATGACAGCGTCCCTTCTTGGCTTAATAAGAATTCCACAGTCCCTGCGCCCACATACCCAGCTTTTTGACAAATGTCTGTTGAAGCGCGGATAATTTGTTGTTCGATATCGCGGGATAAAAACGGTGCAGGAGACTCCTCCACCAGCTTTTGGTTCCGACGCTGTAACGAGCAATCTCGAGTTCCCACCACCACTACATTGCCGTGAGTGTCTGCAATAACTTGCGCTTCAATATGACGAGGATTGTGCAAAAATTGCTCAATAAAACATTCACCACGCCCAAATGCAGCCGTCGCTTCGCGCACCGCTGAGTGGTATAACTCTTCAACTTCATGCATGTGCCATGCGACTTTTAACCCACGCCCACCGCCGCCAAAGGCGGCTTTAATGGCAATCGGTAATCCATGCTGATCCGCAAATTGCACCACTTCTTGGGCGGTCTCAACGGGGTCCGGAGTCCCAACAACTAACGGTGCGCCAACCTGTAAAGCAATATGGCGAGCTTGGACCTTATCCCCCAAAATATCGATACTTTCAGGGCTTGGACCAATCCAAATGAGACCCGCGTTCTGCACTGCGCGGGCAAACTCAGCCCGCTCAGACAGAAAACCATACCCCGGGTGCACCATTGTAGCCCCTGATTCTTTCGCAACCTCAATCAGTTTTTCAATATTTAAGTAGCTCTGAGCGGGTGAATTTCCCCCCAGCCCATAGGCTTCATCGGCCATGCTGACATGCAATGCATCAATGTCGCTATCGGCATACACCGCGACAGATGTAAACCCGTAATCACGGCACGCGCGAATAATACGCACCGCTATCTCGCCACGATTGGCAATCAATACCTTATGTTGGTTTTTTTTATTGTTGGTATTCATAAGCTTCATGACTCCCTTCAAGTTGATAAAATTCACGTAATGGATTAAAGCGGATTTTGCCGTTCACTGGAATTTGCCCAGCTAAATCCAAATGATAGTCACACACTGAGCCAATCACCGGATACCCCCCAGTGAGTGGATGGTCATTTAAAAATAAAACTGGCTGTCCATTGGCGGGAACTTGGATAGCGCCAATGCAAGTGCCTTCGCTAGGTAACTCTTGCAATTGTTGACGGCTTAATGGCGTTTCCCCCATAAGGCGTAATCCAATGCGATTCGATGCTGCAGTCACCTGCCAAACTTGTTGACGCAATAATGCCGCTGCCTGCTCCGTAAACCAGTCGGTTCTTGGTCCCATGATAACGTCGAGTACAACCTCATCATCTGCAGTGGGATATTCAAACGCGGGTGTTTCCGTAAGAGATATCGCGCGATGATTATTTTTTTGATGAATCGAGAGAGATTGCCCAACCATGATGGGCGCCGGCCCGACTTGCGCTAACGTATCAAATGAGCAGCTTTCTAAAACTGGTGTAACAGCGAAACCGCCGCGCACTGAAAAATAACTCCGGACACCTTTAGTAGGAGCGCCTAATTGAATTACATCCCCTTTGGCAAGGTGAATAGGACAATACGTTGCTGAGACATAAACGTGTCCTTCTTCGGTTGTCACCGTGATTGGACATTCTGCGCCCGTGATGCCGACAAGCACATCGCTATTCGCTCGCACTTTTAATCCGCCTTGGGTGACCTCAAGCACTGTCGATTGCGTATCGTTTCCAACAAGTCGATTGGCACTGTATAACGCCGACTTATCCATCGCACCTGATTCCGAAATACCTAACGCTGATTGCCCAATGCGCCCACGATCTTGAAACAATGTCTGTAACCCTGTGGCAAGCACCGTGAGATCATAAGTCTGCGTATTTTCTCTCGGTTTGATTTGAGGCTGCTCAGGTAAGCTATAACTCACTGCATGCTTACTTTGATCGATAAAATTCACTCGATAACCCGCTTGTAAAAGGGCAGGCTCAGAACGATTGATATCCCACACAGCCAAATCTGTTCTACCAATCAGCTGCCAGCCCCCTGGGCTTGCCTGCGGATAAACACTGCTGAATTCCCCCGCCAATGCTACCGATCCCGCGGGAATACGCACACGAGGAGATTGACGACGCGGCACATGCAGTTGTGTTTGCGTCGAAACCATATAACCAAAACCTGGAGCAAAACCACTGAATGCAACGAGATATTCGCTTTCCGTATGGCGACGGATCACTTCCTCAATGGTGATCCCCAAGTACTCAGCAACTTCGGGTAAATCCTCTCCCGTATAATGCACAGGAATAGTGACCAATTTCCCTGCTTGAGACGCTATACAATCAATATTACGCTGAGAGATTTGCTGAACTATGGCAGTGATATTTTCGCGCGCGGGGTTATAGCGCACTAATACCGTACGTGCTGCAGGGGTAATTTCCTCAATGCCTTTAATTGGCTGACGAGTTAATGAATCGGTCAGTGCCATGGTCTGTTCAAGGCTTTGCAGCTCAACCATAAAGGCGCTTAAATTAACAGGTAGAAAACGCATAAGCACCTCTATACGTGATAAGCATTGTTAGGAATATCCGTGATGAACATATACCCCGGAGCATGACTTAATGCAAAAGGCACCCCTGATTTCATCACTGCGGCTTGGGGAGTCACGCCACACGCCCAAAATACGGGAATTTCCCCCGCCTCAATACGCACCGCATCCCCAAAATCTGGACGCATAATGTCCTTAATACCTAGCAATTCCGGTGCTCCAATATGTACAGGAGCCCCATGTACCGCAGGAAAACGCCCTGAAATGGTCACCGCATCCGCAACGCGATCCGCAGGAATTGGGCGCATTGAAACCACCAGCTCCCCCTGTAAACGCCCTGCGGGTCTGCATAATTGGTTTGTTTTATACATCGGGACATTAGAACCATCCGTAATATGACGAATATCGATACCTGCTTCGATCATCGGTGTTTCAAAGGTAAAGCTGCACCCAATCAAAAAAGTCACTAAGTCAGGATGTTGCTGATAAATTGCCGTTGCATCGGTAATTTCATCCACCAACTTGCCCTGTTCCCAAACGCGATAACGCGGAATGTCGGTACGTAAATCCGCATCGTCGGCTAATACGGTTTGCCAGCGACCGGATTCACACACATCCAAAACAGGACAACTTTTGGGATTTCGCTGAGCATAGAGTAGAAAATCAAACGCCCAGTCTCGAGGTAGTGCAATCATGTTGGCTTGCGTCATTCCCGGCGCCATGCCCGCCGTCGGTTTGTCATATCCCTGACGAATGAACTCTCGAGCGGCTTTTGCCGCTTGAATCGCCTCTTTCGAGGCTTTCATTAATGTTGTCATATTTAGCCCCTCGCCCCAGCAAACCCGCAGATGTTGATGCCTTGTTGCTCAAATATTTCCCGAACTTTCGCCGCCATCTCGAGCGCCCCTGGACTGTCACCATGCACACAAATGGAACCCGCTTCAATTGGCGTAAATTGTCCATCAATGGCGATAACTCCGCCATCATTGACCAACTGCAACATCCGTTTTGCGACCAATTCAGGATCATGTAGAACGGCGCCAGCAAGCTTTCTTGAAACCAACGTACCATCACTGTTGTAAGCTCTATCTGCAAACGCTTCAGCCACCACATTGAGACCTGCTTCCTGCGCCCAGCTGATAAGCGGAGCCCCTGCCAAAGCAACCAAGGTTAAATGGCTATCAATTGCGAGGATCCCTTCAATGACTGCCATAGCTTGGCGCTTATCATGAGCAATCGTGTTATACAGCGCACCGTGAGGTTTGACATACTGCACCTCAGTGCCCGCCGCTTTGGCGAGCCCCTGTAATGCACCAATTTGATAAATCACATCTGCGGTTAATTCGTTAGATGCAATATCCATATTGCGGCGACCAAATCCGACTAAATCCGGATACCCCACATGAGCGCCCACCGTGACACCGTGTTTTTTCGCGGCAATTAAGGTTTTTAAAATCCCATCTGGAGAACCCGCGTGAAATCCACAAGCAATGTTAGCGCTGCTGACAAGACCCAGTATTGCCTCATCATTGCCCATCTGCCATTGACCGAAACTTTCACCAAGGTCGCTATTTAGGTCGATTTTTTTGTTCATTATTGTCCCTCAATCCCTGATAACGTCTTATTTTAAGTAGTTGAAAATGGCAGTTACAGACATCGCACCCATGTACCAAGTGAGAGCACAGGTCACAACACCTGACCACAATAACCAACGTGGGTAGTGATAACCTTCCATTAAATCAGCGCGTTTCCAGCCAATGTAAACAAACAACGTTAAACCAATCGGTAAAATAAGACCGTTAAAGCCACCCGCAAAAACTAACAGTGCTGCTGGCGCAGTTCCCATTAAAAGATAAACAGCGAGTGAAACCGCGATAAATAAGATAGTGGCAATATTGCGTTGTCTTTCTGTAATGGAAGACTTAAACGCTTTTAAGAAACTCATAGAGGTATAGGCTGCACCAATCACACTGGTCAATGCGGCCGCCCATAAGATTAAACCAAAGATACGTAAACCGTAGTTACCCGCTGCCGCTTGGAAAGCTTGTGAGGCTGGGTTAGCTGCTTTTCCAGAAATATCAATCGTCACCCCACTGGCAACGACACCTAAAATGGCTAAAAACAGGATGTAACGCATTAACCCAACCACAATAATCCCTTTGGTTGCCGCACTGGAAACGGCTTTGATGTTCTCAACACCAACTTCGCCTTTATCCAGTAAACGGTGCGCCCCTGCATAACAGATGTAGCCTCCCACGGTACCGCCAACAATAGTGGTGATCATGGCAAAATCCACCGTATCTGGCAGCACGCTCTGGCGTAGAGCTTCACCAATTGGCGGATTAGACGCAATCATGACAAATAACGTCAAGCCAATCATCACCAACCCTAACACAATGATTAATCTATCAATAAATGTGCTGGCTTTACGCGATGAGAAGATATAGATCGCTAATAAGGCACTGAGTAAACCGCCCCATTTCGGATCTAATCCAACAAGTGCATTCAGACCCAACCCTGCCCCTGCAATATTTCCGATGTTAAATATCAATCCACCAAAAATAACGAGTACCGCCAACAAATAGCCGCTGCCCGGAATGGTGGCATTCGCAATTTCAGACGAATGCATTTTTGTGAGTGTGACGACTCGCCAAATATTTTGTTGGACAACGAAATCAATCACAATAGAGGCCAAAATACCAAACGCGAATGCGGCCCCTAAGGTGACCGTAAATGTCGCAGTTTGAGTGATAAATCCGGGACCAATCGCGGATGTTGCCATTAAGAAAATCGCGCCGATAAGCGAGGAACGACGCTTTTTCACATATTCTGCTGTTGAGATATTTTCCTGAGTTGCCATATGCATACCCCTCTGTGGTTTTTGTTGTTATCTGTATTTTGATGTTATTTGTATTTGTTGATGTTGTGCTGAGTTATAAAGGCAATTTTCGTGCCATTGTTCTATCAATAGGAAGAATTGTTAATTTATTGAACATAGATTGTTGAACAATTAATACGGAGCGATGAATAATTAAGCAATTAAAATCGTTTCTGAGGAGTCAAAAATCAAATCTTGATCACTTTTTTAACATTTGATTCTTATTTGTAACATTCAAGATGGGATAGGAAACATGCAAAAGCACCAATCTAGTGCTCTTTATATGAAAATGCCCTAATTAAGTGCAGAAAGGAGTCTTGCTGCCCTACAACGAATATGTGAAGATAGCGCTCGAATAGCAATTTCACTGAATTTTTTATCTCATTTTTCTTCAACTAGGCTCGCCTTTTTATGAAAAAACCGTCCGTCACGCAAACCTTGTCAGTCACCATTGCAGAAACTATTCGCCAAAAAATTACCGTGGGTGAGCTAACGCCAGGGCAGCGCTTATCGGAAGCCGCATTGAGTGAAGAATTGGATATTTCCCGCAATACTCTCAGGGAAGTGTTCCGTGTATTAACCCAAGAAGGTCTGCTCACCTATGCGCCCAACAAAGGCGTTTATGTTTCCGTCCCTGATATGGCTGCAATTATTGATATTTACCAAGTGCGCAGGCTGATTGAATGTAATTCATTGACCCATGCTTACGCGCTCCATCCTGCGGTCCAAAAAATGAAACACGCGGTGGCTGAAGCCCGAGAACACGAAAAAACAGAAAATTGGGTTGGAGTGGGAACCGCTAATATGAAATTCCATACGGCGATTGTGGAACTTTCAGACAGCGAAAGGCTGATTAAGCTGTACCATAATATTGCAGCAGAATTGCGTTTAGCTTTTGGTCATTTGAATGATGCAAAGTTGCTATATGCACCCTATATTGATAAAAACCAAGCTATTTTAGAGTTATTGGATGCAGGTCGAAATCAAGATGCAGCCTCTACGCTATTAAATTACCTCGATGTCTCTGAGCGCACCTTACTCGCAGCCTATAAACGCAGCCACTCAATATTGTAAATCGTGAATGCGGTGATGAGTGTATTTTTCCTATGGCATTCCCCTATGCCATCCCTCTATTTGTAATCCTATCTCCATTCAAATAATACCGTATAAACATTCGCAGAATTAATCACGCCATAAAAAATCAAACTTACACAAGTTGTATTTAACAATTTTTATAGATTGAATTTATCACTTTTTATTATCGATTTAATTACATTAATGGAAACAACTTGAAACATTGATTAACAAAATAGTTAATTTCAGTAACTTAATTTACATTTTGTTATAAGTAACTATTGTAAATAACTCTACTTTCTCGAATAAACGATTGTGGTTTTTCCGAATATTAGTTATAAAACTGAGCATAATAAAAATACAATGTTAAATATTATTAATATAAACGAGAATTATTTATGACATTAAACAACATCGTTCAAAAAAAACCGTTTAAATTTGGTTTAGGCTGGCAGATTCTAGTCGCCCTCATTTTAGGGGTTATCCTCGGTGCTTTATTGCATGAAAGCGTAGAGTACAAAGATTGGTTGATCCTGAATGTGCTTTCCCCCGCAGGTAAAATTTTCATCCAGTTAATCAAAATGATTGTTGTACCTATCGTCATTTCAACCCTGATTGTCGGGATTGCAGGCGTTGGAAATACAAAGCAATTAGGTACACTCGGCTTCAAAACTATTCTCTATTTTGAGATCATTACCACCATTGCCATCATTGTCGGAATTTCGTTTGCGAATATATTCCAACCCGGTGTGGGCATTGATATGTCTCAACTTACTCAAGTGGATATTTCTCAGTATCAAAAAACGACCCAAGAGGTTGCTAGTCATCCTTCAGGGATCGTGAATACCTTGCTCTCTTTGGTACCGAGCAATATTTTTGCTGCTATGGCTAGCGGCGATATGCTTCCTGTTATTTTCTTTGCTGTGTTATTTGGTTTGGGATTATCTTCCCTTCCTGTAGCCAAAAAACAACCTCTGTTAGATGTTCTGCAAACTTTCTCTGAGACCATGTTCCGTGTGACCAATATGATCATGCTGTATGCGCCAATCGGTGTATTTGCCTTGATTTCTGTCACTGTTGCCAATTTTGGTTTCACCTCACTCGTCCCACTGCTGAAACTCGTTATTTTGGTTCACTGTGCCATTATTTTCTTCGCAGTTGTCGTACTCGGAATTGTTGCACGCTATTGCAAAATTAATATTTTTACTCTGATGAGAATATTAAAGGATGAGCTGCTGCTCGCCTATTCAACAGCCAGTTCAGAAACTGTACTGCCGCGCATTATGGATAAAATGGAGAAATATGGTGCACCAAAATCTGTCACCAGTTTCGTGATCCCAATTGGCTATTCATTTAACTTAGATGGCTCAACCCTTTACCAAAGTATCGCCGCAATTTTCATTGCTCAGTTATATGGGATCGAGCTGTCATTAGGACAAGAATTAATTTTAGTGTTCACTCTCATGATCACATCAAAAGGAATTGCTGGAGTGCCTGGTGTTTCATTCGTGGTGTTGCTAGCAACCTTAGGTTCTGTGGGTATCCCATTAGAAGGCTTAGCCTTTATTGCCGGTGTTGACCGTATTCTTGATATGGCAAGAACCGCGCTAAACGTGGTTGGTAATGCGTTAGCTGCATTAGTCATCGCAAAATGGGAACATAATTATGATGAGAAAAAAGCCCGTGAATATGAGGACAGTTTTTGATTAGGGGTTAGATTTTTACTTCTATTTATTATGCCAGAATAAGCCATCTTTAATCTTTTAAAGATGGCTTTTCAAATCAAAGATATCTCAGCATACGCATTTATACGTAATTTGAATTTTTTCACCACTTATCTAATATTTTTCAGCGAAATTTTATTTCCTTGCTACGCTGAATATACGTTTATAACTTAGATTATTTTTATTTGGGCTCATATCAATGAATCAAGTCAGGCGTTTTCTTTTATTCTTAAAAGTTCTACAACATCTCATGACGATCTTTGTATTCACCCTGTCATACTTTATGTTTCAAAATTGGATATAACCCCCTACTAGTCATCATTAATCAGCTCGTTAGAGGGATGTAAGCAAGGAATCTAGATTAAATATCCAATGCCGGTTTTATTTTAAAATGCAGCATCCATCAGAATAAATCGAGGCTCTGCTTTTTGATGACGATTAATCATTGGAACTAATCGTTGAAAATGTTCCGATGCACAATGCGCATCTAATGCCGCTTGATTCGGCCACTCTTCAATAAACACAAAATGTCCAGGGTCCTTTTCATCAATATAAAGGTCATAGGCAATACATAAAGGTTCTTTTTTGGTTGCATCTACAAGTTCTTTATAGAGTGGCAGAACAATTTCTATCGCTTCTGGTTTGATAAAATCTTCAGCAATCACTTTTAACATTACAATACCCCCCGACTCAGTTTAATCACTTTCAAAAACTACGGATGCCTCAAAGCACAATACGTTGATATATCCGCATTCAAAAGACTGCTCCTATCTTACCATCCACACTTTTCATTATCTGAGCTAATTGGGTCTTATCTTTCTCATAAAAAGCAACGTAGCACTTATCCACTAAATGATAAATTCGTTATGCTTTCGTCATCGTCGTTCGAACCGCTTTATTGAGAGTACCGTGATTAATTTATCACCTAATAGCGCGATCACCTCTTTCCAAAAAGAAAATATGGATGCATTAATGAAAAATAAAAACACAGAAAATACAAATAAGTAAGCGATTCGCACATTATTTTTCGCTATATGTGATTGTCTTTTTTTTACCATTGCAGCGCCTTTTCATTAACGTTATGATAATAAAAGATAATTACTTAATGAGATAAGTTAAATGCGTTTTGCATTACATAATTTAAAGAAAAATAGCATTCTAATGCTTTGTATTTTATTGTTTTTTGTTTGTTTCTCACATTTTGCCCTCGGGTATGAATTTAAAGCTATTTATGCACTCGCAGTGTTTTTATTATTACTCGCCGTAAACGCCAATAAATTTATATACTTAACATCCATAATCTTGTTGGCATTTATTGCTGCAATTTATTACCCAACAGCGATGTTATACGGCGAGCCTAGCTTCAATATTGCGACGGCAATGTTATATACCGATAGAAAAGAATCATTCGAGTTTCTTTCTAATATTCCCTATTTCTATTACGTTGTATCAATTCTCATATTACTGCTTGGTTATACTGCAACCCGTTTAAAATTTGAAATTTCAAACAAATTTCGATTATCTTTCGTTTCAATTTTTGCTGTTATTTTCCTTCAAGCGCCTATAAAAACAGCCATTAGTGAGCATCATTTTTCCTTATTAAATACTGGCATTCCAGAAGTTAAATTTTTAAAGCAATCAGTAGCAGCCATCTCATCAACAATTGAAGAGCATAAACGTATTAATGAAATGCTATCTAAAAATGATGATTATCCAAAATTAATTAGCGCTGGAGAGTATGATACTTATGTTATTGTTATAGGCGAAAGTGTTAGAAAAGACTTACTACATTCCTATGGATTTGCATTAGAGAACACTCCGTTTCTAGATAAAATAAATGGAAAAATTTTCACTAATTATATATCAGCTGCACCATCCACAGTTCCGTCATTAACACACACTATTTCAGAGCATGTAAAAATTCAAAACAACATCATTACTCTTGCTAAAAAGGCAGATTTTTATACCTATTGGATCTCGAATCAAGGTTCTATCAGTGGCGCAGATACCCCTATTGCAAGTATTGGAAAACGAGCTGATACACCAACATTCATTAAAAAAGGCTCATTCACATCTATAGAGAATGATGACGAACTCATTCCTTATATTAATGCTGCGATTAAGCAAAAAGTAAAAAATAAGAAGTTGGTTGTTGTTCACTTAATGGGAAGTCATACCCCTGCCTGTGAAAGAACAAATAATGAGTATGATCAGTTCTATCTTAGTAACCGAGTTTCTTGCTATGTCCAATCAGTAAAGAATACAGATCGATTACTAGGCACCATTTACGATAGCTTAAAGTTGAGCAATGAACGATGGTCTATGATGTATCTTGCAGATCACGGCGTCTCTTTCTCAAATAGAGATATGCCATCTAAACTCGATTTAATTCACGGAGATGAATATAAAGAAAACTATTCTGTTCCTTTTTTTATTACATCTTATAACGACGTAAATAGAGAATTCATTACCGCACGAGTCAGTGGGATGAACTTCCTTTCACTCTATTCTGAATGGCTTGGCATAAATATATATCAAAAACCGAACTGCCAATTTATCTCAAATCAAGACTGCAAATTTAGCAATAGTGTTTTAAATTTTAAAAATAATATTGTCAGTTTTGATAAATTACCTAATGATATTATTCCTATCCATTGATCTCAGGTGGGGCTTTTGCCCCACTAACATCTATATTAATTAATTCTATACTCATTCATTAGCATAATGTATGTATTAGTTATGCTAATGGCTAACCCACCGTCAGTATTACCGATAGTGCCCATTATACAGAGTTAGTTTTTATTGAGAAAAGAAAAAACCCACTATCTCTTTCGAGATAGTGGGTTCTTATTTGGTGCCGGCTACCGGAGTCGAACTGGTGACCTACTGATTACAAGTCAGTTGCTCTACCAACTGAGCTAAGCCGGCTAATTTGGCGGAGAGATAGAGATTCGAACTCTAGGATGGTTACCCATCGGCGGTTTTCAAGACCGCTGCCTTCGACCGCTCGGCCATCTCTCCATGGGGCGCGATTATGGAGGAATCCCGAGGGCTTGTCTACCCCTGATAGTAAAATAATTGCATTTTTTTGTTCGTTTGACTAATCTTCACTCAATTGTTCTCTATTCCCCTCAAAAAATGCTAATATCTGTGCAAAATCGGTGTCTATAATGAGTCTAGGCGTATGATTTTTAATCTGATTAATCTAATTTGCCAGTGTGGCAGCGTGGGACTGTATGTACAAACAATCATTATTAAAACCGAATATTCTTTCTCGCATTTTTATTGCCTTTATTGTGCTACTCGTCACAATGCTTTCGCTGTCTCTCTATAATTATTACCACGCTTGGATGCTAGCCCATCAAACTGCGATAAATACCCTTGCTAATCGACTTGCTTACCAAATTGAAGATTATCGCTATCAAGCTACTCATATTTATAAGCTAGCCAATGATAAAGCCACGCCAGATTCGATGAGCGATATTTCAGTCACCGAAATGCGCCATGATGTTTATTGGTTAAGTAGCGCCAATCAAACAATTGATTCCGTTGTCTTTGGCCTCAACAAACCCAGTAGTAAAGTGTTGGCAACTAAATTAGCCAATTACATGGAGATCGTGTGGGGTGCACGAAATGAATTTAACTCTATGTACTATCTGAACGGTCAAGATAATACTTTAATACTGGTGACTACCCATTCCATCTTAAAGCCTGAGCTACGCTATAAAGAAAGCTATTTGACGCTGACCGCAGAGGATAAGCGTTCTGATATGATAGCCCAGTCGACCTTATTGGATCGCCGAGAAGTGCTCTCCAATATGCAGAAAAATGCACAAGATAATGTCTACTTCTATACTTACCGCTTAGTTTTTAACTCCCCTGGTCGTCTAAGCAGCGTCATCTCTTTTGATATCTCCATTAATTCAATTCTTCCATTTACCTTGAAGGGAGATGATATTTCCATTTCACAAAGATCAAACAATCAAGATATGAGTCAGTCTGGCAGTGAGTTGACGGGGACTAACCTCATGCTATCGCAACCTATCGAGGGCACGAGTTATCAGATTAACTATAACCTCTCATTAAAAAGTATTATTTTCGGCGTGCTCAGTTACAACTTTTGGCTAATCACCTGCATGTTTGCAGTCAGTATTCTGGCGTTGCTCACCACCATGTTTATTCGCAAACGGATTATTTCACCCAATGCATCCATGCTTGATGAGCTCCAATTCAAGGATGCACTGAATAATGACATTCTCAACCATATCGCTTATGGCATCCTAGTCTTCGATTTCAATAGTAATAAAAAACTATTGAGCAACAGCATTTCTAACCAGTTATTGCCATCGATGGATCTTATTCATATCAAAGAGATGGCAACCGATCATAATGATGTCATTCAGGTCTCCATCGAGAATAATGTCTATGAAATCATTTTGGTAAATAGTCAAATTAAAGAAAATACGGTCTTGTTTATCATCATTGATAAAGATAAAGAAGTTCTTACCCAAAAACGTCAAGAAATGGCTACTCGCGAATACCAGCGAAATATTCAGCTTAGAAAAGTGGTCTTCAAAAATATTTGCCAAGAAATTCTGCCCGCTATTGATAAAGTAAACGCTGAGTTTAGCCAATTGGCGATGACGCTCAATGAGCGTAATAACCCATTACTCACTGAAATCCAGAATCACCTATTTTATATCAATAATTGGTTTAAAAATATTGCGTTAATTAGCCAATTAGAAACTCAACAAATTGATTTTAAGACAGAAAAATTTGCAATTAGTCAAGTAATTAGCCAATTCCTTAAATACAATTTATCTCATTTAAATTGCAAAGGACTCTCATTTTATTTCTATAATAATATCAATCCTGATTCATTAATCGAAAATAACCCTGCTTATTTCCAGACTTTATTCCAATTAATTTGGGAATATTCAATAGAAACTACAGCCTTTGGTAAAATTATCATTTCTATTGACTACATTGAAGACAAAAATGAAATATCCATTGATATAAAAGATACAGGAATTGGATTAACGAATATTGAATTAAGTAACTTACAAAACCCATTTACGGGAAAAACTCAAGATTCAAATAAATTTAAGCGTTCTGGCATGACATTTTATCTCTGCAAGTTATTGACTAATAAAATGAAAGGCTCATTTACGATTAAATCTAGTGACGCTATTGGTTGCCACTATCAAATCCGGCTTCCGGCACTCATTCAGCAGCATGAATACCCTGCATTGCTTGAGGATGTTTTTATTCGTTTAAATATTCAGAATATTGATGCTCGTCGAATTGTTAAACAAACTTTATCCCATTATGGTGCTGAATTTCTTGATATAGATGAAAGTTCACCGCATAACCATTGGGATCTTTTGATCGCTGACAATGATGATATTCCATTTAGTAATATTATTAAAATTAACGGTAATATATCTTCACTAAATTGTATTAAGTCAAATTACATTGAAGTTAACTACAATTTTGCAGATGAACTTATTGATGCTATCTCATTATTGATAGAACAAGCCGATAATGTAGAAGATAATAACGAATCAAGCCAACACTCATCGCAAAATCTCCGCGAAAATAGTCAAAAATCAAATGAATCTACCGATAACATTCTTTCTGAGTATCATTTAATTCTGGCAAATAGCGATTATAAAGATTTGTTTATCTCAACAGTACCGATAGATATTAATAAACTGTATAATAGTGAAAGTGTTGCGAATTTAGCCGAATTAAAAGACACTGCACATCGTTTAAAAGGAGTTTTTGCTATGCTTGAATTCCATTATCTTCATAAACTTTGTGAAGATTTGGAGCATTTCATAGCAGATGAAAACGGATTTGAAATAAAAAATTGCATTAGAGAACTGGATGTCTCAGTGAAAAGACTAATGCCAGAAGGTAACCAATAATATGAATAACCTAAATGTCATTGTTGCCGATGATCATCCTATTGTTCTTTTCGGTATAAGAAAGTCTCTTGAACAGATTGAATGGGTAAACATCGTCGGTGAATTTGAAGATTCTACTTCTTTAATTAATAACTTAGCACGCCTTAATGCAGACGTTCTGGTTACTGATTTGTCTATGCCTGGCGATAAATACGGTGATGGTATTACGTTAATCAAATACATTAAACGTCACTACCCTGACTTATCGATTATTGTCCTAACCATGAACAATAATCCTGCGATCTTAAGTGCTATTCTTGAGCTTGATATTGAAGGTATCGTGCTAAAACAAGGCGCACCAGCAGACTTACCAAAAGCACTCGCCGCTTTACAAAAAGGGAAAAAATTCACCCCTGAAAGCGTCAGTAAATTGCTTGAGAAAGTTAATGCCAGTGGCTATGGTGACAAACGTTTATCACCAAAAGAAAGTGAAGTTCTTCGCTTATTTGCTGAAGGCTTCTTAGTCACTGAGATTGCTAAAAAATTGAATCGCAGCATCAAAACCATCAGTAGCCAGAAAAAATCAGCAATGTTAAAACTGGGTGTTGAAAATGATATTGCCTTACTGAACTATCTTTCATCAGTCAGTATTGATAATACCCCGACAGAATAATCCTTATTCTGACACCAAAATAAAAGCCCGTTATAGGGCTTTTATTTTTTCTATTCAATGTGTTATTGATTCGCTCGGCTTCACGTATTTTACCAACGATTCACGCAATATGCTGATAGACGTTGGTTTCGATAAGCAATCATTCATGCCAGCATCCAGACAGCGCTGTTTCTCTTCTGCCATCGCATTGGCAGTTAATGCCACAATTGGCTGTCTAAAGCCTTGTTCACGTAATGCTCTCGCTAATTGATAGCCATCCATATTTGGCATATTCACGTCTGAAAGCACAATATCGGCATGACAATGTTCAAGGTGTTTTAGTGCATCTAATCCATCTACAGCCGTGCTTGTCATGAATCCTATGCTTGCTAATTGTTCTGTCAGGAGCATACGGTTAATCGGATGGTCATCAACAATTAAGACTTTAAATTCATTCAGATCTGCATCCGTCCCTTCAAGCTCATTATTTTCTAAGCTTTCTTTTGTCTCTTGAGTCAATTTAACGATAAATTTATCAATCAGCATCGGCAACTTATCGAGCTGATAAGTGTTATACAGCCATTCGTTAGATTGCGTTTCAAATAACTCACCTGAATATAAACTACTGAGTCGAAGTAGATTTTTACCCTGTGCGACAAGGTATTCTGAATTATCCGTAATCATCAAATCATACGTTTCATTCTCACTCGCCTTTACCACATTAAAATCATGGTGTTCCAGCAACCTTGTGATGAAATCAAGCAAAAATGAATTCAATCCGGTCACAG
Organism: Providencia sp. PROV209; assembly: GCF_028479485.1. NCBI lineage: Bacteria > Pseudomonadati > Pseudomonadota > Gammaproteobacteria > Enterobacterales > Morganellaceae > Providencia > Providencia sp. PROV209. The sequence continues at coordinate 362,222 of NZ_JAMPNR010000001.1, read as the reverse complement.
CAATACGATAACTTTTGCGATATTCAGGGATATTGGACTCAATATATTGCTGACCATAAAGTGGAATGCGGATCGTAAATCGACTTCCTAATCCCGCTTGAGAATCCACGGCAATATCACCATCCATTAAGTTAATGAGTTTTTCGCAAATAGCTAATCCAAGTCCTGTCCCTTTATGCCCATTATTTTGATCATAAACTTGGAAGAATGGGTCAAAGAGTTGCATCACCACCGCTGGTGTCATACCTATTCCTGAATCTTTGACCTCTATTTTTAGGTAGTTTTCATCTTTCCACACATGCAGCATGACAAACCCAGAATCGGTGAATTTAATACTGTTATTCACAATATTAGAGATAACTTGTTGTAAACGTACCGGATCGCTGAGCATTAAATCAGGAATATTAGGCTCAATATACGAATAGAGTGAGACTTGTTTTTTCGTTGCCAACGGTACATAGTTAGCAAGTACATAAGCAAACACGTTACGACAATTGAATAATTTATTTTCTATTTTCAGTTGTTTAGATTCAATTTTGGAAAAATCTAAAATATCACTAATGATTTGCAGCAGTAGCGACGAAGAGTTATCCATTGTCGAGACTAATCGAACCGCTTTATCTGATAATTCATAGCGTTGTAGCAATTCAATATTACCGATGATCCCATACAGCGGTGTTCTTAATTCATGGCTAACGGTCGCCAAGAACATGGATTTTGCTTGGTTCGCTTGTTCTGCGGCATCCGCGACATCCTGTAATGATTTCTCCATCTGAACGCGGATGCTGATATCAATCAGTACACAAATCGCTACATCTTCATTTTGATAACGTGAATTCACGAAACTAATCTGTAAATGGGTACCATTCGTCGCCACAACATCAATGTAGTTGCTGGATTTCTGGCGAATAATTGTCAAAATGCGCTGCTTATCATCATCATTGAGCAAACGAAAATAGTTATGAGCAAGCTCATTACTCAGAATATTTCCGCCATCACTTAGTCTTAAGATAATGATCCCAACAGGTGCTGATGCCACAATTTTGTGGTTAAATTGCTCATGCTCCTCCAAGCGAATCGCCGTATTTGCCGCTGGCTCTAACATACGCCGTTCTAATAACCAAATTAAAAAGAAAATCAACGCACCTGATAAAATATTGATCAACAGTGCATAAATGATTGAAGTTTTAAGATTATCGATTAAATACGACGTTGAAATAGAATAAATAACAGTAAGCTGTGAAGGTGCTAAACGTTTCTTGAAAAAAAGTTTTGTGTAATCAGAGTTAAAACCAAAGTAGTTTATTTCCCCTGACGTCAGTAAGGGTGAGTTTTTAATGTTCACATCTGACGAGGTATAAAGGACTGGTTGATTTAAGTTGTTAATTAACGTGATTTCAACCGCTGCATTATTACGCAAATTGAATTGGTTTAAATTAATAGTACGCTCTATACCAATAAATCCAACAATTATGCCTTTCTCATAAATAGGGATCATCAAATAAAGTTGACCATTTGATGGCTGAGAATTGTGAGTGATGGTATATAAATTTCGCTCTTGACCCTGCTGCTTTAATTGCTTGTAGAGACGCGTGTTGTCATAAACGACTTTCTTTAACACGTCGATATCAGAAACCGCAGCACGAATAGAGTAATCCATCATGCAATAACTACCTGTACCAAAGACAAATACGTGATTTACCCCTTGAGGGATCGCAATACTGTCTTTCCAAAACATATTGAGTTGTTCAAAGGCAGAAAGATAGTTTCGCGTTCTTTGCTTAAAGACTTCACAGTCGGCTGTTGGGCTCAAGGGATATAAAGCATATGAGGCAGATGTCGGTAGCGTAATTTCTTCCTGTTGAATACCCATTTTTTGTTGATATTCTTGGTCTTTAAGTTTCTGTTGCCTCGTCATCGAGTGAATTAGACGCAACGTAGCATTGGACTGTTGAATGTAAACTTGCAGATTTTCATAACCGGAATGGAATTGTTGGCGTAGGTCCGATTTATGCTCATTGAATTGCGTATAGAGGAAAAATAGCGTGATGAAAAGCCCCATTCCCCATAGCATAATGCCTAGGACACGAAAAAGATCTCTAGATAATCTGAGGGATGTCTTAAACGAGGGTAAATATCTCAATCCGTTACCTACAAGTACATTATCACTAACCCTGAGTATACTCGATTAACTCAATGAAAAGCGACAACCAATAACTTCCATGTATATTGCCAGTGTAAACATATAAAAACGGGCGGATAATCCGCCCGTTTAATTTGTGTTTTATACTTACTCTTCAGTGTCTACGCTGGTATCAACATCACCGTCAACATCAATACCATCTTCATCGGTATTTTCATCGTCTTCAGTTTCAGCAACACGTTGCAAACCAACCACTTTTTCATCTTCAGCAGTTCGGATCAGAGTAACACCTTGGGTATTACGCCCTACCACACTCACTTCGGAAACACGAGTACGAACCAAAGTACCTGCATCCGTAATCATCATGATTTGGTCTGTGTCTTCCACTTGGATTGCACCCACCACATGACCATTACGCTCGCTCACTTTAATGGAGATAACCCCTTGAGTTGCACGAGATTTCGTTGGGTATTCAGCCTCTTCTGTACGCTTACCGAAACCATTTTCAGTGACCGTCAGAATATGCCCTTCACCACGTGGGATAATTAAAGAAACAACTTTGTCGTTGTCCATTAATTTAATACCGCGAACACCTGTCGCTGTACGTCCCATCGCACGAACCGCATCCTCTGCGAAACGAACGACTTTACCTTGCGCAGAGAACAGCATGACTTCGTTACTGCCATTGGTTAAATCAACACCAATGAGTTCATCGCCTTCATTCAAGTTTACCGCGATAATACCCGCGCTTCTTGGACGACTGAAATCTTGCAGAGGCGTTTTCTTCACAGTACCGCTCGCGGTAGCCATAAAGACATAATAGCCTTCTTCGTACTCACGCACAGGCAATATAGCCGTAATGCGCTCATCTTGTTCCAATGGTAGTAAGTTAACAATTGGGCGTCCACGAGCACCACGGCTAGCTTCAGGCAATTGATACACTTTCATCCAATATAAGCGACCACGACTTGAGAAACACAAGATAGTATCGTGGGTATTGGCAACCAGCAGACGCTCAATAAAGTCTTCTTCTTTAATACGTGCTGCGGACTTACCTTTACCACCACGACGCTGTGCTTCGTAGTCAGACAATGGCTGATACTTCACATAACCTTGGTGAGATAGCGTTACCACCACATCTTCTTGGTTGATCAAATCTTCAATATTGATATCTGCGGTATTTTCTGTGATCTCAGTACGACGCGGGTCATTATAAGCATCACGAATTGCTTCTAACTCTTCACGAATGACTTCCATCAAACGCTCTGGGCTACGCAGAATAAACAGTAACTCTTCGATTTGTTTCAGAAGTTCGCGGTACTCTTCCAGCAGTTTTTCATGCTCAAGACCAGTTAATTTCTGTAAACGCAGATCCAAAATAGCTTGAGCCTGTTGTTCAGTCAGGAAATATTGACCTTCATGAACACCATATTGTGGCTCTAACCACTCAGGACGCGCAGCATCATCACCCGCACGTTCCAGCATTGCAGCAACATTACCCAGAGCCCAGGAACGGGCAATCAGCCCAGCTTTTGCTTCTGCTGGTGTTGGTGCTTTACGGATCAATTCGATAATTGGGTCGATATTCGCCAGTGCAACCGCCAATGCTTCAAGGATATGGGCACGGTCACGGGCTTTACGCAGTTCGAAAATAGTACGACGTGTAACAACTTCACGGCGGTGGCGAACAAACGCAGCAATAATATCTTTCAGGTTCAGAATTTTAGGTTGGCCCTGATGCAGTGCCACCATGTTGATACCGAAAGAAACTTGCAGTTGAGTCAGTGAATACAGGTTATTGAGCACCACTTCGCCAACAGCATCGCGTTTAATTTCAATAACAATGCGCATACCGTCTTTGTCAGACTCATCACGCAGTGCACTGATGCCTTCAACACGTTTTTCTTTAACTAATTCTGCAATCTTTTCAATCAAGCGCGCTTTGTTCACTTGATATGGAATTTCGTTGACAATAATGGTTTCGCGACCATTTTTCTCATCAACTTCGACCTCGGCACGTGCACGAATGTACACCTTACCGCGACCTGTACGATATGCATCGATGATACCACGACGACCGTTGATAATTGCAGCTGTCGGGAAATCAGGTCCCGGAATGTGCTCCATCAGGCCTTCAATGCTAATATCTTCATCTTCTATATAAGCTAAGCAACCGTTAATCACTTCCCCTAAGTTGTGAGGAGGAATATTGGTTGCCATCCCGACAGCAATACCGGAAGAACCATTCACCAATAGGTTAGGTATTTTGGTTGGCATCACTTCAGGGATTTGCTCTGTACCATCATAGTTAGGAACAAAGTCTACGGTTTCTTTTTCTAAATCAGCCAGCATTTCATGGGCAATTTTTGCCATACGGATTTCCGTATAACGCATTGCAGCGGCGGAGTCTCCGTCAACTGAACCAAAGTTCCCCTGACCATCTACCAGCATGTAACGCATAGAGAAAGGCTGCGCGAGACGGACGATTGTCTCATAAACGGCACTATCCCCATGTGGATGGTATTTACCGATGACGTCCCCGACGATACGGGCAGACTTTTTATAGGGTTTATTCCAATCATTTCCCAGTACATTCATCGCAAATAAGACTCGGCGATGTACTGGCTTCAGCCCATCTCGAACATCTGGAAGTGCACGACCGACGATAACGGACATTGCATAATCCAAATAGGAACTTTTCAGTTCTTCTTCGATATTGACTGGGGTGATTTCTCTGGCAATCTCGCTCATGGAACCACTGTCCCTCATAACTTCAGATTCAAAGAGTAAACTATACCACAACTCCCTTATTTAATTAAGAGATAAGAGAAGTGAGTATTTGTCTTTCAAGCTATGTATAATAGCGGAAAAATGAGCTTATGTGTCCGAATCTTGTAGAATTTCAAGCAATAGTCTCTCAAGGATTTTCATATTTGGTCCATAATCCCAATAAATTAACTCACGGGCGGCTATCGTCCCATTACTGATTTAAGCCTATATCTGCATTTTGCAAATTAAATATAGTTCAATAGGTAAAAATAAGTAATGCGCGGATAGAAATAGATATAGGAGTTCCTCAGATGAATGATACCCAAGACCAAACGTATTTAAATGTCGATAAACACGAAATTGAAAAGTTTGAATCGATAGCGTCGCGTTGGTGGGATCTTGAAGGCGAATTTGCCCCACTGCACCGAATTAACCCTCTCCGTTTGGGTTATATCATGCAACGCGTAGACGGTATTTTTGGTAAAAAAATTCTCGATGTGGGCTGTGGTGGTGGAATTTTATCTGAAAGCATGGCGCGTGAAGGTGCAGATGTCACGGGGTTAGACATGGGCGCAGACCCTTTAATGGTCGCTCGGCTACATTCTCTGGAATCAGGGATCCCTGTCGAATATGTTCAAGAAACAGTGGAACAACACGCTGATAAACATCCACAGAGCTACGATATTGTCACCTGTATGGAAATGCTTGAGCACGTTCCTGACCCTGAATCTGTCGTTCGTGCCTGTGCGAAGTTAGTCAAACCGGGTGGGCATGTCATATTCTCCACCATTAACCGTAATAGAAAAGCATGGTTAATGGCTGTCGTGGCAGCAGAATATGTGATGAAAATGGTTCCGAAAGGCACCCACGATGTCAATAAATTTATCCGTCCATCTGAATTAATCAGTTGGGTCGATAAAACGCAGTTAAAAGAACAACATATGATGGGATTACATTATAATCCAATCACCGATAAATTTTGGTTAGGACCTAACGTTGATGTGAATTATATGCTTCACACGGTCAGCGAATAAATAGCAAGCGGTACGTTTAAGAAAACAGCAAACGGTCTCAACTTTACAAAATAATTTTTAGGTTAATGTCGGTAAGTCAATTTTTAGCAACTCCACTTCTCATGCAGCTTACCGACATGATCAATTTTTCTTATCCAGTTGTTATCCACAAAAACTATCAGATTTGTACACTTGATAAAATCACACATTAACATTATCTTGTTATTAGATTCTTAACAAACTACTACATATAGTGGTACTCACAAATTTAATATACAAGTCTCATGATCATCCATCATGAGCTTTTTTACGTTTGGGACCCTCTATTTGTAACCCAACCAAGGTGTACTTGCTCATGAACCAGAGTCTGTTAGTCACAAAACGTGATGGACATAAAGAACGCATTGACCTAGACAAAATCCATAAAGTTATTACATGGGCAGCGGAAGGTCTTAGTAACGTATCAGTTTCACAGGTGGAGTTACGTTCTCAGATTCAGTTTTATGATGGGATCAGAACTTCTGATATTCACGAAACGATGATTAAAGCTGCTGCTGACTTAATCACCGGTGAAACACCAGATTACCAATACCTTGCTGCGCGTTTAGCGATTTTTAACCTGCGCAAAAAAGCCTACGGCCAGTTTGAGCCACCAAAATTATATGCCCACGTAAAACATCTGGTTGAAATGGGTAAATATGACAAGCATTTGCTGGAAGACTACACCGAAGCAGATTTCGAGCAAATGGATGGTTTTATTGACCATTGGCGTGATATGAATTTCTCCTACGCAGCGGTTAAACAGTTAGAAGGGAAATATTTAGTTCAAAACCGAGTCACCGGTGAAATCTACGAAAGCGCCCAGTTTTTATATATTCTGGTTGCTGCATGCTTGTTCTCTCATTACCCACAAGCAACCCGTTTAGATTACATCCGCCGCTTCTATGATGCGGTATCAACATTTAAAATTTCTTTACCTACGCCAATTATGGCGGGGGTACGTACACCGACACGTCAATTCAGCTCTTGTGTTCTGATTGAGTGTGGTGACAGCCTTGATTCTATCAATGCAACCTCAAGTGCTATCGTAAAATATGTGTCTCAGCGTGCGGGTATCGGTATCAACGCGGGTCGCATTCGTGCACTGGGAAGCCCAATCCGTGGTGGTGAAGCTTTCCATACGGGTTGTATTCCATTCTATAAACACTTCCAAACTGCCGTAAAATCTTGTTCACAAGGTGGCGTACGTGGGGGTGCAGCAACTCTATTCTACCCAATTTGGCACTTAGAGGTGGAAAGCTTACTGGTTCTGAAAAACAACCGTGGTGTTGAAGGTAACCGTGTTCGCCATATGGACTACGGTGTTCAGCTCAACAAATTAATGTATGAACGCCTGATCAAGAACCAAAACATCACTTTGTTTAGCCCTTCTGATGTCCCAGGCTTGTATGACGCATTCTTCGCAGATCAAGACGAATTTGAACGTTTATATGTGCAATATGAACAAGATGAGACAATCCGAAAATCCAGCGTGAAAGCGGTTGAGTTGTTCTCATTAATGATGCAAGAACGTGCGTCAACAGGTCGTATCTATATTCAAAACGTTGACCACTGCAATACCCACAGCCCATTTGACCCACAGATTGCTCCTGTCCGTCAATCCAACCTGTGTCTGGAAATTGCGCTGCCAACAAAACCATTAAATAACGTCAATGACGAGAATGGTGAAATCGCACTGTGTACGCTGTCTGCCTTTAACTTAGGTGCGATTGAAAGCCTTGATGAATTAGAAGAATTAGCAATCTTAGCCGTTCGTGCGTTAGATGCACTGTTAGACTACCAAGATTACCCAATCCCAGCCGCGAAAAAAGGCTCAATGGGGCGCCGTACTCTGGGTATTGGTGTGATTAACTACGCTTACTACTTAGCGAAACACGGTGTGCGCTACTCTGACGGAAGTGCCAATAACCTCACTCACAAAACATTTGAAGCTATTCAATATTACTTGCTGAAAGCGTCGAATGAATTGGCTAAAGAGCAAGGCGCTTGCCCATGGTTCAATGAAACCACTTATGCACAAGGCGTGTTACCTATCGACACTTACAAACGTGAACTCGACAAGTTAACCAACGAACCACTGCATTATGACTGGGAAGCACTACGTGCAGAGATCAAACAGTATGGTCTGCGCAACTCGACGTTGTCAGCATTAATGCCATCAGAGACCTCGTCTCAGATTTCGAACGCGACCAATGGTATCGAACCACCACGCGGTTATATCAGTATTAAAGCATCAAAAGACGGTATCCTACGCCAAGTGGTGCCAGATTATGAAAACCTAAAAGGTGCTTACGAGCTATTATGGCAAATGCCTTCTAATAGCGGCTATTTGCAGCTAGTTGGGATCATGCAGAAGTTTATCGACCAGTCGATTTCTTCCAATACAAACTATGACCCAACCCGCTTCCCAAATGGCAAAGTACCAATGAATCAGCTGTTAAAAGATTTATTGTTAGCCTATAAGTTTGGTGTGAAAACACTTTACTATCACAACACCCGCGATGGTGCTGAAGATGTTCAGGGGGATCTGGAAGAAGTTGTAGAAAGCGCAGATTCTGATTGTGAAGGCGGGGCTTGTAAAATTTAATAGGGATGGTTATGTCACATTCATACACGATTTTTTCTCAGAAAAAGAATAACCAGTTGCTGGAACCGATGTTTTTCGGTCAGCCTGTAAACGTTGCTCGATTTGATCAGCAAAAATACCCTATTTTTGAGAAACTGATTGAAAAGCAACTCTCATTTTTCTGGCGTCCAGAAGAAGTTGACGTGGCTCGCGACCGTATTGACTACAACGCGTTGCCTGATCATGAGAAACACATTTTTATCAGTAACCTGAAATACCAAACGCTGCTTGACTCTATTCAGGGTCGCAGCCCTAACGTGGCATTTTTGCCACTGATTTCAATCCCAGAGTTAGAAACTTGGGTTGAGACTTGGTCATTCTCAGAAACTATCCACTCACGTTCATACACGCATATTATCCGTAATATCGTGAATGACCCGGCGATCATCTTCGACGATATCGTTGAAAACGAAGAGATCCTCAAACGTGCCCGTGATATCTCTGCGTATTACGATACGCTTATCGAGATGACCAACTATTACCATATGTTTGGTGAAGGAACGCATACCTTTGAAGGTAAGGAAATCACTGTTTCACTGCGTGCACTCAAGAAACAGCTGTATTTATGCTTAATGAGCGTAAACGCTCTCGAAGCTATCCGCTTCTACGTCAGCTTTGCGTGCTCTTTCGCTTTTGCAGAACGTGAACTCATGGAAGGTAACGCGAAAATCATCAAACTGATTGCTCGCGATGAAGCTCTGCACTTAACGGGTACTCAGCATATGCTAAACCTGCTACGTTCAGGACAAGATGATCCTGAAATGGCCGAGATTGCTGCTGAGTGTGAAGAGGAATGTTATCGACTGTTTGTGGATGCCGCAGAACAAGAAAAAGAGTGGGCTGAATATTTATTCAGCGAAGGCTCTATGATTGGTCTGAACAAAGATATTCTGTGCCAATATGTGGAATATATCACCAACATTCGTATGCAAGCAGTAGGTCTGAAATTACCATTTGAAGCGCGCTCCAATCCGATTCCGTGGATCAACGCATGGTTAGTGTCTGACAACGTTCAAGTGGCACCACAAGAAGTCGAAGTCAGCTCTTATTTAGTCGGTCAGATTGACGCTGAAGTTAATACCGATGATTTGAGTGATTTCGAACTGTAATTATGGCAAGTCATAAAATCACCCTGCGTCTTACGCAGGGTGTGCAAGTTCCCTACCATACCGATGTTCACTCAAGTTTATTGGAAGCACTTGAAGACAGCCGAGTCCCCGTTGAATACCAATGTCGAGAAGGCTATTGTGGCTCGTGTCGCGTAACATTACTCAAAGGTAAAGTCGGCTATAAACGTAAACCCATTGCGTTTATTCAAGAAGGTGAAATTCTACCTTGTTGTTGCCACCCACTTTCCGATATTGAAATCGAGTAGCGATGCTAGTAATACTGTGTATTTAGCCATAACATAATAAAAAGCGACTGCTTTGATAACTCGAGCAATCGCTTTTTGCTTATAAAATAATACCCAAAATAATTCGAGTTACAGGTCGGCTGCAAACGAAGCTAGACGGGAAGCACCCGACTAGCTAAGTGAAGCTAACACCCCTGCGGCTTTAAGTATGATGGGGATTTTTATAAATAACCGTACATCGCGGCAAAAATCCATCCAAACACACAGGATACACCTACCCCAATTAAGCCTGGCAGGATAAAGCTATGGTTGATAACAAATTTACCAATGCGTGTTGTACCCGAACGGTCAAACTGGATAGCAGCAAGGTCACTTGGGTAAGTCGGTAGGATGTAATAACCATAACACGCTGGCGAAGATGCAATAATATACGCAGGATCAACACCGATACCCAATGCAATTGGTACTACTGCGGCTAATGCTGCAGCTTGTGAGTTAACAAACTTAGAGACTAACAATAAGATAACCGCATAAGCCCATGGGAAATCTTTCACTAATGAACCTAAAGTGCCTTTTATTTCATCCATATGGGCACCGAACATGGTTTCAGCCATCCATGCGATACCATACACGGCAACAATCGCTATCATCCCTGAACGGAACACTTCGTTCTTAGAAATCTGCCCTGGATTGGTTTTACAAATGATAATAATCAGTGCACCCGCCAGCAGCATAAACATCTGAATGACCAGAACCATGGATAATGGTTTACCGTTAATCAATGGTCTTAATTCCGAGAATGCCCCTAGCAATGCCACGACGACGATAGACGCTAAGAAAATCCACATAGCTACCCAGTTGATTTTCGGTAACTTTTTATCTAGTAGCGTGACGCTATCGCCATAAACGTAATCATGGTTTTCGGGAACAGAAATAAACTCTTGGAAAACAGGGTCTTTATCTAAATCCTTCCCACGGAACCAACTAAAGATACCAATGGCTAAAATACCAATTAACGTTGATGGGATGGTAATCGCGAGTAAATCTAAGAATTCTAAAGATTTACCATTGATAGAAACGCCATTTAGCATCGCAACTAATGAAACAACTGCCACAGAAACAGGGCTGGCAATGATCCCCATCTGCGCACCGATACTACTCGCCGCCATCGGTCTTTCAGGGCGAATATTATTTTTGATCGCTGCATCATAAATGATGGGCAAAATGGTATACACCACATGCCCTGTACCACACAAAATGGTTAAGATGCAGGTGACAAAAGGTGCAACAATGGAAATGTATTTTGGATTTTTACGCAGTAAACGTTCTGCTATTTGTAGCATAACGTCCAAACCGCCTGAGGCTTGTAAGGTTGCTGATGCGGCAACAACAGCAATAATAACTAACATGACGTCTACAGGCGGTTTTCCTGGCGGTAAACCAAAGCCAAAGACGAGAATAACTAGGCCCACACCACCTAGCAGTCCGAGCGCCATCCCCCCTTTTCTTGCTCCGTAGAACAAGCAGACAAGAATAATGGCAAGTTGAATCATAAAGTCCATAGGTCCATCCTTTATTTATAGGTTTCCACTATTATCCAGATGGTCTTAACTTATTAATTTGATTTATATTAATTTAAAAAACAATATTGTTTTATTTTCATTCGCAATATTTTGCCTCCATCACAATATTTGCCTTTAGTTGCTGCCATAATACTCAGTTAAATAACATAATGAGTAAAATCAATCTAATACACTCTTATTTTTAACATTTAAAATCTATAAATTTCACATAAATTCCGCTTCATTAACCCGCTTTTACACTTCACGATCAACACACTTTCCGACGCAATCATTAAGGAATCTTGTCTCTTATTTTTAATGTAAATAATACATTACACTAGCTGTAATTCAGATTTGACAGGATAAACGCAATCGCATAATCTGCTTAAATTATTAATAACCCGAATTCAATCAGAGGAATTTGTGAAGAATCGTACCCTTGGCAGTATTTTGATCGTAGCAGGAACAACAATTGGTGCAGGAATGCTAGCAATGCCGCTAGCGGCAGCAGGTGTTGGCTTCACTGGAATAGTCTGTTTATTAATTGGTTTATGGATGCTGATGAGTTACACCTCATTGCTGCTCGTCGAGGTTTATCAACACAATCCTGCCAATATGGGTCTCGGTAGTGTCGCGAAAAAATACCTCGGTCCTGTCGGTCAAATTGTCACTGGCTTGAGTATGCTGTTGCTGATGTACGCTCTGACGACTGCCTATATTGGCGGTGCGGGCGTGCTGATCGCTGATAGCCTATCTTCTTGGTGGGGAATTACTGTTTCGACTCAAAGTGCCATTATTATGTTTACTGTTGTGGGTGGTGCAATAGTCTGTGTGGGTACGCATTCTGTTGATTTCATTAACCGCATTCTGTTTACAGCCAAAACGATTTTCTTAGTGATTATGCTTGCCGTCATGATGCCCCATGCAGAGGCGATTAACTTAAGCACTATGCCGCTAGAAAAAGGTCTTGTATTAGCCGCGGTGCCAGTCATTTTTACCTCTTTTGGATTCCACGGAAGCGTACCAAGTTTAGTCAATTATATGAATGGTGATGTACGTAAGCTGCGTATCATTTTTATTACAGGGAGTGCGATCCCGCTCGTCGCCTACATTTTATGGCAAATTGCAACCCTTGGTGCTATCCCATCCGATACTTTTATGGGTATCTTGGCACAATCTTCCGGATTAAATGGGCTATTAACGGCAATCCGTGATGTCGTCGCGACTCCTCGAGTGAACATGGCTGTTGCACTGTTTATGGACTTAGCATTAGCGACTTCATTCTTAGGCGTTGCGTTGGGCTTATTTGATTACCTTGCAGATTTGTTTAAGCGTAGTAATAACTTTGCTGGTCGCGCGCAAACGACGCTATTAACATTTGTACCGCCGTTACTCGCAGCACTATTCTTCAGCAGCTTTGTACAGGCATTAACTTACGCCGCAGTCGCATTATCTGTCCTCGCATTAATCATCCCAGCACTGTTAACGATACGAGTTCGTAAATTAGAGGCCAAAGGAGTTTATCGCGCCAAAGGTGGCACACCAATTTTAGGTTTAGTTCTGCTCTGCGGTATTGCGGTCATCGCTATCCAATTCGCCATCGTGGCCGGCTTCCTACCGAATGTTGGTTAATCCCCACAAAATTTCACTCATAAAAAAACACCCCAATATGGGGTGTTTTGCTTTTTAAGCTTTTAAAAAAATGTCTCAATCTATTTTTCAAAATAGTTCATGTTGTAGCTAGGCGGCAAACGAGGATATCTTGGGGAGCATACATGAGTATGTGACCCGAGTAGCCGAGTGCGACCAACAACGCCACAAATCAAAATATGACGAGAATATTAGAAGGACAGGCCGGCGCCTACATACCATCCATCTGCTAACTTCTCATTACGATCATCATGTGCACCTTTCATTTCAATCAGGCGGTAACCTGCATCCACTGAAAGTGGTTTAAATACGGTGTAACGAGCACCAGCTTTCGCTTCCATGTAGGATTTGCTACCTGAAGTCAGTGATTCTGGTGCGCCGTACGCTTCACCATAGAAACTTAAAGATGGCAGAGCTTGCCAGCTTAAACCACCGCCTAACGCTGCAGCCGCACCATTGGAACCATCTTCAGGAGATAAATAGAGTGCTTTACCACCGACATAGGCATTGAATGGTCCTAATGGCAGACCGAAAGTTGCCCCTAGGCTACCTAACTCACCATTGTGGTCACTGCGTGCCCAAGAGCCATTAAAGGCTAAACCTGAACCTTGAGTTCCTAAACCAGCACTTAATTCTGTAAAATGTTCACCCGCGCTGAAATCAGCAGAAATGGCTTGAGCAGCACCCATGTAAAATGCAGAGGTCGCTGCAACAGCTAAAAGAACTTTGCGCATCATTATTTCCTTTATTATTAAAAATTGAAGTATCGTGACGATGTTACGTGATTTACTGCACACACTCAGTCTTTTTTGCTTAAATTTACGTTAGAACACCTTGTAACGCACAATAAGTGAAATTGATCAGTAGTTTACTTCAATCTCGCCCGCCTTTTTCTGATAAAACCTCGGACTATGCTTACAGTGATTGGTCAGAGCGATTAGCTAATTAATTCTTTGCTTATTATACTCTTCATCAAGTTTATTATAGAGATGAAGTGATATTCTACAAATATTCATCCAGTTAGTTACTTTTGTGTAGTCTATAAATCTAATAGCTTGGGAGTATTGTGATGAAAAAAAGAGGTCTAACTACCGCTTCAGGTGCACCTGTTGTGGATAACAATAACGTGATGACTGCAGGTAAGCGTGGTCCGATGTTATTGCAAGATGTGTGGTTTTTGGAAAAGCTCGCCCACTTTGACCGTGAAGTGATCCCTGAGCGTCGTATGCACGCCAAAGGTTCAGGTGCATTCGGTACTTTTACGGTAACCCATGATATTACTCGCTATACTCGTGCTAAATTATTTAGTGAGATCGGTAAGAAAACGGATCTGTTTATTCGTTTCTCTACCGTTGCTGGTGAGCGCGGTGCTGCCGATGCAGAGCGTGATATTCGTGGCTTCGCGATGAAGTTTTATACCGAAGAAGGTAACTGGGATATGGTCGGTAACAACACCCCAGTCTTCTACTTACGCGATCCACTAAAATTCCCTGATTTAAACCATGTGGTAAAACGCTGCCCTTATACCAACATGCGCAGTATGGCGTACAAATGGGACTTTTTCTCTCATTTACCCGAGTCTCTTCATCAGTTAACCATTGATGTCAGTGACCGTGGACTGCCAAGAAGCTATCGCTTCATGCATGGCTTTGGTAGCCACACCTATAGCTTTATTAACGCTAACAATGAACGCTTCTGGGTAAAATTCCATTTCCGCAGCCAACAAGGCATCGAAAACCTGATGGACGACGAAGCTGAAGCATTAATTGGTAAAGATCGCGAAAGTTCTCAGCGTGACCTATTTGAATCAATCCAACGTGGTGACTACCCTCGCTGGAACTTACAAATTCAGATCATGCCGGAAAAAGAGGCATCTACCGTACCTTATAATCCATTCGATTTAACCAAAGTTTGGCCACATAAAGATTACCCATTAATTGATGTGGGTTATTTTGAATTGAACCGCAACCCAGACAACTATTTCTCTGATGTAGAACAAGCGGCATTTAGCCCAGCAAACATCGTTCCGGGGATCGGTTTCTCCCCAGATAAAATGTTGCAAGGTCGTCTATTCTCTTACGGGGATACTCAGCGTTACCGTTTAGGTATCAACCACTATCAGATCCCAGTTAACGCACCACGTTGCCCATTCCACAATTATCATCGTGATGGTGCAATGCGTGTGGATGGAAATAGCGGTAATACCGTCACTTACGAGCCAAACAGCGCAGGAATGTTCCAAGAGCAGCCAGATTACAGCGAACCCCCATTATCCATTGAAGGGGCAGCCGATCATTGGAATCATCGCGAAGACGAAGATTACTTCAGCCAACCGCGTGCTCTGTATGAATTACTGGATGATGCGGAACATCAGCGTATGTTCCAACGTTTAGCTGGTGAGTTGATTGAAGCATCAGAAGAGACACAAAAACGTCAAATTGACCTGTTTAAGAAAGTGCACCCTGAATATGGTGCTGGGGTTGAAAAAGCGTTGAATGCACTGAAATAATCTTGTGTTTTAAACATACCAAGCGCTAGAATTCTCTAGCGCTTTATTTTTTCATACGGTACGTTGAGCCAAAACCCACCGCTTAACTTGCTGGCGAGAGATTTTAATTCCCCCCGCTTTCAAGTCAGGGTCTAAACGATAAAATGCCATAGGAAACTGGTAGGGTGCTAATTTATCTTTTAGCCAATCCGCCAGCATGTTTAAGTCAGTTGATTCCTCAGCTTCAATCACCGCAACAGGTCGTTGTCCAAATTGCACATCATCAACCGGAATAATAAAGCTTTGGTGTACATCAGGATACCCATTAATGACTGCCTCAATATCTTCAGGCTGGACACATTCTCCACCACTGATAAACAGATTATCTAGACGCCCTAAAATCTGATATTCACCTTCTATGAATGCGCCTTTGTCATTCGTTTTAAACCAGCCATCAACCCATTTTAGGGGATGCAGTTGCCCGTCAAACCAATATCCTAATGATTGACTATCTGACTGGATTTGGATTTCCTCATCCACAAGGCGAACTTGCTTACCTTTGAGTGGTAAACCAACCCCTTTTTTACCATCCGCGCGTTTCGCACAAACCGTTGACGCCATTTCTGTCATGCCATAGCCACTCCAGCAGACAATGCCATGCGAAGCAGCCAGTTCAGTTAATGTCGTTGGGATCATTGCCCCACCAAGTAGAACTTCTTTTAATGCGACTTGCTCAGGCATTGTATCATTCAGCAATCGCCATAATTGTGTCGGCACTAATGATGCATGACTCACACCTTGTAACGCTTCGGATAATGGTGTTGAACGTACGGCAATTTTTGCCCCTCTGAATAACCAGCGCCACACAATGCCTTGACCAGAAACATGAAATAATGGCAATGAAAGTAACCAACAATCATCTTGTTGATAATTCATGGCATCAAGGACACCTGCTGCGCTATTGAGATGAGCTGAAACACTGTGAACGGCCGCTTTAGGTAACCCTGTCGAGCCAGAGGTTAAAATTAACGTTGCAGGTTGTTTATAGGTATTCTGAAAACAAATAGAAGGAAAATCATCATACTCAGTAAAATGAGCATGCAGTTGATAATCCAAGTGACGATAATCCGATAACACATTGTGCTCATTCGTAAAATCAATCACTGCGCTAATATCAAGATGCGGAAGTAAGTCATTTAACAACCGCTCAGGAAGACGGGGATTAAGTGGTAACACCCTCACCCCGCAAGCGATCAGTGCTAGCTGGCTGAGTAACAAATCTACCGAATTTTTACCACGTAACGCCACACATTGCCCTTCGCTCACCCCTTGCATGACAAAGTAAGTCACTAAATCAGCAATATGTTGGTTTAACTCATGCCACGAGACTGATTCAGTGTCAGTCAGTAATGCCGTTGCATTTGGCTGAAGACTGGCCCAGTGCTGCCAAGGCCAGTCAGTGAATGGTGTAATCGTGGATTCTGTTACAGTAGATGGGGTTAACTCTGCCATACAACCGTCAGTTCATCTAACTGTTGAACAGGAATTTGGCACCCAGGCCATGGTCGAATCAACTGAGATTGGATCAGTGAAACAGTGTCTAACCCCGGAATGGTATCAGGCGTCAGCCAATTTGCGATGCGCGCTAACTGAGTTAAACCAAAGCTGGATTCAATGGACGAGCTAATGACGGCCTGCATACCTAACTGATGCGCTTGCTCCACTAAACAACGACAATAACTCAAACTGCCAGTTAGTGTTGGTTTAATGATGATCGCAGCAACACCCGCTTGTGCTTCCACTTTAAAACCGTCTTCTCGTACACTTTCATCCCATGCAATGGCAATGCCGGTATCCGCAGAAAATTGCAAAGACTCCTCTCGGGTTTTGCAGGGTTCTTCAAGAAAAGCAATCCGACTACGGTAATCAGGATTCACATATTTGGCGAAGCCATCCGCTTTTGCCCGAGTCCAACTGCGATTAGCATCTAAACGCAATTTGAGTTCAGGAACGGCTTCCAATAACAAGTTAGCCACCATACCATCACGTACAGCTTCATAGAGCCCCACCTTCACTTTAGCCACCTTTTCCCCTTCCATGGCATCAAGGCTGAGGATTAGATCGTCAGGGTCACCGCTACATAATGGCGCTTTACGATAGTCGGCTTGTTGAGGAAGTTCGCCCGTTAATTCCGCTAACGCGCAGCTACAGCCAAAGGCGACAGAAGGTAAATGGCTTGACGTCATTGTGCCTTCATTCACCCATCCATTTAGCCATGCGATGGTTTCAGCAGTTGCTTCCTCCAATGTTTCACGGCTAAATTCAGGTAAAGGAGAAATTTCCCCCCAACCTTCGCTATCCCCATCTTGTAAACACACTAATAACCCATCTCGAGTTTTCAGTCGTTGATAGCGAAGGATAACGCCTGCCTCCATGGGCAGGCTGAACGAGTAAAGTTTGGCTTTTCTCATTATGGATTACGCTTATATTTAGAGAAATCTGGAGCACGTTTTTCGTTGAATGCGTTACGACCTTCTTGACCTTCATCCGTCATATAGAACAGCATAGTCGCGTTACCTGCTAATTCTTGCAGACCGGCTTGACCATCACAGTCAGCATTCAAGGCAGCTTTCAGGCAACGTAATGCCATTGGGCTGTTTTCCAACATTTCACGACACCAACGCACAGTTTCTTTTTCGAGATCAGCATAAGGAACAACGGTATTGACCAGTCCCATATCTAAGGCTTCTTGTGCATTGTATTGGCGACATAAGAACCAAATTTCACGTGCTTTCTTTTGACCGACAATACGCGCCATATAAGATGCGCCCCAACCGCCATCAAATGAGCCTACTTTTGGACCTGTTTGACCAAAAATAGCGTTATCAGCCGCGATAGTTAAGTCACACATCATGTGTAAAACATGACCGCCACCGATAGAGAAACCCGCAACCATTGCTACCACAGGTTTCGGACAAGTACGAATTTGACGTTGGAAATCTAATACGTTCAAATGGTGTGTGCCGCTTTCATCACGGTAGCCGCCGTAGTCACCCCGGATTTTTTGGTCACCGCCTGCGCAGAAGGCTTTTTCGCCTTCGCCAGTGAGGATAATTGTGCCAACATGGTCATCATAACGCGCATCAGACAATGCTTGGATCATCTCTTTTACGGTCTGTGGACGGAACGCATTACGCACTTCAGGGCGATTAATGGTGATTTTAGCAATCCCTTCAGGGGATTTATGATATCGAATATCTTCAAAACCTTCTGAGCAATCTTGCCACTCAATCGGTGCGTACAATTTTTCTTCGCTTGGATAAATCATTATCAAGTTCCTTTAACCACAGTGTGATAAAAAATGGTGAAGTGCAATCACATAATGTTGGGGGTTTTCCCGATGCGCATTATGCCCTGCATTCTTAATTAGCGTAAACGGCAATGCATATTGTTGCGAAACGCTTCGAAATTTTTGGTCCTTTTCACCGCAAAAATAGCAGTAAGGGACCGATAAATGCATCAAGGGTTCGACTAAAAACGGCTGTTTGGATAATGAGGTATTTTCCAACATATCCGCTACGGCTAAGGGATTATTCAGGGCGCGTAATGCAACCAAATTAGCACGTTGTTCGTCGGTAAGATCGGCAAAAACGGCTTGCTGATACCAGTCATTCAGTACTCGCTCAATAGGTTGGTGGCGAAAACGTTCCGCCCATTGATGATCATGACTCTCACGAGCTTGGCGTTCTTGTGCATTCTGTAAACCCACATTCCCACCTTCAATCACCAAGCCTTGTAATCCTTTATGATTTGCAAAGCAGGCAAAATGCATCGCCAAACGAGCACCGAGTGAATAACCAACTAAAACAAACCGTTGAACGGCGTACTGCTCCAGCAAGCGAGACAATTGCTGGTTAAAATCATTAAAACCTTGGCAAGTAATGTGACACGCGTCGCCATGCCCCGGTAAATCGACGACTAAACGGGGGTAATTAGGGCAAGCCTCCACAATGGATGACCAGTCATCAGCACTTCCCAGCAACCCATGCAGAAACACTAACCAAGGTGTTTGGTCATTTTTTTCTTGGCTGGGATAACAGTGCGCGGCTAACACGGCAAACTTTCCACTTCTTGCAGTAATTTTTTCAGAGTGCGAGCCCCTTCATCACCGTCAACCACCAGCTCAACAAGCAGCGTTCCGTGCTGGTTATGCCAAAATTCATCAAGCGTCTCTTTTAAGCTTGTCCAATCTGTCGGGGCGCAATATTGCAGACCAAACATCATCGCAGCGCCAGCAAAACTCACATTTTGAGGCATGCAGTAATAATTTTGTCGAGCCTCAGGTGACGTTGGCAACATGGAGAATATTTGCCCACCATTATTATTCACGATAATCAAGACGCTCGGCGCGGAAGGCTCACGTAATAACGCTAAACTATTTAGGTCATACAGCGCTGAAATGTCACCAACGATACCTAATGTCGGTTTAGCGGTAGCGCGTTGCACCCCTGCCATCGTTGAGATCAGCCCATCAATACCACTTGCGCCACGGTTACTGAACACAGGATATCCTGCCGGTAACTGGGCGAAGGCATCAATTAAACGAACAATTAAACTATTCCCCACAAAAAGTTGCCCACGAGGAGGAAGAAGATCGGGCAATTGATGCGCGACAGCAGCTTCTGAAAATTGGTTTTTCAACTGTATTTCAATATGTTGTGAAGTACGATTCGCTAAATCAGCAAGATCTGCACACCATGGGCTACGTGGCTGAGTTGGGTGTTGTTCCAACCATCCTTTAATGCTGCACGTGAGCTTGCGCCCCTGATGATTGGCTGGGTCTAAACGTCCCGGTATTGAATCCACTATCCAATACTCTTGGGGATGACATTGACTTTGCCATTGCAATGCGCGTTTTCCTGTCAGGCTTGAACCAAATTGCACCACTAATTCAGCCTCATCTAGCCAAGCCTTAGCGTTCGGGTGCTGTAACCATAAATCAGCACAAGGGTAAGGCTGCCCGGTTTGAGAAAGTACGTCACCAATAAGTGGCCACCCCAATTCGGCAGCCCATTTAGCCACGAGCTCGCCATCACTGCTGCTCATACGCCCGGCGACTACCACGCCTTTTTTCTGACGCCAGAAATACCAATCAGCAACCAGAGCTACAGTATGGGTCAATGGCTCAATCAACCATGGATGGGATGATTGCCACCAATCACCTAAACTTGCCTGCCAGTCAGTATCGCCTTCTGTTTCTCCGTACAATGGCTCAGCAAAAGGGCAATTCACATGGAATGCACCATGTCGCAACTGATTCATCCCATTATCAATCGCAGAAACCAGCCATTTTGCGGAAATATCACGGGTTGGTCTTGGCAACATTAAATTTTCGAAAGGATGACTCGCAAAAATATGAGTTTGGCGAATAGCCTGATTCGCCCCGCAATCAATCAACTCAGGCGGTCTATCGGCGGTGAGAAAAATAACTTTTTCCCCTGTTAATCCAGCTTCAATGAGAGACGGATAGAGATTGGCTACCGCAGTCCCTGAAGTCACAATAACGCCAACAGGCTCGCTACTCGCCTTCGCAAGCCCTAGCGCAAGGTGCCCTAATCCGCGCTCGTCAAAGTGCGTATGGCAATGAAGTTTCGTGTTATTGATCGCTGCCAATGTCAATGGTGTGGAACGAGATCCTGGTGCAATACAGATATTTTTCATTCCGTGACGGGCGAGCGCCTCAATAATTACCTCAGCCCAACGGAGATTAAATGCTGAATTAGACATAATGTGCTCGGTAAATTATTCATGATGCTGAGTGTAATAGGATTAAGAAAAATTTCTTGATCTCAGAACAATTTTTCATGAACTAATTGAAAATAAAAAAGAAATAACCATTTTAGCTATAGGGTTTTTAGTGTGTTTTGAGTAAGGACTTTAGCCCAGCAGCTTTGTTTTCAATTTCTTCCCATTCTTGTTCAGGATCTGAATCTCTCACAATCCCCGCGCCTGAATAGAGCGAAATTTGTCTATTATCAATTTGAGCACAACGCAGCGAAACCGCAAATTCACTTCGATTCAAGCTGACAAAACCTCCCGTTCCCGCATACCATCCTCGAGAAAACGGTTCATGCTGAGCTAAAAACTCACGAGCCACTGAGCGAGGTAAACCACAGACCGCAGCCGTTGGTTGTAAACGTTGTAAACAGTCGCTATCCGAAGGCGTTAATAATGTCGCCGCGATAGAGCGATACAAATGCTGGATTTTTCGAAGGCGGATAACTTTTGCAGATGAAACGTCAATACCTGTAACTGCACCTTGTAGCTGTTGGCAAATATCATCAACCACCACCAAATTTTCATGTTGATTTTTACTGTCTTCCATTAACCACTTAGCATTTTCAGCCGCAATCACATCATCAGTATGATTTGCGACGGTTCCGGCTAATGCTTCTGAGTTAAGTTGAGTTCCTTGGCGCAAATAAAGGCGTTCTGGCGTCGATGACATAAACCCTGAGTGAGCACTAAAGGCCATCATGAAATGGTAGCAATGATGATTGACCTTTTGGCTGGCGGATAAAAATTCAGCGACAGTAATAGGCTGGGTTAACGATAATTTCGTTTCCCTCGCCATCACGACTTTTTCCATTTTACCTGCGCGCATATCTTGGATAGCGCCAGTTAATCGCTCACACCATTCATCATGATCGGGGATATGTTGCTGCCCAATAATCTCAGTTGATAGTATAGACAACGTATTCGATGTTGATTTCAGCTGCTGTAAAAATGCCATTGCATGCGGTATGTCTTCAGCACCGTCGATGTTTAATGTCACCGTAACGGCGGAACGTAAACGAAATATTTCTAAGCGAGGTAAAAAATAGAATGCGGATTCCCGTTTAAGCTCATCGCTAATCCCTTCACCCACTGCGTTCCAACCATTCAAACCCCATAATCGCATATCCGGCATTTCTGCATGTTCAGCGATAAATTGTTCGGCATCAGTGATGGAATTAAACGATCTTACCGTCCCCAGAGCACTGCACTCTTCGGAACCTGTACGATGATACCAATAAAACTGAGGATAGCTATCTTGGGCTGATAACCATGCTAACCCTGGGAATACCTCTTTCGTGTCCATTTGCCACACTAAACGGGTATATTCGTGAGGATTAAGTACTAATGTCGACAAATGATTCAGAATTTCAGTTAATAATTTATCAATTTTTGTTTTTGTCACTTTAGATTCCCACTGCTACATCACAACGACATCGATTTACTTATAATTATTATATATCGCAATGTAATTTATTAACACATTCATTATTAATGACATAATCCGTTCAAAAAACAGCCACAAAGAGAGCGAAAGTGATACTTTGCAAGTCATTTAAGATCACAAAAATTATTGATTATCAAAATGTTAAGTAAGCTTTTTTCTCGCTATCTCACTTTAAATGAAAATCTCAGAAACAGATAGAAAATATAAAATAGCAATAATTTATATTATAAATTATTTTTATTCTTATCTTTTTTAGAGGATAGACTTTCTATTTCAGTACTTTTAATTTGCATATAGAAATCTATTTTTTTACATGATTCGCATTTTTACCTGTCTGAATAACGGTAACTAGATTAATTGTTAAATATTAAAAACTACAACCAAGGAGTTATTTTTTAGCGAGGATTTTCATTTTTTAATATCAACGTAAGCTCTACGTTTCTAGTAGGTTATGAACTATAAACTTGAAAGAGTAAATCCTCCTGATCATGACCATTAAAAACTCATTATGATTAGAAAATTACAACTATTAACAATGAAATATTCAAAAAACAAATCGTCATATAAGTGAAAAGATAATTAGTTTTCTAATTTTATCATTCTATCTTCATTCAATTAATTGGAAATCCACAATGAATACTCAGTTTAATTATGACAGAATCATTGAAAAGGAAAGTATTGGTGACGCAACTCTCGCATTATTAACCAATCAAGATTCTCTATCCGCAAGATCAGCGGGTATATTCACCCTTGAAGACCTCATCAGTATTCATCGGCATGTTCAATTCGCATTGGCACTTCCGGTAAAAGACAGTGACATCTTAAAATGGTTTGGCATTAATGATGAAAATAGCGCATCACTTCCTGCAATTGAACTAATGGATATCATCATTGATATTCGCAAGCATGCTAATTCCTGGAATAATGTCGAATTGAAAGTTAAAGAACAATCCGTCGATTTATCGCTAACAAGTCGAAATATCATGCAAACTGGCGGTCAAGTTCTTGAATATATTAATCACATGCCGATTATTAAAAAAATTTCTGATACCTTAGAGGATTTATCTGAAGAAAGTTTAAGTCAGATTACTTATCAAAATGATGACCAACAAATTGCCACTGAACTTTTAAGTATTTTACATTTAATTAAAGGAGATATAAAACAACAGTCAATTAAAACCATTCATATTAAAAATACAGTCTCTGATTTTCGCGCCTATATTACTGGTGGATATCTTTCAGACTATACCCATGTAGAATCATTACTTTTCACTTTAAAAGGACTATATCAACAATTAGAATCTAAAGAGGATCCAAGTAATAATGAGTCATTCTTAAAAGAATTGATTACTTTTAAGAAAAATGAACTGCACCAACTCGAGCAAGAATATAGCCACTTTGTCAAACTCTGCTTTACAGGACTTGCAGGCGGCATTATAGGTTTAATCATCACAGGCAGTATTTTTGGTTCAAAAGCAGAAAATATTCGTCATCGAAAAAACATGCTGATTAAAGAGATTGAAGAAATAAACCATAAATTGCATCAAGAGCAGTTATTACAAAAAACCATTTTCGATATCCAAATTAATTTACAGAAAATTGATGGCTTATTTAAAGATGCTCGTCTCGCAATTGACCATTTAGATTATATGTGGCTGGTGATCCTCACAGAAATCAAACAATCTATTGATATATTTGCAAGGATAAATAATGCAGAAAAACTGATCCAATTTATCACGCAATTCAAACGTATCATCATGTCTTGGTCCGCTATTCAAGACTATTCAATTCATTTGATTAAGCTATTTGACGAGCTACAAATCAGTGAAAAAAATTCACAATAAAAGGCGTTAATATGCATGATAATCTTGATTTACCTATGTTACCTTCCATTGATATTTATCAATTAAGGTGTATTTCAAATAGTATTAGCTCTTTCAATAAAAATATTCTCAATTATGATTATATCATCTATGGTCGAATTCAAAAAATTGCTGCTAAAGTTGAAAGGCTTAATGAACTCATTCGCAATTCAGTCCCTATTCTGAAAATAAAACTAAATTATATTATAAAGAATGATGCCTATGAGTTACTTACATTAGAGGACAATAATGATGCCTACTCAGACATTAGACGGAAGATAGTCATGACTGGCTTTATTGATGACTTATTAGATATTAAATCAGAGTTGGAAAAGCTTATTGCAAAAACCCGCTATGCTCTAGAATCACTACTAGTATTCCATTTAAATGAACCTAATAAATTGAAACATTCTCAATATCTGAAACAAAAAGAATTTTTGGTTAATTCTAAAAATGGAAAACAATCAAAAATTAATGAATTAAACAATCATCTTTCGATTATTCTTGCAGCAGAAGAGATTATCTTAAAGCACAGAATTACAGACTTCTTCGATAAGTATTTTCAGGGTAAAGAGTTAATTGATTCTATTGATATTCAACCCAATAAAAAAGATATTTTAAAAGCCGCTATTAGTTATATACGTAACCTACTCACTATGGTTGATGATGGGCTTGAGTTTTCCCAACTTGTGGATGTCAGAATCTATGTTAGTGACCAAATTATTGAAGCACGTGAAGAAATCAATACGATTGATAATAATATATTTCGGATCTCCCAAATCATAAGCTATGCCAATGATATTAGCCAAATTGAGAGCCACAAACAAACCATTATCACACAGACTGGTGCTTTAAAATCCTATTGGGAATCTTGGTGTGGTTTTATGAGTGAAAAGATATCTGAAGAGTGTCTAAATCTTGAACATATTAAAACCATGAGTCAAATGTTCATGACCTATTTAAATGACATTGAATACCAATATCAACGGCAATTACCGGATTAAAAAAAGCCCCGTTACTGTAAAGTAACGGGGCTTTTACTTGAAGCAGATGAAGAACTTAGTTCACTGCCGCCATTGTTAATGTTGCAATATTAATAATCGGTTGTGGCCACAGACCAAACACAATCACCGCAATTGCACACACAGCAGCAAACACTGTGCCTAATGTCATTTTTTCTGGACCAGTATAACGATCTGCATGCTCTGCATCACGGCTATATAAGCTCGCCATAAAGCGCAGATAGTAGAATAACCCTAATGCACTACCTACCACGATAGCACCCGTTAACCACCACAGTTCCGCATAAACCACAGAAAGAATCGCGTAGAACTTACCGATGAATCCGAGTGTGATTGGAATACCCGCCAGAGATAACAGCATTACCGTCATGACCAACGCTAATACCGGCTTATGCCAGAATAAACCACGGAACGCACTAAAATCATCTTGGTCATCACCACGGTATGGACTTGAAATCACGCTGACCACACCAAATGCCCCCAAACTTGCCAGTAAGTAGCTCACCAGATAGATAGCAATAGTGACTTGTGCCAATTGTGCATCAACACGCATTGCCACTAATGTCACCAACAGGTAGCCCATATGTGCGATGGATGAATAACCCAGTAAGCGTTTTGCGCTCTTCTGAGTTAGTGCCAATAAGTTACCAAACAGAATCGAAGCGACCGCAATCACACCGACAACCACTAATAATGTGTCGGTTTGCGCCAATCCATCTGTATGGGCGATTGGTGCTTCTAAGAAGATACGAACCAATACGGCAAAAATAGCGATTTTACTGCCCGTTGCTAAGAAAGCCGCAACCGGTGCTGGCGCACCTTGGTAAACATCAGGTGTCCATAATTGGAATGGGAACAGCGATAATTTAAAGCCAAAGCCCACAATCATCATTCCTAAACCAACTAAAATCAGCGGAGCATGAACACTGCTATTCGCTAAACTTTGACCGACGACGCTAAAGCTTAAGCTGCCTGATTCTGCGTATAACAAAGCGATACCGAACAGCAGGAATGAAGAGGCTGCTGCGGATAACACCATGTACTTGATACCCGCTTCTAAAGTGCGACTACGTTCGAAGGTATAAGCCACTAAACCGAACAGTGGGATAGAGATCAATTCAATACCGATAAACATCGACGCCATATGGTTCGACATCCCCAGTAACACTCCACCGGTTACTGCAATGGTCAGTAATAAGTAAAACTCTTCTTTGTTATCATTGAAACCTTCTAACCAATGATAAGCAAAGATAGCCGTACCCATACCCGCGATCAGAACCAATCCTGAGTAGAACAGTGCAAAACCATCAACTAACAGCAGTGAAGTGACTGCTCTTGGTAGGAGTGTTTCTTCGCCCAGCTCTGTCGGAAAGGTATAACCGTAAACCCAAATCAGTGAAACTAGCGTTAAAAGAAAGCCAACCACTGTTATCGCGGCACTGGTTAAATGATCGCGCCGCCACGCAATTGACAGCATCACAATCACTGCAGTTAATCCAACGAGGATCAACGGCAGCATTGCTAACAATTCTAAAGGTGTTATTGTCATGGCGAATTACTACCCTTGTGTTGAAAGTGAAGCAGAATACAGGTTATGCAGTGTTTCCATCGAGCCCGCTGATGTATCCAAGATAGGCTGAGGGTAGAAACCAATGATAACCAATAAAGCCGCCAGAACCAGTAGAACACCAAACTCACGGGCGGTTAGCCCTTTCAGTTCAGTGTCTGATTTCGGCGTTCCGTAGTAAGTCTGCTGCATCATCCATAGTGCATAGATAGAGGCAAACACCACACCAAATACCATAATGCAGGTCACTAATGTGAATTGGCTGAAGCTACCGAAGAAGATCATGAATTCACCGATAAAGTTACCTGTGCCTGGCATACCTAACGTTGCTGCTGCAAAGAACAAGGATAAACCCGGTAACCATTTGATGCGCTTCCATAACCCACCCATCATGCGCATATCACGCGTTTGAGTACGCTCGTAAAGCTGACCACTGATAATAATCAGCGCTGCACCGGACAGACCGTTTGTGATCATTTGGACCACAGCACCTTGATACGCCAGCGTTGATCCTGCGTAGATAGCCACAGTGACAAATCCCATATGAGATAAGCTACTGTACGCCGCTAAACGCTTAATATCCGTCTGTTTAAACGCTAACCATGCACCGTAGAAGATACTGATGACACCCAGTGTCATCGCCACAGGTGTAAATTGCAGTGACGCTTCTGGGAACAGAGGTAACGTAAAGCGTAATAAGCCATATGCCGCTGTTTTCAGCATGATACCGGAGATATCCACGGAACCCGCAGTTGGCGATTGTTCTTGGGTATCTGCCATCCACCCATGGAATGGCACTAATGGCATTTTGACGGCGAAAGCAATAAAGAAGCCCAGCATCAGTAAGAAGCTAGTCGTTCCAGACAGCGCGCTTTCCGTACCCAGTAACAAGTTATAGTCGAATGTCAGCTCACCGGACTCAATAAAGTGAACGATAACTAAGCCAATAATCGACACCAGCATGATCAAACCGCTGACTTGTGTATAGATAAAGAATTTTGTCGCGGCATTCACATGCTGACGGTTACCTGAACCTTTGTGTCCCCAATTCGCAATCAGGAAGTACATCGGAATCAGCATCATCTCCCAGAAGAAGAAGAATAAGAACAGGTCAACCGCAGTAAAGATCCCCATCACACCCGCAATAATCCATAGCAGGTTAAAGTGATAAGCACCTTGGTTTTCTTGCTGTTCGCTCCACGAACTGAGGATGGAGAACGCTCCCATAATGGCCGTTAATACCACCATTAGTAGAGATAACCCATCAACCGCTAGCGAGAAGTTGATACCCAGCGCAGGGATCCACTCAGTTGAGTATGTATTCTGCCACTCTGGAATACCTTGTGGGTTTACCAGCGAATAGTCCCCTTGCAGCCAAAATAGTACTGCGAGGATCAGCGTCGTTCCCATTGTCCCCAGCGCAACCCAACGAGGTGCGCGGTGACTGAATCGGTCAGCCTGCCAGCTTAGCAGGGCACCGATAAAGGGAATAAGTATTAGCCAATATAATTGCATGGCGCAATGTGTCCCTTAATTAAACCAAAAGCAGCAGAGCAAGAATCAGCACTGCACCCAGCCCCAGAGAGGCAACATACCAACGGATCTGACCGTTTTCACTCACTGCTAGCCCTTTATTTGCCCAACGTGAAAGATGTGCAGGGATATTCATCAGTGAGTTAATCGGATCGCTTTCGAGCAACCATGCGATACCTTTGAATGGTTTCACAAAGATAACGTCATACAGCCAGTCGAAGCCCCATGCATGATACCACCACGTTGAGAAGAAACGACCAATCGCTGTCTTAGCAATCGCATCAACGATAGAACGTCTAAACAGGTAGAGGAACGTCGCAATCAACAGACCAGCGATAGCAAAACCACCCGAGATAGCTTCGATAAACAGTTTACCGTCTCCAGCTTCCATTGGTTTTGCAGGGAAAACGCCCTCTAATGGCTGATGGATCATCGCACCCACAAAGGTCGCGAGGATAGCCAAAATAGCCAGTGGTACGGTGTGAGTGATGCCTTTAACTTTATGCGCTTTGATTTTTGCTTCACCATGAAACACGATGAAAATCATACGGAAGGTATAAATAGCGGTCATCAGAGCACCGATGATACCTGCCCATAACAGCACAGTTTGTCCATCCACTTTCGCGCCCCACAAGATGGCATCTTTACTGTAGAAACCAGAGGTAAACAGCGGCAACGCTGCCAATGCACTACCACCGATTAACATTACAATATAAACGAATGGAATTTGCTTACGCAGCCCACCCATCTTGAAGATGTTTTGCTCGTGGTGACACGCGATGATCACCGAACCTGCGGACAGGAACAGTAACGCTTTGAAGAAGGCGTGTGTCATTAAGTGGAAAATTGCCGCATCCCATGCTTGAACACCCAGCGCCAAGAACATGTAACCAATCTGGCTCATGGTGGAGTAAGCAAGAACACGTTTGATATCCGTTTGTACCAGTGCAGCAAAGCCTGCAAACAGTAACGTTACTGCGCCTATGACACCCACTAAATGCAGAATGTCTGGCGTTAACAGGAATAACCCATGAGTACGTGCGATTAAGTACACACCTGCCGTTACCATGGTTGCGGCGTGGATTAATGCAGAAACCGGTGTTGGACCTGCCATTGCATCGGCTAACCATGTTTGTAATGGTAACTGAGCCGATTTACCCACAGCACCACCCAGTAACATCAGCGTTGCCCAGTTCAGCATGGATAAGCCTTCTGGTGA
This sequence comes from Providencia sp. PROV209, assembly GCF_028479485.1. Lineage (NCBI taxonomy): Bacteria > Pseudomonadati > Pseudomonadota > Gammaproteobacteria > Enterobacterales > Morganellaceae > Providencia > Providencia sp. PROV209. Next base: position 332,072 of record NZ_JAMPNR010000001.1, on the reverse strand, counting down.
CAGCTGAGTTGCACGTTGCGCCATTTCGCTGAAGTTTAATGTGCCCAGTTCGTTGTACAGGATAAACATGCCGATAGCCAAGAACACGTCACCGATACGGGTCACGAAAAAGGCTTTCATCGCTGCTTTGCCATTTTCTGGGTTGGTGTAATAGAAACCAATCAACAGATAACTGCACAGCCCTACCCCTTCCCAACCGAGATACATCAGCATCATGTTATCGGCCAGCACTAATACCACCATGCTCGCGATAAACAGGTTAGTGTAAGTGAAGAAACGTGAGTAACCTTCCTCGCCACGCATATACCAAGAGGCATACACATGAATAAGGAAGCCCACACCCGTTACCACACCTAACATGGTCAAAGAAAGACCATCGAGGGATAAGCTAAATGGGATAGTGAAATTACCCACAGACATCCAAGTCCATAACATTTGTGGATAAACATACCCAGCTTCATGAGTTAGAAACTCAGAACCAGCATAAAATGCAACTAGAGCGGCGAGACCCACTGAGCCTGCGCCGATAATCGCGGATACATTTTCTGACCAACGACCGCGGGAAAATGCGAGAAGCACAGACCCTAACAGCGGGAACAGAATCGTTAAATAGAGTAAGTTCATTCGCGCATCTCACTGACTTTATCAATGTTCAGGTTTTGACGATGACGATGGAGTTGCAGTAACAACGCCAATCCAATACTCGCCTCCGCTGCCGCCAGAGTGATTGCCAGAATATACATAATCTGACCATCTGGTTGCCCCCAAAAACTGCCCGCGACCACAAAGGCTAATGCCGTTGCGTTCACCATGATTTCCAGTCCGATCAGCATGAAAAGCAGGTTGCGGCGAATAACGAGGCAGCTAAGTCCCATTACGAAAATAATTACCGCTAAAATCAGACCATGTTGAAGAGGTATCATTGTTTCTCCCCCGCATTACGGCTGTTGCTGACAAGATCAGCACTGTTTTCTGAACGGTCACGACCCACATGGAATGCAACAACCAAACCTGCGAGTAACAATAACGATGCCAATTCAACCGCTAAGACGTAAGGACCAAACAAACTGATACCCACTTCTTTCGCCGTGATAATTGCACCTTCCGTTTTATCTTGGTGAGAAAGGCTTGTGATCCCGTAAACTAAAATGCCCAGTAAAACGGCAGATAGCACTGCGGGACCTATCCACGTTTTCGGTGTTAACCAAGCGCGCTCTTGCTCTTGTACAGAGCGCCCTAAGTTCAACATCATCACCACGAAAACAAACAGAACCATAATGGCGCCTGCGTAAACGATAATCTCCAACGCACCCGCGAAATACGCGCCTAGCGAGAAGAACACCATTGACAGTGCCAGCAGAGAAACCACCAGATACAGTAGCGCATGCACTGGATTGGTATTGGTTATCACCCTCAAAGTTGCTAAAACAGCAACCAGACCGGCGATATAAAAAGTAAATTCCATGAATATCGCTCCTTACGGCAACAGGTCTTTGACGTTGATTGGTTTGGCTTCGTTATCCGCTTCACCTTTATCTTTACCTGCAATCGCCATACCTGATTTACGGTAAAAGTTATAATCAGGATATTTACCCGGACCCGAAATCAGCAGGTCATTCTTTTCATAAACCAGATCCTGACGACGCCAATCTGCCATTTCAAAGTCTGGCGTTAATTGGATTGCCGTCGTTGGGCAAGCCTCTTCACACAGACCACAGAAAATACAGCGAGAGAAGTTCACGCGGAAAAATTCTGGATACCAGCGTCCATCTTCATGTTCCGCTTTTTGCAGTGAGATACATCCCACAGGGCAAGCCACCGCACATAAGTTACACGCAACACAACGCTCTTCACCGTCAGGATCGCGCGTTAGCACGATGCGTCCACGGTAACGGGGTGGCAGATAAACCGGCTCTTCTGGGTACATCTGCGTTTCCCGTTTATCGAACGCATGTAGACCCACCATCCAAATACTGCGTACTTGGGTGGCGAAACCGACCAATAACTCTTTTAATGTCATGGTTCAATCACCCCTTACTGAGCGTTGTATAAAATCACTGCTGCGGTACCCAGCAGGTTAAGCAGTGTCAACGGCAGGCAAATTTTCCAACCGAAAGACATGACTTGGTCATAACGTGGACGCGGTAAAGACGCACGGATCAAGATGAACATCATCATGAAGAATGCTGTTTTAATCGCAAACCACAGGAAAGCAGGCAAGAATGGACCATGCCAACCGCCAAAGAACAGTGTCACAATCAGAGCAGACACTGTCACGATACCGATATATTCACCCACGAAGAACAGACCGAATTTCATACCGGAATATTCAACGTGATAACCGTCGGCAATTTCTTGTTCCGCTTCGGGTTGGTCAAATGGGTGACGGTGACACACCGCAACACCCGCAATCGCAAACGTAATGAAGCCAAAGAATTGTGGGATAACGTTCCACATACCCGCTTGGGAGTTCACGATGTCAATTAAGTTGAATGAACCCGCTTGCGCGACGACACCCATCAATGACAATCCTAAGAACACTTCATAGCTGACGGTTTGAGCGGATGCACGCATCGCACCCAATAATGAGTATTTGTTGTTACTTGACCAACCTGCAAATAGCACCGCGTAAACAGCCAGACCCGCCATCATCAGGAAGAATAAAATTCCGATGTTCAGATCCGCAACATGCCAAGTCGGGCTGACTGGCACAATCGCAAATGCTAAAAACAGTGAACAAAATGCAATAACTGGCGCCAGCGTAAAGATTTTCTTATCCGCAAACTCTGGGATCCAGTCTTCTTTAAACAGCATTTTGAACATGTCGGCAATCAGCTGACCCATACCAAATGGGCCAACACGGTTAGGGCCGTAACGGTTTTGGAACAAACCGAGAATACGGCGTTCGCCGAGACTCATGTATGCCCCGCAGGTCACAACAACCAGCAAGATAACAACTGATTTAAGGATGGAAATCAGGACTTCCATCACCGCCGGAGAAATCCAATCCATCATGCGCCCCTCCGCAGATTATTCACTGACACGCCAGCCATGACAGGTGCAATTCCCGGCATACCAAGAGGTAAACCGATATGACCCACTGCAAGGTGCTGGCTGATGCGTACTGGCAGATTAAACGTTTGACCTGCATGGCTAAACTCGGCTTTTACGCCTGCATTTAAGCCCAGTGTCGCCGCATCTTGTGCATTCAACATGATATAAGGCTCTGGCATACGTTGCTGAATCACATCGGCACGTTGTGAGGTTTCATCACTGCCAAATAGATGATAGTAAGGTGCAACGACCCATTGAGATTCACCGCCTTGGTAAGCCGCTGGGATCTCAGTGAAGTAAGCCAATTTACTGTCTTTGGAATTGAATAAACGCACGCCTGGGTCACCAAATAACAGGTGTCCACCCACTTCCGCTTGGAACTTGTTCCATGCTTGTGGTGAGTTCCAGCCCGGTGCCCATGCAAATGGAATTTGCTGACGTGGTGCTTTCGGTTGGTTATTCCCTTCCATTGAGAACGCAAATGGTGAGTCGATATCTTGCGGTTGACGCGGTTCATGAACCGATTTGTCCGCCAGCATTGCCGTACGACCGCTGTAACGATGCGGTTCACGCGCCAATTTCTGTCCACGAATGCGGAAAGAGGCTTTTGGTGCGGTATCTCTGATACCTGCAAATTGCGGCAGTGCAGCCACACACTCTTCAATAACGTGATCTAATTGCGACCAATCCGCATCACGTTGCTGCGCTTCAGTGTGCAGTGAATGCATCCAACGCCAGCTTTCGTTCATCACAATGCTGTTATCGTAGTAAGTTGGGTCAAACACTTGGAAGAAACGTTGAGCACGACCTTCTTGGTTGATAAGCGTACCATCTGCTTCAGCAAAACTGGCTGCTGGCAGCACTAATGTCGCTTTATCCATAATGTCAGTGTGCTGGTGGTCTGCCACAATTAGGTGTTTCAATTTCGCTAATGCGCTATTGACGGCATCCACGGTGCTATGACGGTAAAGGTCATTTTCCATCACAATCGCAACATCGGCTTCTTTGGCTTCAATGCGAGCAAAGGCGTTTTCTAACGGCAGTGCGTTCATCATCGCCAGACCGAAGCTATTTGCATGAGATGCGACATAAGACAGACCGACGTTTGCACCTTTCGCTTTCAGCGCAAATGCCACGTTCGCTGCGGCTTCAATCATCGCATCACTAGCGCTATGGCTACCACTGATAATCAGAGGTTTTTTCGCACCTGCTAAGGCCTGAGCCACAGTTTCTACTTTCGCTTTCACATCAGCCGGTAAATCATTCACCGCTGGTGCGTCACCGTTGATCAGGTTAGCAATCGCAAAACCGAAACGCGCTTGGTCAGCCACTGGCGCACGGTAATTGTATGCCGCGACATCATCTAAACGCGTGTCATCCACGTTGGTGATAAACAGTGGATACTTGGCGTGTTGACCAATGTTTTGAATCGCTGCGATTTGCCAGTCAGCGACTTTCTGTGCCGCTGCCATTTCACGGGCTTTGCCCTTCACGGCTTGGCGAACAGACAGCGCCATACGCGCACCCGTCTGGGTTAAATCTTCACCCAGCACTAACACCGCATCATAACCTTCGATTTCACGCAGTGTTGGGGTGTAGATGCCACCATTTTGCAGGATATTTTGCATCAACGATAAGCGACGTTGCTCGTCCGCAGAAATGCCCGAATAGAAGTTTTCCGCACCAACCAGCGCACGCAGAGCATAGTTACTTTCAACGCTCGCACGCGGAGACCCGATACCAATCACTTTTTTCGCTTGATTGATAATCTGCGCACCGCTTTGCATCGCTTCAATTGCTGAAATCACTTGCTGCACGCCATCTTTAGTGAATAGTGCTTGGCGAGGACGGTCTTTGCGGTTTACATAACCATAACCAAAGCGACCGCGGTCACACAGGAAGTAATGGTTTACAGAACCGTTATAGCGGTTTTCAATACGGCGTAGTTCACCATAACGCTCACCTGGGCTGGTATTACAACCGATACTGCATTGTTGGCAGATACCCGGTGCAAATTGCATATCCCATTTACGGTTGTAGCGTTCTGAGTGAGTTTTGTCGGTGAATACCCCTGTTGGACACACTTCGACGAGGTTGCCAGAAAACTCGCTTTCCAGCGTACCGTCTTCAGTACGACCAAAATAGACATAGTTATGCGCCCCATACACACCTAAATCAGTGCCATCCGCATAATCTTTGTAATAACGAACACAGCGGTAACACGCGATACAGCGGTTCATTTCATGACTAATGAAAGGACCGAGATCTTGGTTAACGTGAGTACGCTTAGTAAAACGATACTTACGCATCGTATGACCAGTCATGACCGTCATATCTTGTAAGTGGCAGTTACCCCCTTCCTCACAGACTGGGCAGTCGTGTGGGTGGTTGGTCATTAGCCATTCAACAACACTTTCACGGAATTGTTTGGCTTCTTCATCATCGATTGAGATGTAAGTGCCTTCCGTTGCCGGTGTCATACAAGACATTACGAGGCGACCACGAGTGTCATCTGCGTTTTGATACTGCTTCACCGCACACTGGCGGCAAGCGCCAACGCTTCCCAGCGCCGGATGCCAGCAAAAATAAGGAATATCTAGCCCCAACGATAAGCAGGCTTGTAACAGGTTTTCTGACCCGTTTACGTCATATTCTTTGCCGTCTACATATATCGTAGCCATAGTCAGCATGCTTCCCAAAGGCCCGCGTTAGCAGGCGTTAAACATAAATACGTTCTTCGTTAAAAATTCGTTTAGCGGTTGCTCAATCGCTAAATGCTTACCAACGCTGCTTCAGCAGGTTTGGTTGGATCCCGGCAATCTGCACGATGTTACGCAGATCTTTTTTCGAGATACCCGCTTCGAACTCTCCACGGAAATATTTGATGGCGCTTTGTAATGGCTCAACCGCACCCGGTGCGTGTGCACAGAACGTTTTACCTGGACCTAAGAAACGGCAAAGTTGCTCAAGAGTTTCGATATCCCCTTCTTGACCTTCGCCTTTTTCCAGTGCTTGTAAAATTTTCACGCTCCATGGCAAACCATCACGGCATGGCGTACACCAACCACAGGATTCACGTGCGAAAAAGGTTTCTAAGTTACGCACTAAAGAAACCATATTGATTTCGTTATCCACTGCCATTGCCAGTGCAGTCCCTAAACGGCTGCCCGCTTTTGCAATATTTTCGAAATCCATCGGTAAATCGAGGTGATCGTTGGTCAGGAAGTCAGTTCCTGCACCACCCGGTTGCCATGCTTTGAGTTTTAATCCATCGCGCATACCGCCCGCGTAGTCTTCTAAAACTTCACGCGCTGTCGTACCAAATGGCAATTCCCATAAACCTGGATTTTTCACACGACCTGAGAAGCCCATCAGCTTAGTGCCGGCATCTTTACTCTTACCAGCACTTAAATTGATATACCACTGGTCACCGTGCTCTAAAATCGCAGGAACGTTACAGATGGTTTCCACGTTATTCACGCAAGTCGGTTTACCCCAAGCCCCAGAACTCGCAGGGAATGGTGGTTTAGAGCGTGGGTTTGCGCGGCGACCTTCTAATGAGTTAATCAGTGCGGTTTCTTCACCACAGATATAACGACCTGCGCCCGTGTGCACAAACAGCTCAAAATCAAAACCTGAACCAAGAATATTTTTACCTAACAGACCCGCTGCTTTTGCTTCTTCAATGGCGCGACGTAAATTTCTTGCCGCTTCCACATATTCACCACGTAGGAAGATGTAACCGCGATATGCTTTAAGTGCATATGCGCCAGTAATCATCCCTTCAACTAAAAGGTGAGGAAGTTGCTCCATCAGTAGGCGGTCTTTATAGGTGCCCGGCTCCATTTCATCCGCATTACATAAGAAATAACGCAGTTTCATGTTTTCGTCTTTTGGCATCAGGCTCCATTTCAGACCCGTTGAGAATCCCGCACCACCGCGTCCTTTCAGACCCGCGTCTTTAACGAGATTAACAACTTCATCCGGCGCCATGCCTTTAAGTGCACGCTCAAGACCTTTGTATCCGTTTTTACTGCGATACTCATCTAACCAGACTGGCTGCGCGTCATCACGCAGGCGCCAAGTTAGTGGATGAGTTTCTGCAGTTCGGATCACTGGATTAACAGAATTTGTCATGGATACTGCTCCAGTAGCTTTTGAATATTTTCAGGCTGGACGTAACTGTGGGTATCCTCATCGATCATCATCGTAGGCCCTTTGTCACAATTGCCTAAGCAACAGGTTGGCAGCAGCGTAAAGCGACCATCAGCCGTTGTTTGTCCTGGGCGAATATTCAGCTGTTTAATAATTTCAGCTTCTAAGCCTTGGTAGCCGGTAATATGGCAAACAACGCTGTCGCAATAACGAATAATATGGCGACCAACAGGTTGGCGGAAAATTTGGCTATAGAATGTCGCAACCCCCTCAACATCACTTGCGGGGATACCTAAAACATCAGCGATAGCGTGAATTGCGCCATCTTCAACCCAGCCACGGTTCTTTTGCACAATTTTCAGCGCTTCAATCGACGCTGCGCGTGCATCTTCGTAGTGATGTTTTTCGCCTTCAATTTCCGCACGTTCGTGTTCAGTTAACACAAAACCGTGGTTCACTTGCGGTTCAAAGACATTCACAACGTCTAATTGCTCGTGTTTATTTTGTTCATTATGCATGGTTAGCGATCCACATCCGACATTACAAAATCAATACTACCCAGATAGACAATCAAGTCAGACACCAAGCTACCTCGAATAACCGCCGGAATTTGCTGTAAGTGCTCATAGCTCGGGGTACGAATTCGTGTACGATAACTCATGGTGCTACCGTCACTGGTCAAGTAGTAGCTGTTGATCCCTTTGGTTGCTTCAACCATCTGGAATGATTCGTTCGCTGGCATCACCGGTCCCCACGACACTTGTAAGAAGTGGTTAATCAGGGTTTCGATATGCTGCAATGTACGCTCTTTTGGTGGCGGCGTAGTCAGTGGGTGATCCGCTTTAAATGGACCTTCTGGCATATTCTTCAAGCACTGCTCAAGAATACGGATACTTTGACGCATCTCTTCCACTTTGATCATCACGCGGTCATAACAGTCACCGTTGTGAGCGATTGGGATGTCAAATTCAAAGTTTTCGTAGCCAGAATATGGACGCCATTTACGCACGTCGAAATCTACACCTGTTGCACGTAAACCTGCCCCTGTGACGCCCCACGCTAACGCTTCTTCTTTGGTATAAGACGCTACGCCAACAGAACGACCTTTCAGGATGGAGTTTTTCAATGCAGAGGTAACATAAGATTCTAGGCGCTTCGGTAACCAATCGAGTAATTCGCGCAGCAGTTTGTCCCAGCCACGAGGTAAATCATGAGCTACACCGCCAATACGGAACCATGCTGGATGCATACGGAAGCCCGTGATAGCTTCAATCACGTTGTACACTTTTTGTCTATCGGTAAACGCGAAGAAAACTGGCGTCATCGCACCAACGTCTTGGATATACGTACTGATATATAGCAGATGGCTATTGATACGGAAAAGTTCTGACATCATGACACGGATAGTTTTTACGCGATCCGGTACTTCAATACCTGCCAGTTTTTCAACCGCTAAAATATAAGGCATCTCATTGACACAACCGCCAAGATATTCGATACGGTCTGTGTAAGGAATGTAGCTATGCCATGATTGGCGTTCACCCATTTTTTCTGCGCCGCGATGGTGATACCCAATATCTGGCACGCAGTTAATAATTTCTTCACCATCGAGTTGTAGAACAATACGGAATGCACCGTGGGAAGATGGGTGGTTTGGACCCAAGTTAAGGAACATGAAATCTTCGTTTTCATTTCCTCGAGACATGCCCCACTCTTCTGGTTTGAAAGTCAATGCTTCCATTTCCAGATCTTGTTTCTGCTTAGTTAGCACAAACGGGTCGAATTCAGTGGCACGCGCTGGGTAATCTTTACGCAGTGGATGACCTTCCCAGCTTGGTGACATTAGAAGGCGGCGCAGATTCGGGTGACCTTGGAAGGTAATACCGAACATGTCCCAAACTTCACGTTCATGCCAGTTAGCATTAGGGAAAAGAGAAACCACGGACGGCACGTTTAAGTCATTCTCGTTAAGAGCCACTTTCAACATGATATCGCGATTTCGGTCAATAGATATGATGTGGTAGAACACACTAAAATCTGCTTCAGGCAGACCTTGGCGATGGATACGCTGGCGTTCATCGACTCCGTGTAGGTCGAATAACATCACATAAGGTTTAGGCAGTTTCTTTAAGAAATCTACAATTTCCAGTAATTGTTCACGGCGCACCCAAATCACTGGCATGCCAGTACGGGTCGCTTGAACAGAAAAGGCATCCGGGCCAAATTGATTGCGCAGTTCCAGAAGCACAGGATCATTAATGTGATCCTGTGTCTGCCATTCTGGCTGGTTACGACTCGCTTGCGCTATCTGATCTGTCATCATTCTTCACCATAACGCTTGATCAGGTTTATTATTTCGCAACAACATTGCTCTGTTACGCTGTATGGCTAAAAGCCTTAAATTTCGTCTGGGGTACGCAGGTTAGTCACTGCGATACGTTCACCGTGTTTTCTTTCTCTTTCTGACTGCATGTTCGCACGATAAACACCCTGATCACCGACAACCCATGAAAGTGGGCGACGTTCTTTGCCGATGGATTCTTGTAACAGAAGGAGAGCCTGCATATAGGCTTCAGGGCGTGGTGGGCAGCCTGGAATGTACACATCCACGGGAATAAATTTGTCGACGCCTTGCACTACAGAGTAGATGTCATACATCCCACCCGAGTTTGCACATGAACCCATGGAGATAACCCATTTTGGTTCAAGCATTTGGTCATATAGGCGCTGAATAACGGGAGCCATTTTAGTAAAACAGGTTCCCGCAACAACCATGAAGTCGGCTTGACGAGGAGAAGCACGTAGTACTTCCGCACCAAAGCGGGCTACGTCATGAACAGCCGTGAACGACGTCACCATTTCTACATAGCAACATGAAAGACCAAAGTTGTATGGCCACAGGGAGTTCTTACGACCCCAGTTCACCACATCATGAAGTGCATGGGATAATTTCCCCATATACACACTGTTTTCAACTTGCTGCTCAAGAGGATCAGTAACGATTTCTTGAGTTTGCAGTGGGTAACGGTCGTTCTCACCGTTCGGATCTATGCGGGTGAGCGTATAATCCATTGTATATTGCCTCGCTTTTTACTGCGGATGACGATTGCTGATTTTAATAACTTCACTAGGACCTTTAACTGCGCGACGTGAACGGATTGGAGTCCAATCCAATGCACCAACGCGGACCAGATAAAATAATCCCGCCAACAATACCAAGATAAAAATAGCGGCTTCGATGAAACCGACCCAACCCGCTTCGCGGATGGCGACAGACCATGCAAATAAGAACATAGCCTCCACATCGAAGATCACGAAAAACATCGCGACCAAGTAGAACTTGGCTGACATACGAAGACGAGCACTACCGACTGAATCAATACCTGACTCATAGGGAACGTGTTTTGTTCTGGCTTTGGCGCGGCTACCCAAGAAATGACCAGCGGTCAACATGAAAGCGCAAAGACCAATAGCGCCGAGAAGGAATATAGCAAAGCCCCAGTTATGGGCTAACTCTAGGATTGATGTAGACATACTCGTTGCTTACTCATTACTTATGATGCGTAACTGCTCTTTTTAACAACATGGCAGTGTTGCAGCACAATTGCCCAGTTAATCGAGAAGAAAGACCAATATGATCCCCAAACTGCAAGATCACCAAACTAAAATCAGTCTAACGACTGCCGTTTGGTTCGTCCTCTCCCACTACATTTTATTCTGCTCAAATGAACAAAATAACCCGTACTTATTACAAAAAATTCACACACAAAAAACATCAGCGAAACAAAAAGTACTCATTATCTGCTAAAACGTGTCAGTGTTACTATACACAAATAAACACGCAAAGTAGTCTAACTGATTATTCGTTTTTACTACACCATTATCTCAGGAAAAACCTGTCTTAACAGACGAAAAAATGTGCTTTTTATTTGATCTAACGCACAGATTTATTGAAAAAATACTCAATTTGTTTACATAACATCCGAATTTAATTTAAGAGGCAATAACGATTTTTTATTCATCATGCCCACTAAGCCACTGAGTACTCTCAGCTATTTTATCAATTCAGCAAAAAATTATTGTTAACGACGTAACAAATCGTTAACTAACTAATGAATTTCATGTTATGCCATATACATCACAATTATTTCATGCTCTTACGCGTTAATCCATACTTAATAAGTGGGTAATACGTGTGTTTTATCACCTATTGAACAGAAACTTTGTTCACTTTTTTATCATCTCACTCTTAAGTAAAATATCGTACGACTAAAATTGACTTAAGTCTCTATTAACCACTTGATGAGTAAGGAGAGAAAATTGGCATTAAGATCATTTTGATAACAATCGAGAGGCAGTATTGCGCAGAGGAAAAAGCAATAAGTAAAAAATAAAAACGGCCGAATCAGACACACTGATCCAGCCGGATAAACATAATACTGTTTTGCCACTTACCCTTGATAAAAAACCTATTTTATCGATAAGGACAAAGAGTGATCTTATTGACCACTGTTCTCTACTTGCTCAGCCGCAGGGGCTACTGCATAAGGGATTTTTTTGTTTTCAATCGCGCTAAAGACGGTAAGCACAAAATCTTTTTGCTCATCCGCATTTTTGTATAACCAGTATTGGATATCTGGTAAACGCGGTAAACCATCCGCTTCACTCAAAATACGAAGATCCGCATTTTGCATTTCCATTGGACGTGCCGTCACACCGACTTCAGCATTCACAGCAGCGCGAACAGCTGGCAATGATGCCGCTTCATACGCCACATGCCATGGTAAACCAGCCTCATCTAATGCATGAGTACATAATTTACGGTATGGGTTAGTTTCATCCATCACTACCAATGGAATCGGTTCATTTGGGCGTAACTGAAAATCTGGTGCACTGTGCCATAAAATAGGAACAGTTCTTAATGCAGTTTTCGGGTGTTGAGGAATACGGCTCGTCGTTAAGGCTAAATCAATTTCGTGGTTATCTAACATTGATTCAATAAACTGAGCACGTTTAATTCGAACTTCTACCGCGATACGTGGAAAAACGGAAGCGATACGGTTCAATAAAAATGGGAGTAAGATATCGACTGTGTCATCGGATGCTCCGATGCGTAATTCACCATCTGCATCGTTATACGTTAATGATGCCGTTGCATCATCATTGGCGCGTAGAATTTGTCTCGCATAACCGAGCAATTGTAAACCATGGGCAGTTAATAGCTTATTACGCCCGTGGCGTGCAAATAATTCACGACCAACTAATTGTTCTAAACGTTGCATCTGCTGACTAACAGCGGACTGAGTACGACATACTGCGGCAGCGGCAGCGGCGAAAGTGTTAAGATCAGCCACTGCGACAAATGTGCGTAGTAAGTCGAGATCTAAGTTCATTATGGGACGATTGGAATTTATCATCGTACATTCTCTTTATATAATTTTATGATACCTGGTGTTTCTGCTCTCCTCCGTGAGAATCAGCGAGTCTTAAAAATGATCCAACTTTTTGCATTTCTAATCCATAGATCTGCATTTATTGTATTCAAATACTCTACATTGCTATACCTATCTGATAATTAACTAAAGTCACTTTAATTATCTAAATAGCATTTTAAGTTTCTATCAATAAAGCGGGCGCTGATTAACAAAAAGCGCAATAAACCCGCAATAATTGAATAGGACTAAATAGTAACATATTTAATGTAGTTGCAATTATTTTAATGTAAGCTCTTTATGTAACATATGATGTAAATTAACAATTTTATTAATTATCAATACGCTAAACATTATAAACACGTTTCCATTAAGAATATTCTTATTAAAATAATCAATATTGCTAACAAAAAAAGCCAAAAACTATCAAAAATCCCCCGACCAATAGTTAAATTTATTTCTAGTTTAATGATTTAAGATTCAAACTTACAGAGTGATACAATTTTGACACGTTTGTCATAGCGTCATTTTTTTACTTTTCCACTCCAAAACAGCGATAATTATCAGAATTAGATTCCAACTTAACAACCACAACCAGAATCAACATCTAACTTATTCAATACTTTAAGATAGCATATATCTGATTCATGTCTAAACCAACCTTTTGCACCAAAAATTATCTAGCATCTTCAAAAGCTTCCGAGGGAGGAGTACAGTAGATAACAACGCCGGAAATCCCCTATCATCGCAAGCCCGTTAGGGTAATGAGAGAACCATGAACAACATACTGAAATCCAATAAGCTCGATAATGTCTGCTATGACATTCGTGGGCCAGTTTTAAAAGAAGCAAAGCGCTTAGAAGAAGAAGGCAATAAAGTCTTAAAACTGAATATTGGTAACCCGGCACCGTTTGGCTTTGAAGCACCTGATGAGATCCTCGTTGATGTCCTGCGCAATCTGCCAAGCTCGCAAGGTTACTGTGATTCAAAAGGCTTATATTCAGCGCGTAAGGCCATCGTACAACATTACCAAGCCCGTGATATTCACGATATGACGGTTGAAGATGTGTATATCGGTAACGGCGTTTCTGAACTTATCGTTCAAGCGATGCAAGCACTGCTTAATAATGGCGATGAAATGCTGGTGCCTGCTCCTGACTACCCACTTTGGACCGCAGCGGTTTCCTTATCGGGTGGTAACGCAGTGCACTATATGTGTGATGAACAGCAAGGCTGGATGCCTGCTCTTGACGATATTCGTAAAAAAATCAGCCCACGCACCCGTGGTATTGTCATCATCAACCCGAATAACCCAACAGGGGCGGTGTACAGTAAAGAACTGCTGATGGAAATTGTCGAAATTGCCCGTCAACATAGCCTGATTATTTTCGCTGATGAAATCTACGATAAAATTCTGTATGACGATGCGCAGCACCACTCTATTGCAGCACTGGCACCTGATTTACTGACAGTCACGTTCAATGGGCTATCAAAAACCTATCGCGTTGCAGGTTTCCGCCAAGGATGGATGGCGATAAACGGCCCGAAAAAACACGCTAAAGGCTATATTGAAGGCTTAGAAATGTTAGCCTCTATGCGCTTGTGTGCAAACGTTCCGATGCAGCATGCTATCCAAACTGCGTTAGGCGGCTATCAAAGTATCAGTGAGTTTATCCAACCAGGTGGACGCTTATATGAACAGCGTAATCGTGCATGGGAATTGATTAATCAAATTCCAGGCGTCTCTTGTGTTAAACCACAAGGTGCCCTGTATATGTTCCCTAAAATTGATATTAAACGTTTTAATATTCACGATGACCAAAAAATGATCCTTGACTTATTACTACAAGAAAAAGTGCTATTAGTCCAAGGAACCGCATTTAACTGGCCAGAGCCTGACCATTTCCGTATCGTGACGCTACCTTATGCTGATGATTTAGAAATGGCTATCAATAAGTTTGGTCGTTTCTTAGAAAATTATCGCCAATAATATTGGCGGCTTGGTGAAAAATAAAAATAGCCCGATATGGGCTATTTTTATAACTGAAAATTTAATATCTAAATATGAGGCTCTTTATTGGATAATCAAATAATGGAAATTAAATAAACAGCCGCTAAGAAAAACAACACCAATATTACTGGGAAATATTTCATTTCATCCTCGATCAGTTTAATTATCTACCTCTCGATTATAGTGACTAAAAATATCAAATCAATTTATTATTGGATGATAACTTGTTTACTCTTGCACGTCTTATTTAGATAATTGAATATGGATACTCTCAATTTAACTTTTTTATTTAATCCTTTTTTGATCATTTCATTGCATGATTATGAATCGCCCCTTGAGGCACATCCTTTAGTTCAACAGTGGATGTTCGTAATGATAAGTGTGTAAGTTTCATCAATTTTAAGGGCTCTCCCCAAAAGTTCTCTAATGTAACCGTACCTTTTGCTGATAACGCGACTTCCATATAATCTCCTCGATGCTATTGGATTGATACTTGGATAATTAATGGGAATTTTGATACATTTCCTCCTATGCTTAATTCATTTAAAACATTAGCTTTCATTAAGTTATATTCACTTATTCAAAATAAAAATACTTAATATTAAATATAAATTTACTGATATCTAATGTATGATTTTCACACATGATTATTTCAATCAAGGAGGAGTTATGAGTTACTTTTTTGCCCATCTTGCTAGAATGAAACTCATTCATCGCTGGCCACTAATGCGTAATGTCCGAACGGAAAACGTCTCTGAGCATAGCTTGCAAGTTGCTATGGTTGCACACGCACTTGCCATTATTAAAAATAAAAAATTTGGGGGAAATGTTGATGCATCACACATTGCTCTACTCGCCATGTATCACGATGCCAGTGAAGTGATTACGGGAGATTTACCCACGCCAATTAAGTACCATAACCAACAAATTGCGCATGAATACAAGAAAATAGAGAAATTTGCTCAGCAAAAGCTATTAGACATGTTACCTGAAGAACTTCAAGATGATTTCAGGGAATTAATTATTGAAGATTTGCAGTCAGAAGAAGAATATTTCATTGTTAAACAAGCCGATTCTTTATGTGCTTATTTAAAATGTTTAGAGGAATTATCCGCGGGTAACAGTGAATTTAAACTCGCCAAAAAACGCTTAGAAAAAATGCTTGAAGAAAGAAATAGCCTAGAAATGGATTATTTTTTACGGCATTTCGTCCCGGGTTTTAAGCTTTCGTTAGATGAAATTAGTAATTAACCGATATGTAGGAATGATCTTCATTCCTACTTTAAACATCCTACAACCAAATTAATATTTATACTTCATCATGAAAACATGATGTGTCATTCATCTGTTATTTTCAATTCATAATAATTAAATTAAATACTTATAAATTTCTTTTCATTTTAGTTGAACAATCACTTGAAGAAGAATAATGAACATAGAGATTTTCAGATTCACCATTGACACCCAGGACCACTTTTTCATCATCGGCATCTGTAATCGAGCAATAAAAACCGCTCTTGGTTGTATATACTTTCCCACTTTCTGTTATCACATTTAGGAACCAATAATTATAAGATGCAGGAGCATCCAGCTCATAGACAAACCACATGATATTATCAATCCTTGTTTTATCAGGTATATTATTGTACACAACATTCCGAGAGTATCGCGAAGATCCGAATGAATCATAGATATCTGCCATATGATATCCTAAATATATTGAGAATATGTTCTCCCCCCAATAATTTTCAAAGCTAACTTCCCCAATACACTTTTTCGCCATTTCGTTACCTTTATTTTTCGTATTATTAATTATAAAACTTCAATCAATTCTGTACTGCATCCCAACGATGAAGAAAATGCGATATATAACGTTCTTGCAGCGCCATTTACACCAAGAACCGCATCAAATGAATCATGGAAGGTATAAGAACAACGAAACCGGTCTTTCGTTCTGAATAGGCGTCCACTTTTAGTGTGCAACGTCACAGCCCAATAGTCATAGCGATCCAGTTCCCCTATCGACGTACGTATGGAAAAAACTTTTTTTAACTCCGTTCGGTCAGCAATATTTTCTAACTCCATCGTTGACATAAAATATTTTGTTTTATTCAGCATTCCGGAAGTATAATGTTCTAAACGGACCGAAATTAACTTCTCTCCCCAATAATTTTCAAAGGTACAAAGACCATCATACCCAGAAACGATATTTTTAACTTCTGTCTTATCATTATTCATTATTACCTCATCGTAGATATCCATTAATTTTAATGACTGTTCCGGTAATAAAAATAACAATATTCTGCAGGTAAGCGGTAATGGATTAAATATTACGAATTGATCTTTATCATCACAGGCAGTAAGCCTTATTGAGTTTAATAGCGCCTTAATAAAGTAGGCGCTATCGAGTTAATTAGAAGGGAAATAAAATAGGGATCACGGCTACGCTAATAAACATCACGATAATCGTAAAGGGAACTCCCATCTTTAGAAAATCGGCAAACTTATAGCCACCAGGTCCGAGCACTAAAGTATTAACTGGGGAAGAAACCGGTGTCATGAATGCGGCGGATGCCGCGATACCAATGACCATAGCGAATGGCAGTGGCGAGACTTCCATTTGACGCGCTGCGGCAATCGCAATGGGTGCCATTAATACTGCGGTTGCGGTGTTAGAAATAAATAACCCAATGGTGGCACACAAGATAAACAAGCACAGTAACATCACATGCGGACCTAATCCACCAGCGACCTTCATCAGTGCATCTACCGCTAGGGCTATCCCCCCGGTTTCCTGTAAAGCGATAGCAAATGGCATCATACCAACAATCAAAATAATGCTCGGCCAGTGAATCGATTTGTACGCGCTTTCCATATCAATACAACGGAATTTCCCCATTAATAAGCAGGCAAGTAACGCTGCAATAAAGTTAGGGATTTCATTGGTAACCATCATCGCTACCATGAGCGCAAGGCAAAATAACGCATGAGGGGCTTGCGAAGCAGCTGGGGCTACCGCCTCAACTTCAGCAGCTAAGTTCAATACAATAAAATTACGCGGTTTGGTCGATAGAATACGAATTAATTTCCAATCACCGATGACCAGCAAAATATCCCCTAAGCGCAGAGGCTCATCCACTAGTTTTCCATCAAGGGCCTTTCCATCGCGGCGTATCCCCACGACGTTTAAACCATATCGGGTACGAAATTTAATCTCTCGTAAACTTCTACCTAATAATTCTGAGTCTGGGTTCATAGACACTTCCGCCATCCCCACATCCCTTGATTGTTCGGAAAAATAATCTCCACGTAAGATCATTGGCTCAAGAAGTTGTTCACTACAAAATTGGCGCAGCTCATCGTCAGTCACTGAAATATCAATCAGCAAAACATCGCGCTCGCGTAGCTCAGTCCCTCCCGTTGCACTCACCATTACACGACGAAACTTGCGCCAGCGTTCAATCCCTACCACGTTCGCGCCGTAACGGGAACGCAAATGAAGCTCATCAAGCGTGTGTCCAATCAGTGAAGACCCTTTACGAATAGCTAACCGACGGGCACGCCCCGCCAGTTTATAATCGCGGATCAAATCACGGAAACTACGCTGATATTTTACGGGTTGTTTATCGGGTTCATTGCTTCCTAGCCAGCGACGAGTCAGCCACATATAACCAATGCCCGCCAATAAAATGAGGAGTCCAATCGGGGTAATTGAGAAAAATTGAAAGCTGGGTAGCCCTTCACGAACTAATTCGCTATTCACGACCATATTCGGTGGCGTAGCGACTAACGTCATCATGCCACTGATCAGACCGGCAAAGCCTAATGGCATCATTAATCGACTAGGGGATGTTTTCATCCGTGCAGCAACACTGAGCACGACGGGAATGAAGATGGCGACAACGCCAGTAGAACTCATGAATGCACCGAGTCCCGCCACCGTCATCATTAAAAAGACAAGCATTTTACTTTCGCTGCTGCCTGCAACTCGGACGAGCCACTCCCCCATTTGGTAGGCAATTCCGGTACGAACCAGACCATCTCCGATGACAAACAAAGCGGCAATCAATAAAACGTTAGGATCCGCAAAACCCGCGGTTGCCTGCTGTAATGTCAATGTATCACTCAATACAAATGCAACAATGACTAATAAGGCAACCACATCCATGCGGATTTTATTGGTCGTAAATAGAACAACCGCGATCAATAGTAGGGTTAATACCCACAGCAATTCTCCGTTCAAAATATCCCCTTTCGACGAAAAAAAACAGGCTAAAGATTTTAGTTAGTTAACCATGTTTTTAAGAGGATTTCTTTGATTAGATCGTAATTAGGCGTTTTTCGATACGAAAAGCTCAAAATAGCCGTTATTGTCAGGTCCAGTCACGGAGATTTGCTCTAATGTACTAATAATCGCAGAGATTTCATCTCGTCGAAGCATACCTTCTGGTGCATGAACAGCAATCACTTGGCAACCTGCACTTAGCGCAGAATGAATACCCGCGGGCGCATCTTCGAAAGCGATGCAGTCTTCAGGAGGAAGAGACAGGCTTTTCGCCCCTAATTGGAAAGGTTCTGGGTCTGGTTTACCTTTAGAGACTTTTTCAAAAGTGACCCAATGTTTAGGTTCAGGCAAGCCAGCGGCGGCTCGGCGTCCATGAGCGATTGGCACTGTTCCTGATGTCACAATCGCCCAAGGCGCACCTAATTTATTCAGTGAAGATAACAGCGCTATTGCCCCTGGCAGCGCAACAACGCCGTCCATATCTTCACTTTCCATTTTTTCTAACCAACGAAAATGGCTTTGTAGCTCTTCTTCGCTTGCATGAGGTAAAAAATGACGCAATGTCGTCATCGCAGGTTTTCCATGGATATAATCGATAATTGCTTGCTTATCCTCACCAATTCTATCGCCAAATAAACACCAACAGCGCTCAACAACAGCGAGTGAATCCGCCAATGTTCCATCGAGATCGAATAAAAAACCTTTTGCTTTTAACTTCACATTGAACCCTTTTATTTACCTAATGCAAATATGCTCTGTGTTTTTACCTAAAATACGGTTACGCATTTAAAATCTGAGAAATCTCGACCGCTGAAAGATGATATTGACGAGGGCAAGCTTGCCAAATTTTCAGCATTCTTAAATATTTATCCCACATAGGCGTTTGAGAGTTAAAACCGTGAGTACCGCTGTCAAAGTGCGTATAACGCCCTTCGGTATTCACCATAAAGCGTACATAGCTCAGATAACGAGCCTCTGTCGCCGCATCAAAGCCTAAAAATTGCACACGGCGCTCATCGACTCCATGTTTATCTTCCATGTTGCCGTAGGAAACCTGCAATGCATGGTACATTTCCATCACATCAATGACAGTACGGCACGTTTGTTCACTCAACTCACCAAAATCTCTATCCAGTTCGCGCATTTGCAAACCGAATCCACGCTCAACTATCGTTTGAAGACGACGGTAACGCTCTGCGTTATCAGGGTCTAGCATGGTCATCATTTTATATTGATTGGATATAATTAAGCGTTCAGCGTTGGTCATTTCCATCACAGCTCTCCATAAATAATTTACTGCCATCTTCGCATTCAATGTTAATAATGCACAGATGAAATATCATTTTTATTGATCTAAACAACTATTTTGTATTAGTTATTGTTAAATAGAGCTTTGTTGTTAGACCTGACTTTAATTAGGATCAAAAATAACGTTAGATATCTTCCATAAAAGTGTGATCTAACTGCTTGAACGCTTTTTTCAATAATTCGGCTAGCGCCAGATAGTCCGGCTGTTGTTCGATAGGCGCCATTGCAATTCCCGCTTCAGTAAATTTATCGCGGATTTCATAAAACCAACTCAATAACCCTGCAGGTAATGGCGTAACAGCACGTTTGCCTAACCACCATAACCCTTGCATTGGCAAGCTACAGGCGAATAGCGCTGTGGCAACCGCAGGTCCTAACTGCCCACCTAAGGCGATTTGCCAAGCGAGCGTAAATATTGCAATTGGCGGCATGAAACGGATCCCAAACCGGATCGCTTTATTGATACGTAGCTCAGGAAACAGCGGTGTTAGCTTTTTTTCCATAGGAAAAACCTTCAGATAGTGATTCCCTAATCTGAATCGTTTAAAAAAACCTGGAGGGGTACTTTGTATTGTGCTCATCAATAAATTTCCTACTACCATCACAAAAACAATATCAATCTTCGGCTAGCTTACGTCAAATTGAGTATGAACGCACACTCAGTTTTTAAGTTCATTTTCACAAATTTAGCTTTAATCCAGCTAACTTAAATGAAACCCACTATTCTAGTGAATGCATAACTTACCGCTATAACTACACTTTATATGGCATTTATGATTTTAATCAACCAAACGCCCTATTTTTAAAAAAAACATATAAAATATAAAATAGTTTTAGTAGAATCGACCGCAATTAGAATGACTACCGGGCTATGTTGCTTAATAGTTCTCTTTAATAAGTAAACAACAGTGATATATTGGGGCTCTGCACGTTATTTCAACACGATGCCGTGACTTATTTTTCACAGTTATTTAACAGCATTACGTAACGTTTGCTACAGAAAACCCTGTAAAATCATCGACCCATGTTCTTTTTTGCACATATCATGATATCAATCATGAATTGGTCGGATATAAATACGCTAGGCTCTAGCGACTTACATTTTTCAACTAAGTCTGTGTGTCCTGATAACGGGCTTCACAACATCAACTAAGATAGGTATTTCCATGTCAAGTAAGCTGGTACTGGTTTTAAACTGCGGTAGCTCCTCACTGAAATTTGCAATCATCGATCCGACTAATGGAGATGAATTTCTATCAGGTTTAGCTGAATGTTTTAATTTGCCTGAAGCTCGTATTAAATGGAAAATGGACGGCGAAAAACATGAGGCGCCTTTAGGCGCGGGTGCTGCGCATAGCGAAGCATTAAATTTCATCGTGAATACTATTCTTGCGGCGAAACCTGAACTGTCTGCTCAAATTTCGTCTATCGGTCACCGTATTGTTCACGGCGGCGAAAAATTCACGTCTTCTGTGGTGATCGACGATGAAGTCATCGCAGGTATTAAAGCGGCAATCCCATTTGCACCTTTACACAACCCTGCTCACCTGATCGGTATTGAAGAAGCAAGAAAATCCTTCCCTCACCTGATCGGTAAAAACGTCGCTGTATTCGATACTGCATTCCATCAGACAATGCCTGAAGAAGCTTATCTGTATGCACTGCCATACGAATTATACTCAGAGCACAGCATTCGTCGTTATGGCGCACACGGAACTAGCCACTACTATGTTTCTCGTGAAGCAGCGAAAAAACTGAACAAACCAGTTGATGAACTGAACGTTATCACTTGCCATTTAGGTAATGGTGGTTCAGTATCAGCAATCGTAAACGGTAAATGTGTTGATACATCAATGGGTTTAACTCCATTAGAAGGCTTAGTAATGGGTACTCGTAGCGGCGATATCGACCCTGCGATTATTTTCCATTTACACGATTCATTAGGCATGAGCGTTGACCAAATCAACAAAATGCTGACGAAAGAGTCTGGCTTACTAGGCTTAACGGGTGTGACTAGCGACTGCCGTTATGTTGAAGATAACTATGGCACCAAAGCGGATGCAACCCGCGCAATGGATGTATTCTGCCACCGTTTAGCGAAATATGTTGGTGCGTACAGTGCGCTGATGGAAGGACGCCTTGATGCGATTATCTTCACTGGTGGTATCGGTGAAAACTCTGCACAAGTTCGTGAAATCACATTGAAGAAATTAGCTATTCTTGGTTTCGAATATGACCACGAGCGCAACTTAGCGGCACGTTTCGGTAAAGAAGGTGTCATCACCACCGATAACAGCCGCCCAGCACTGGTTATCCCAACGAATGAAGAGTTGGTGATTGCCCAAGATGCTGCACGCTTAACAGCATAAAGACTTTCTTGCCGCCAGCCTTATGCTGGCGGTACTGCTTTAGAGTAACCAAAAAACGAGGTTCCCGTGTCCCGTACAATTATGCTAATTCCTACTGGCACCAGCGTTGGTTTAACCAGCGTCAGTCTGGGTGTCGTTCGCTCAATGGAACAAAAAGGTGTCCAGCTGAGCGTATTTAAACCAATCGCACAACCACGCGTTTCAGGTAATAAAGACCAAACCACCGAAGTTTTACGTTCACACTCCAGCATCACGACCATTGTTGAACCTTTAACAATGGAATATGTTGAATCTCTTCTGACATCATCTAAAAAAGATATTTTGATGGAAGAGATTGTGGCTCGCTA
Organism: Providencia sp. PROV209; assembly: GCF_028479485.1. Classification (NCBI taxonomy): domain Bacteria; kingdom Pseudomonadati; phylum Pseudomonadota; class Gammaproteobacteria; order Enterobacterales; family Morganellaceae; genus Providencia; species Providencia sp. PROV209. The sequence continues at coordinate 309,111 of NZ_JAMPNR010000001.1, read as the reverse complement.
CCACGAGCACACCAAAGATGCAGAAGTCATCCTGATCGAAGGTTTAGTCCCAACGCGCAAGCACTCTTTTGCTCAATCATTGAACTACGAAATTGCGAAAACCTTAGGCGCAGAAATTGTTTTCGTTACCGCGCCAGGCAACAGCTCAATTCAGCAAATGCAAGAACGTTTAGAGCTGGTTCGTAACGAGTTCGGTGGTCAACGTAATGAAAATATCATCGGGGTTATCGTTAATAAAGTTAACGCACCTGTTGATGATCAAGGTCGTACTCGCCCTGACCTGTCTGAAATTTTCGACGATTCGACCAAAGCGACGGTGGCTAACATCGATGCGAAAGCGCTCGAATGTTTGAATCTGCCAGTATTAGCGACGATCCCTTGGAACTTTGACCTGATTGCCACCCGTGCAATCGATATGGCAAAACACTTAAATGCACAAGTAGTTAACGAAGGTGAAATCAACACTCGCCGCGTTAAATCAGTAACCTTCTGCGCACGTAGCATTCCACACATGCTGGAACACTTCCGCCCAGGTTCACTGTTAGTGACTTCCGCAGACCGCCCTGACGTACTGGTTTCAGCCTCTTTAGCCGCAATGAACGGTGTAGAAATCGGGGCTATCTTATTAACAGGCGGCTATGATATCGATGCACCTATTCGCAAACTTTGTGAACAAGCATTCGAAACGGGCTTACCTGTGTTTATGGTGAACAGCAACACATGGCAAACTTCGCTGAATCTGCAAAGCTTCAGTCTTGAAGTACCTGCTGATGACCATGAGCGTATCGAGAAAATTCAAAACTATGTGGCTCGCCACATTAGCAGTAACTGGATTGAATCTCTGGTTGCTGATTCTGAACGTCCAAACCGTCTGTCTCCTCCAGCGTTCCGTTATCAGTTAACTGAACTGGCTCGTAAAGCAGGCAAACGTATCGTCCTGCCTGAAGGTGATGAGCCACGTACCGTTAAAGCGGCATCGATTTGTGCTGAACGTGGTATCGCGACCTGCGTATTGTTAGGTAATCCTGATGACATCCGCCGTGTTGCAGCATCTCAAGGTATCGAATTAGGCGCTGGTATCGAAATCGTTGACCCAATTAAAGTTCGCGAAGAATATGTTGCGCGTTTAGTTGAGCTGCGTAAGAGCAAGGGCATGACCGAAGTGGTTGCTCGTGAACAATTGGAAGATAACGTTGTTCTGGGTACATTGATGCTAGAAAAAGGTGAAGTAGATGGACTGGTTTCTGGTGCGGTTCATACCACAGCAAACACCATTCGCCCACCATTACAGTTAATCAAAACTGCACCAGGTAGCTCATTAGTCTCTTCTGTATTCTTTATGCTGCTGCCAGAACAAGTCTTTGTTTATGGTGACTGTGCAATTAACCCAGATCCAACTGCTGAGCAACTGTCTGAAATCGCGATCCAATCTGCCGATTCAGCAAAAGCCTTTGGTATTGAACCTCGTGTTGCGATGATTTCATACTCAACGGGTAATTCCGGTGCGGGTAGTGATGTTGAAAAAGTTCGTGAAGCTACGCGCTTAGCACAAGAAAAACGCCCAGATCTGATGATTGATGGTCCGTTACAGTACGACGCGGCGGTTATGGCTGATGTAGCAAAATCTAAAGCGCCAAACTCACCTGTTGCGGGTAAAGCCACTGTATTCATCTTCCCTGACTTGAACACCGGTAACACCACTTATAAAGCCGTACAACGTTCTGCGGACTTAGTCTCTATCGGTCCAATGCTGCAAGGTATGCGTAAACCAGTTAACGACTTATCTCGTGGTGCTCTGGTAGACGATATCGTTTACACCGTTGCACTGACAGCAATTCAAGCTGCACAAAACGAAAACGCATAATTTTCGTTATTAGGCATTACGTTAAAAGGTCAATCAGGAAACTGATTGACCTTTGTTTTTTCATCGCTATTTGAAAATAACATTTTCCCTTTTTCATATCATGATCCTCTATGTTTTCACAAGAGTATTGAGGATGGTTATGATTATCCCCCAAAGAGTCAGTATTAAGTTTAAACAGATAAAATTAACTGACCATTTTAAAGATACTGCTAAAAATGAGTTTTCCCGTAATATAATCGGCATTAAAAATATTCAAGAAGCCGAAAAAGGTGTTTGTTATGGATTAACACATGCTTTCTTATTTTATGCTCATGCAAATGATGAAAAAACATATATAAAAAATCTGGCGCGCGCATTAAAAAAAACACATAACGCCAAGGGAAACATTCGCCATTATCACACTTTTTTAAATGACGCTTTTTGTCAAATAATTGATAGACAAAAATTAATTGATTATAGTCTACATATTGACCACGCCATAAAAAATTTTGATTTTTCAAATGACAGCGATGAGTTAAAACAAAGAAATATGCTTAATTCTATCAATGCAGTACTTTTTAAAAACGGTGCCTTATTACTGAATAATATAGGGGAAGATAATGCTATTAATTTAAAAAAATTATTACATCAATTATATTTTTATACCTATTCCACATCGAAAAATGCCAAGAAGAACGTATTAAAAGGAAAAAGTCATTTTGAACTTAATTTAATGAAACTAACAGCTCGAGAAATTAAGAGAAAATGTTCTAATTTTACACTAACTGATTTATCACAGATCGGCATTAAACCGTTTTTTGAACTGGTTAAAAATCACCAGAAAAAAATCATTAAGCATCAAATAACACAAAGAAATAATCAATATAATATAAAGTATGACACCTATACGATTATTGATAACAATGTAAAATTAAATCCACAAAATTATATAACCTTTGAAGAATTTAAACAGCGAATTAATAATCGACTACAACAACAAAAGGATACCATTTGTGATTTTCTAACGAAAGATCATGCTATGGGGATTACGATTAAACATATCAACAATAAAATCATATTCAAGTTCTTTGAACCTAATAAAGGCCTTTATATAACAGCGAAGAAGAAAAATTTTTTTAGTCTCATTGAAAAAATAATATCTCAGCAAGAATGCTTAATGAATGAGAAAAATGAGCCAATCATCGAGGTTAATACCTCCTACGCCGATAAACTTCATCAATATCCGCTGCCGAATAAAATCAACAAGCCAAAATTTTATAAATCATAAAATATAAAAGGACTACCTTAGTAGTCCTTTCTTCTCATATCCGAGCTTACTCTGGGCTGGAACAGCTAATCGCTTTATCCGCTTCATTATTGCGCGTTAACCATAATGACAGTGCTTTAAGTGAATCAGGCGTGAATTCATCGCAACGTGCTGTAATCTCTTTTGGTGTTAGCCAGCTCACCTCAACCACTTCGCTTTCTTGTAATGCGAAAGGACCATGACTCACACAACTAAACAGCCCACCCCATACTCGGCAGATTTCGTTTTCATAATAGAAGGTACCATGTTCCGCAAAAGGAACACCCGCAATGCCCAGCTCCTCTTCAGCTTCGCGCTTAGCTGATTCAAGAATATTTTCATCTTGCATCACTACGCCCCCAGCGGTTGCATCCAAAAGTCCAGGGTAAAAATCTTTAATGTCAGTTCTTCTTTGCACCAAAATTTTACCCATACCGTCATGTACCACGATATACGTTGCGCGATGACGTAAATTTTCAGCCCGCATTTGGCGACGGGTTGCTTGAGCTATCACATTATTATCTTCGTCAACAATATCCACCCACTCGACGAATTCGGTCTGTTGTTCCATCCTGAAAACCTTATTTAACTTGCCCAACGAAATACTTTGATACAAGGTATTCTTTTCACTTATGCGTTGCAAGGGATCCTAAGCAAATTTGTGCTTTGTCTCCCTCATAAAAATCAACACATCCCTTTAAGATATAGCACAAAATTCTTTTTTTTGAACCGTTAACTGAAACCCAACAATTCTTATTTGCAAATGCTATAGTTAACTCAAACTAGATGGTAAAAATCGGATTATTTAGAGCGTTATAACGCTTTAAATAGAGGGGATAAAAATGAGAATACTAATAACAGGCGGAACAGGGTTAATTGGTACCCAACTGGTTCAAGCGTTAGTGATGCATTCACATCAGGTCACGGTATTAAGTCGCTCACCACAAAAAGTATACAGTCTATTTTGTAAAGCGGTTGAATGCTGGACAACCCTCAGCGATAGAAAAAATCTCAACGAATTTGATGCAGTCATCAACCTTGCCGGTGAACCCATCGCAGAAAAACGCTGGACGACCGCACAAAAACAAATCCTCTGTGAAAGTCGCTGGAAAATAACCCAACAGTTAACGGATTTGATTAAAGCCAGTGAAACCCCACCGAATGTATTTCTTTCTGGATCTGCTGTTGGCTATTACGGCGATCAAGGTCAGTCTGTAGTGACTGAATCAGACCAACCCCATGACGAATTTACCCATCAGTTAGCTGCACGCTGGGAAGCCATTGCCCTCGAAGCCCAATCAAGCAAAACGCGCGTTTGCCTATTGCGTACTGGATTAGTTTTATCCCCTAAAGGTGGTCTACTCGCCAAAATTCTGCCTATTTTCAAAATGGGGGCAGGTGGACCGATTGGTCATGGAAAGCAATATATGCCGTGGATCCACATTAACGATATGGTAAAAGCGATTTTGTTTTTAATGGAAACACCGGATTTATCAGGTCCATTTAATATGACGTCACCTTATCCTGTCCATAATGACCAATTTGCTGCCATGATGGGAGATGTACTCAATCGCCCTTCTTTCGTGCGCACGCCCGCTTTCGCCGTAAGAGGCGTGCTTGGTGAATCTGCCACTTTATTATTAGGGGGACAGCAAGCCATTCCAAAACGCTTAGAAGAGGCTGGCTTTGCATTTGAATTTATTGAACTGAGAATTGCTTTGGAAGATTTATTAACACCAACACCGTGATTATTTAGCGCCCTGCCAACGGGTGAACAAATCATGGTCGAGCTGAATATCAAACTGGTCAAGTACGCGATTCACGGTTTGATCGACAATATCTTGAATAGATTGAGGCTGATGATAAAACGCAGGCATTGGGGGCATAATCACGGCACCTATTTCTGCGGCTTGAACGAGCAATTTTAAATGCCCTAAATGCAGTGGCGTTTCCCGTACCCCTAACACCAGTTTTTTCCCTTCTTTTAATACGACGTCTGCCGCACGGGTTACTAATGTGTCTGTATAGCTGTGTACGATGCCTGAAAGCGTTTTCATAGTACAAGGCATTATTACCATACCCGCAGTGCGAAATGAGCCTGAGGAGATTGCAGCGGCGATATCGCGGCTATCATAAACATGGTCAGCAAGTTGTTGAACATCTTTCACACTGAAATCGGTCTCCAGCGCGAGAGTTTGACGTGCTGCCGCACTCATCACTAGGTGGGTTTCCACATCTTTCACAGGTTTAAGCACTTCCAGCAATCGAATACCGTAGATTGCCCCACTCGCTCCCGTTAACCCAATGATAAGTTTTTTCATGCTCAACCCCAATTCACGTAATTTCCTGCATTATATACCAAATATCGTGAAGAAGTGAGAGAGAGGCAAGGTGTAGATGTCAGTATAGTAAAAATACAGAGCAAAACTTTACTCACGGAATAAGTGGGTATAAATAAAGGAATGAAGGAAACATGAGTGAAAGGTAATTCAGACTAACTTCATTTTCAGCTTAGTTTTAGATTTAATCCTCTAAATAATTCATGCTGTAGCTAGGCGGCAAGTTAGCTAATCCCTAGGAGCATAGACAGGTATGTGACTAGGGTTAGCTAATACAGCCAACAACGCTACAGCGTGAAGTATGACGAGGCTCCCCGAAAATTTAGCCTTCGTTGTATATCTCTAAATCCTCAACATCACTCTGATCTTTCAACTTTAACTCATCGTCCTTACGCAGATTTTCCAGATAATTTAAATAACTTTGGTCAATATCTTTCGTCACGTAAATGCCGTCAAATACGGAACATTCAAATTCATTAATTTCTGGGTTTTCTTCACGAACTGCGTCCACGAGGTCGCTGAGATCTTGGAAGATTAAGCCATCTGCACCAATCAATTTTCGAATTTCATCGACTTCACGACCGTGTGCAATCAGTTCATTCGCATTTGGCATGTCGATGCCGTATACGTTCGGGAAACGTACCTCTGGCGCAGCGGAAGCAAAATACACATTCTTCGCACCAGCTTCGCGGGCTAATTCCACTATTTGCTCAGATGTGGTCCCGCGCACAATCGAATCATCCACCAGCAGAACGTTTTTATCACGGAACTCAGCACGGTTTGCATTCAGCTTACGCCGTACTGATTTACGACGTTCTTGCTGCCCTGGCATGATAAACGTGCGCCCAACATAACGGTTTTTCACAAACCCTTGACGGTATGGTTTATCTAGGATGTGTGCAATTTCCAAGGCGATATCGCAAGAGGTTTCTGGGATTGGGATCACGACATCAATATGCAGATCTTCCCACTCTCGTGCAATTTTAGCCCCCAACTTTTGCCCCATGCGCAATCTTGCGTTATACACCGAGATTTTATCAATAAAGGAATCTTGGCGAGCAAAATAAACATATTCAAAAATACACGGCGTCAGTTGTGGATTCTCTGCACATTGGCGAGTAAATAATTTACCATCTTCAGTGACATACACGGCTTCACCGGGTGCGACATCACGAAGGAATTCAAAACCTAACGTGTCTAATGCCACACTTTCAGATGCCACCATATATTCGTGTTCGCCAGTTGCCAAAATACGGCGACCGAGAACTAATGGACGAATGCCATATGGGTCACGAAATGCCACCATCCCGTGACCAATAATCAATGCCACACAGGCATAAGCACCACGGATTTTTTTGTGCATTGACGCGACGGCACTAAAAATGTTGTCAGGTTCGAGAGGAAAATGATCAAACTTATCTAATTCATGCGCTAATACATTTAGCAGAATTTCGGAGTCTGAGGTGGTATTCACATGGCGACGCGCTGTTTCAAATAGGCTACGAGTCAGTTCGTGAGCATTTGTCAGGTTACCATTATGTGCAAGGGTGATACCAAAAGGAGAGTTAACGTAAAAAGGCTGAGCTTCAGATGCACTTGAGCTACCCGCTGTAGGATAACGTACATGTCCTATGCCCATTGAACCTTGAAGTCGCAACATATGGCGAGTTTCAAAGACATCTTTTACTAAACCATTTGCTTTACGCAAACGGATATTGTTTTTACCATCGATGGTCGCAATACCCGCTGCATCTTGCCCACGATGCTGTAGCACCGTCAACGCATCATAAATTGATTGGTTTACCGGTGAAACACCGGCGATACCGACAATACCGCACATTTAGTCTTTCCTCATCAGCCAGACGGAGAAATATTCTCCGGTAGGAAACTTGACGCATTTTGCAGGTAGTCAAAGAACCACCTAATAATATGACTGAACTGTGGAATAAGCTGTGAACGATGCCAATCCTCACTTTGAGGAAGCGGAGTAAATGTATCGAGAAAGAACAATAGCGCCGATACAATTAATACCCCACGCAACGCACCGAAGCAAATCCCCAGTACACGATCTGTACCCGATAATCCGGTTTTTTGTACCAGTGAGCTAATCACATAATTCACTACCGCACCTACAATCAGGGTTGCAATGAATAATGCCGCAATGGCAATACCGTTACGAACCAAAATATCCTCAAAGTTCGTAAAATAGCTCGCCAAGTAGGGATAAAACGTACTTGCAACGAAGAACGCACAACCCCATGTGATTAACGATAATGCCTCACGTACAAATCCACGAATCAGGCTTACCAGTGCCGAGAAGCCAATAATGGCGATAATTGTGTAATCAATCCAGACCATATTTCATTCCAAAATTCGCATTCACGTCAGCGGCGAATGCATTCTAACAGAAAACGAAAACGTTTGCGTAACCATTTTTCATTGAATTTAAAAAAATCAGCGGCGAAAAGAAAAAATCATAATCGCCGCAGTAAGTTACTAAATACCCTTATTTTTTAGGGATAATCCAATGTCATTTTAAGGCTTAAAAGCTTGAATAATCCCTTTTGTACCTGTTATCGCATTAAGTTCAGGTAATGCAGATTCAAGTTTCTGCCTTGATGCCTCAGGACCTACATAAATACGGGTTAATTTATTGTTCACCGGTTTCGCTGGCACCGTATAAACCTGATACCCCGACAATCTCAGTTTAGCCACTATTTCCTCAACCTTACTCGCATTATTTAGCGCGATAACTTGTACCACATACGCTTTGCCTTGAGGTTCTTGCTTAGGCTCCGACTTAGGTTCAGGTTTTGGTTCAGGTTTTGACTCTACTTTTGGTTTAGGCTCAGGTTTAGGTTCCGGCTTTGGCTCCACTCGCGGTTTTTCAGGCGCAACATTTGTCGGAATCGCACTCCCATTTTGAGCGCCATTATTTTGATTTGTCACACTTTGATTTGCACTGTTTGCGGCTACTGGCGGCTGTTCACTTTGCTTTTGCTCGGTGATAGCTTCCGATAACATCGCTTCAGAAGTTCCTTCTGAAGAAGCCGTTGATGCACTGTGTGTAATCGGTGCAATCGACTCAATATCTTCTTCATCACCCGGTTTGGGAATAATCGGAATGGCTGCAAATTCATTTTCATTGTATTTCTTATCGCCATCCAGTAGCCCGGGCAGCACAATGACCCCCGCAGCGACTAATACAATGGCGCCAGCAAGACGATTCTGGAATTTACTAGCCACTGACTTTATCCTTCTGTTTTCTCTAATAGCATCATGACGTGTGCTACTGTATGGAATGATCCACACACAACAATCACATCTTGTGGTTTCGCATCCACGCAGGCTTGTCGCCAAGCGGCTTCCACTGAATCAAATTCGTGAGCACCATCAATATGTTTGCTAAGTTCAGTCACATCCGCACCACGAAATTCTCTTAGCGGCGCAAGATACCAATCTGTAACTTGTTGGGATAAACAGGTTAATGTACCTTGAATATCTTTATCCCCTAGCATGCCTACTACCGCACGAATTCGACGACCTTCTCGCCTCGGTAATTGTGCGAGTTTGGAAACTAAGTAACCTGCAGCGTGCGGATTATGCGCCACATCTAAAATCATTAACGGGTTTTCGCCAATGATTTGGAAACGCCCCGGTAACTGAGCGGTACTTAAGCCTTGGTGAATCGCTTTGTTGGTTATTTTCTGCGCTAATACGGAGTCAATCTCCATCAAGCAGCTGATCACCCCCATTGCCGTTGCCGCATTGGCTAATGGCACATTCGGTAAGGGTAAATCTTCCCATGAACGCTGTGAGCTTTCCCATGACCAATGATCTGCATACTCTTGATAATGCCAATCTTTGTCACGCCGAAATAACATTGTGCCGATTTTGTCAGCATAAGCACCAATGGCATCAGGCATGTCAGGCTCACCCACTACACCATAGTGACCTTGACGGAAAATACCCGCTTTCTCATGACCAATATGTTCGCGGTCAGAGCCTAGCCAATCTGTATGATCGAGAGCAATACTGGTGATAGCTGCGATATCCGCGTCCACCACATTCGTAGCATCAAGACGACCACCTAGGCCCACCTCGAGGATCACAATATCCAACTCAGCTTGCTTAAATAATTGTAGTGCAGCTAAGGTGCCATATTCAAAGTAGGTTAACGAAATATTTCCACGCTGCGCTTCAATGGTTGCAAACGCTTGGCAGAACGCATTTTCAGTCAGTTCTTTACCTTGGATACGAACACGTTCAGTGTAGCGAACTAAATGGGGAGAACTATACACACCCACTTTCAAGCCCGCCGCCATTAAAATAGCTTCAAGGGTATGGCATGTTGTGCCTTTCCCATTGGTTCCAGTAACGGTAATGACGCGCGGAGCAGGTTGGGTTAAATGCATTTGACGGGCAGCTTGCCCTACTCGCTCCAACCCCATATCGATATTTTGGCTATGCAGGTCGGTGAGATAAGAAAGCCAAGCCTCCAAAGGAGACTTGGCTGTAGGAATGATTAGATTACTCATCATCTTTTTTATGTTTAGACCCTTTTGCGTTTTCTGTTCCATCGACAGCGTCAGCAAGATCAATTTCCACATCAACAACTTCAACAACCAGTGTTGGCGCAGTATTCGGACTTGGTTTATTCGTTAACATCGCTAATACATCAGCCAGACGGTCACGCATATCTTGGCGACGTACGATCATGTCAATTGCCCCTTTTTCCAACAAGAACTCACTGCGTTGGAAACCTTGAGGTAATTTTTCACGTACTGTTTGCTCAATAACGCGAGGTCCTGCAAAACCGATCAAGGCTTTAGGTTCAGCAACGTTGATATCACCTAACATGGCTAAACTTGCAGAAACACCACCCATAGTTGGGTCGGTCAGTACAGAAATATACGGCAAGCCGCGTTCTTGCATTTTTGCCAATGCCGCACTGGTTTTTGCCATTTGCATCAACGATAACAGCGCTTCTTGCATACGTGCGCCGCCACTTGCAGAGAAACACACTAATGGACAGTTATCTTCCAGAGCCTGTTCTACAGCACGGACAAAACGTGCTCCCACTACCGATGCCATTGAACCCCCCATAAAGGAGAATTCAAACGCTGCGGCAACGATAGGCATCTCTTTGAGTGTCCCTTTCATAACAACGATAGCGTCTTTTTCGCCCGTTTGTTTTTGTGCTGTGCTAATTCTATCTTTGTATTTTTTAGAATCACGGAATTTGAGCACATCCTTTGGCTCTAATTCGCTACCTAATTCCGTTGTTGAGTTTTCATCAAGGAAGGATTCAAGGCGTTGACGAGCATGAATACGCATATGGTGGTCACATTTCGGACACACTTGTAAGTTACGCTCAAGCTCAGCGCCATAAAGTACTTGCCCACAGCTATCACATTTAGTCCAAACACCTTCAGGAATGTTTGCTTTATGGGATGGGGTTGAAGTACCTTTTTTTAAAATTTTCTCAATCCAGCTCATTAATGGACCTTTTCGTCTGATTGCACTCTGACAAGACTCCAAGTAATACCAATCACTGAATATCAGGGATGGTGATATAAGGAGTATCTATCAGTATGTTATTTTTTGCCATTAAACCACAATGATATCTCACTGTAGATAAAAACTTTTTTCAAACCGATTATTGGTTATCGTTTTTTTGCGTCGCCGCACTGTTTTCTTTTGCTACTGCATTTTTTTCTTTTGCAGCAGCACGACGGTGGCGAATAATTTCAATGACACCCGGTAGAATTGAAATAAAGATAATCGCGACTATCAGTAATTTCAAATTCTTTTGTACTATCGGCAAATCACCGAATAAATACCCTGCATAGGTAAAGAGTAACACCCATAATAACGCACCTGTCACATTATAAAAGGCAAAATGACGGTAAGACATTTTTCCCATACCCGCAACGAAAGGCGCGAAAGTTCTCACGATTGGGACAAAACGCGCCAAGATAATCGCTTTTCCACCGTGTTTTTCATAAAACTCATGGGTTTTATCTAAATAGCTACGACGGAAAATTTTTGAGTTTGGATTTTGAAATAGCTTTTCACCAAAGATACGACCGATGGTGTAGTTCACTGCATCACCAATAATTGCCGCAATAATCATCAACAGTACCATGACGTGTACGTTTAAATCATTACTTGGCAATGCTGCTATTGCACCCGCAACAAATAATAATGAATCCCCTGGGAGGAAAGGCGTCACCACCAACCCCGTCTCGCAGAATAAAATCAGGAATAAAATACCGTAGACCCAAACACCATATTGGGCGACCAATTCCGCAAGATGCACATCAATATGCAAAATAAAATCAATGATAAAACTGATAAACTCCATGGGGTTCCTCATGTGGAGATTTATATTAACGACATTTATAGTAGATCATCTGCAAGAAATAGTGGTCCCATCACATTCTGTGGCAGGTCAAATTTTTCAGGATAATCCACGCTCACTAAATACAGTCCTTCCGCTTTGGCTGTTGCCGCTGCTTTCGTTCTATCTTTTAATTCCAGAAGATGTGCCATCCAATCAATATCTTGATTTCCGCAACCAATCTCCAACAAACTGCCAACAATGTTTCTCACCATATGGTGCACAAACGCGTTAGCTTTAATGTCCACAACTACATAGTTTCCGTGACGCGTCACATTAACGTGCATCACATTACGCCAAGGAGTTTTGGACTGGCATTGGACTGCTCTGAATGAGGTAAAATCACGCTCACCCAGTAGAGCTTGTGCCGCTTGGTGCATACGCTTCTCATCAAGGGGAAAATGAAAATGCGTTACGCCATTCGATAAAATGGCAGGACGATAACGATGATTAAAAATAACATAGCGGTATCGGCGCGCAGTTGCACTAAAACGCGCATGAAATTCATTATCCACTGGCTTACACCAACGAACCGCAATATCATCCGGAAGATGGGTATTCGTGCCCATCGTCCATGCGGCCTCTTTACGAATGGCAGAAGTTTCAAAATGCACAACTTGCCCAGTCGCGTGAACGCCTGCATCCGTACGTCCGGCGCAATTAACACTGATTGGCTCAGCCGCAATTTTCGATAGCGCAGCTTCAAGGCAACCCTGTACACTTTGCACTTCTTGCTGACGTTGCCAACCGTAATAACGACTGCCGTTATATTCAATCCCGAGAGCAATACGATGCAGTTTTGGGGATTCCGACATCAGTAGTACAGCTCCTGAGCCAGTTTTTCTGCTGTCTCAACCGCCATCAGTGCGCCGCCAAAACGTACGTTATCCGCGACTGACCAGAACTGTAAAACTTCCGGCATACCATAGTCATTACGAATACAACCTATGCTTAAAAAGTCATTGCCTGATGCATCAGTCACTTGAGTTGGATAATCACCCTCTTCTGAGACCTGAATATCATCAAAACGTTCAAACTCTTCACTCGCTTCTTCTGCGCTGACTGGGCGTAACGTTTCTAAATGCACAACTTGTGCATTACCGTAGAAAACAGGTGATTGAATAAAACTCACCGCCACAGGTAAACCGTCGTCTTGCAGCACTTTACGCACCTGCTCAACTAAACGGCGCTCATGCACAACACTGCCTTCAGCATCCGCTAATAATGGCAACATGTTAAATGCCAGCTGCTTACTAAAGCGTCCCTCTTCAGCGGGAATACCATTGAGTAAACGCGCGCTCTGACCAGCCAATTCATCCACCGCAGCCTTGCCGTAAGCTGACATAGACAGCATGTTAGTCAGGGTGATACGCCCTAATCCTGCCGCTTCAACCAATGGTTTAATTGACGTTAATAACTGACTAACATAGCTATCTGCGACAGAAATAATATTACGATTGCGATAATCGGCTAAAATTTGCGGGTTAACGCCTGGCACCACTAAAGGTACATCCGGCTCTAATGCAAAAACGCCGCTGTTATCGATAACGATACAGCCTTCTTGCGCCGCGACTTCAGCATACTGCACCGTGGCAGCTTCACCTGCTGCAAAAAAGGCGATCTGTGCCTGCGACCAATCAAAGTCAGCCACGTTTTGCACTTGATAACTTTTACCGTTGAAGCGAATGCTCTCTCCTGCACTACGCTCACTGGCTAGTAAATAAAGCTCACCAACGGGAAACTCTCTTTCTTGAAGTAGGGAAAGAATGCCTTCACCCACTGCACCTGTTGCCCCAAGTAATGCGATATTCCAACCTTCTGTCATGGTTTTTCCTCTAAAAAAATCAAAGTGAAACAAGCGCCAATAAGCCACTCATTTCACCTAAAAAATTGTGATTAAATTTTTGCGTTAAAGCCTAACTCATTCAGCAATTGCGCTGTTTGTTCGCTATCACACTGCACGGTAAGCGATGACCATTCGCGACGCTCTTGGTAATGTTTGCGTAATTTATCGAATTCACCGGGAATACCTGCGACTGCGCGCAGTGATGAATCATCACGACGCACATCATACACGAGATGAACTAATCTTTTGAGTTGGCTTTGCGTTAATTTACCATTGAAATTAATGCAATCGATATCTGGCTTCGGTAACAATGATGCGAGTGAAATGTGGGTAGGTTTACCCAAAAATTCACAATAGGCTTCAAACACTTGTGTTGTTCCACGCGCTTTACCTTCTAAGGTATAGCCCGCAATATGTGGCGTACCGATATCCACATACGCTAATAATTCAGTATCTAAATCTGGCTCAGGCTCCCAAACATCCAATACTACACTCAATGGTTTACCTTGCTCAAGTAAGTGTAATAACGCTTGGTTATCCACTACTTCGCCACGGCTGGCATTCACTAAAATAGTGCCATCACGTAAATTGGCGAGTTGAGAAGCGCCCATCAAATGGAATGTTGAATACTTTCCATCCATATTAAGCGGCGTATGGAAGGTTAAGATATCTGCCTGCTCTAACACGGTATCGAATGAGACAAAGGCTTCTTGGTCACCATTGTCTGCACGAGGCGGATCACACAATACCGTTTTGACTCCCCACGCTTGCAAGCGTTTATACAGACGTCCACCCACATTTCCCACACCGATAATCCCTACGGTTTTATCGCGTAAATCAAAATTATCGCGTTCCGCTAGCATCAAGAGTGCTGAAAAAACATACTCAACGACGGCAATCGCATTACATCCCGGCGCAGAGGAAAATCCAATATTGGCTTCTGCAAGCCACTGGGTATCCACATGGTCAAACCCTGCAGTTGCCGTGCCGACGAATTTTACTGGCGTATTGCTCAGCAAGGATTTATTCACTTTGGTAATTGAGCGCACCATCAATGCATCTGCATCGTTAAGTTCTTGTTCTGGCACTGGACGCCCTGGCACTGCTTTAACTTCGCCTAGCTCACTAAATAAGGCTTGAGCATATGGCATGTTTTCATCAACCAAAATTTTCACGAAATTCGTCCCAATAAAATGTTTAGTCATGCCCGATTTGGCAGCCACACTATACTCCAAATCGTCGATGTGCTGAATCATTTACATGATAATGCGTTTTAACATGAAATCCAGAGTCTCGCAGGTAGCATTATTTAAATTTTCTCTTTGATTTAACAACGTTACAGACGAGTCTGACTACCTAATCTAATAGATTTCATGTTTAATCAGCAGCACTACATTAAACGTTATTCATTTTTCAGGAAGGCATTTATTTTGAAAGGCATATTGATTGTGAAAAAAGTATTATTATCGCTACCCCTAATGTGCTCGTTTTATGCCTATGCTGGCGAGCAAAACTGCTCGGCGGACACCATCGCCACCAATAACTTCAATAATTTTGTCTTTGCCCAAGAACGCCCTTTTAATGACTCATTAAAAGAGATGAATGTACTTATCACCAGCCAAGACGATTACATCAACAACACGGTTCAAACGAAGTTTGATGATTGTGGAGCCTTAATCGAGCTAACTGGTCATGAAGTTGTCAAATTCAGCATCCACGACAGTGTATCCGTCAAATCCATTGATATGAGCATGAAAAAAAATGGTCACGGTTGGGACTACAAGTCCGCATTTAAGCTGTCTGTTATTAATCAAGATAATGTTGAAAAAACCATTTTACAGCAAAAAATGAATGGGAAGTTTTTCACTGACCAGAATGGGAAAATAACCGAAGCCAAAGACTCTTCTTATACGACGACTCTCGACAAAGAGCGCATGTTAACAAGAGCAGTAACACGTTTTTTAACTGATGATAAAGGACGATTATCTGAATCCAACCGAGTCAGTACGCTCGAAAATGATAGTGTGAAAACAACCTTCTATTATGATACGAAAAATCGCTTAATTCGCATGCAATCTGATTCAACCGTCGAAGAGTTTACCTATGGTGATGATGACAGACCGTTAACCAAAAAAACCATTGAAGAATTTTTTACCACCGAAACAACTGTGACGACCTGTAAAAGCTGGAATAAGTTCGGAAGATGCACTGATGCAGAACAAACTATAACTACGTTAATTAAAGATGAGCACGGAGGGAAAGATAGCGTGTACAACTACCACGCTAATATCAAATACGATTATGTATATTGATTTTTCCGCAGCTATGGGGCCAGCTCTTTCATCCGAAACCGGTCAGGAGTGACCCCTGAAATTTGCTGGAACATGGCGATAAATGCGGATGCGGAGCTATACCCTACATCGAGCGCCACTTCATGCACACTCTTGCCTTTGTCCAATCCAGCAACTGCATGTAAGTAACGTAGTCGCTGACGCCACTCGCTGAATGACATGCCTAACTCTTGCTGACAACGACGAGATAATGTGCGCTCCGAGGTATAAAACCGTTTAGCCCACTGTGCTAGCGTTGTGTTATCCGCAGGATCTTGTTGCAATTCGTTTAAAATAGGAGCCAGAAATTTATCTTTACTGGTCGGTAAGTAGGTATCTTGGCATGGCGAAATCGCAAATTGGTCTATCAGAACCTCCCCCAAACGAATATCTTGTGCTGTTTCAGGTTGTACAATTCCCCGTTGATACATATCTGTCATGATTGTGTGAAAAATCGGGCTTAATCGGACAACACACGCCTTATTGGCGAGCCTAGGGGTATAGGCTTTAGCAAAATCAATGATACGAAACTTTACGCTCTGTTTATTAAAGCTCGCATGCTGAGTATTCGCAGGGATCCAGATGCAAAATTCTGGGGGCGCCATATAATGCTTCCCTTCAACTTCCATTTCCATAATTCCGCAGACCACATACAGTAACTGACCAAATGTATGGGAGTGGGATTTGTACTCAGTTTGTTGGTTAATCTGCTCATGGCGCAACGCAATGAATTCAGGCTCAATAATATTGCATTCATTAATTTGCAGTACATCATTCTTTAAATTATTCATCGGCTGTCTGAAAAACGTTATCGATTGTCTGAATATCAGTATATATAATATTTCGGACAGATGTATACTCCTCTGACTGATTTAGGGAGAACGTTGTTAATGAAATATTTCCTGTTTCCGCTCGTCGCGGTGTTGTTATGGTCTGTCAATGCTATCGTCAATAAAGCAGCCGCAAGTGCTATTGACCCTGCAGCTATCTCATTCTATCGCTGGGCATTGGCCTTTTTAGTCATGACTCCATTTGTTCTGCGCTCGGTATTACGCCATGCCAAAATTGTTAAGCAACATTGGTGGCAATTGGCTATTTTAGGTGCTTTGGGAATGATGCTGTATCAAAGTCTGGCTTATTACGCAGCGCACACGGTCAGTGCAACATTTATGGGCGTGATGAACTCATTTATTCCACTGCTGACCGTCGTCATTAGTATTTTTGTTTTGCGCGTGATCCCAACAGTTGGGATTGTTGTCGGTTCCGTTTTATCATTGTTTGGTCTGGCTTGGTTAGTCAGTCAAGGGCATCCGAGTTCATTAGTTGATAATGGGTTGGGTCAAGGTGAGTTACTGATGATCGTCGCGTCAGCCGCTTATGCCTTGTATGGCGTATTAACCAAACGCTGGGCGATTCAACTCTCCAGCTGGGATTCACTTTATGTACAAGTGTTCTTTGGGGTATTGCTATTAATTCCTAACTTCTTAATGGCAGACGATGTCAGTCTTAACCGCGATAATATCGGGTTAGTCCTGTTCGCTGGGATTGCGGCATCCATTCTTGCTCCAGCCATGTGGATTCAAGGTGTACTGCGTTTAGGGGCCAATACAACCTCTATCTTTATGAACCTTGCGCCCGTTTTTACCGCCATTATTGCTGTCTTCACGTTAGGTGAAGAACTAAAAAGTTATCACCTCATCGGCGGTGGCATCGTGTTACTCGGTGTGATGTTAGCCCAACAGCTACGTACACCGCTTACTCAAGTATTCACGCGTAAGAAAAAGGCGTTGGCAGAAGATACTTGTCAGTAAGTGATATCAATTAAGTAAGTACCGTAAAAAACCCTATTAATTCTAAAAATTAATAGGGTTTTGTTTATTTGCATTGTTTATTTGAATTTTTTCATCGCCCTGTCCCCGATGAACGACTTAAGGCATTTTCACGTCTTCCTCGGTGCCCGACTCACTTTCAAAGTAATACGCACTAGCAAGCCGCCAAGCTGGTCACTTTTTAATAACTGCAATTCTGAACCGTGGTAGCTAGCGATATCTTTCACAAGAGCCAAGCCTAGTCCTGAACCTTCAAGCCCTTTTGCATTATTTAAGCGCCTGAAAGCTTTTAATGAACGGTGAATATATTTATTCTCAATACCGGGTCCCGAATCTTCCACTTCCAGCGTTACCATCGATTGCTGAGTCTCATCGGTGACAATACGCACCGTTACCACCCCTTTCTCTGGCGTATATTTAATCGCATTATCAATCAAGTTCGCACACATTTCCGCCAGTAATATCGCATCGCCTTTAACCCAGCAATGTTCTAATCCTTCATAACCTAAATCAATCTTCTTGCTTTCTGATTTCCCTAAACGAGTAAAGCAGACTTGTTGGACAATATCGACCAAATTAACGGCACGATAGAGCCTAATAGCCTCTTTTTCATGCTCTTTCAAACGAGAAAGTTGCAAAAGCCGATCAGTCAAAACGATGGTGTTATCTAATGTTTTGTTAATGGCTTGCAAGCTTTGCTGCTTTTGGTGTTCATCCTCACTATTAAGAGCCACAGAAACTTGGGTTTTTAATACCGTTAATGGGGTTTTTAATTGATGAGATGCATCCGCACTAAAGCGTTCTTGGCGTTTTAACATCCGCTTTAACCGTTCCACATAGCGATTCAGTGCATCCACTAATGGCGATAACTCAGACCATGGTAGTACATTGGGAATCGGGGTGAGATCATTCGCCGCGCGCCCTAACATCAAATTAGAGAGTTTCTTCAGTGGAGTTAATAATTTACGTAAGAGTAAATACGCCAATATCAGTGTCACAACAACGACAGTACCTTGGCTCATCAGTGCAGAAATAAGCAGTTGGTTGGCGAAATCTTGCCGCGCATAAACAGTTTCGGCGACGCGGATCTCCACCATGCCTTGTATTCCACCTTCATTGATCGGTTGGAAAAATGTCGCGACACGAATGGGTAGACCCCGATATTCGGCATCGTAAAAGTAGACAAGAGCAGTGTAATGTTGGGAGCGCATCCAATAAGGCGGGATTGGCGGTAAATCATCATAGCCCGAGATCGTTTCCCCATGAGGAGCAATCACTTGATAAAACAGGCGGTCATTGTTGTTAAGCTCAAAGCTATCAAGCACTACATAGGGAACATTCACTGAGAGATGTTCATCAACGACCTGTAAGCGTTCCGCAACCGTTCTGGCTGATGCAAGCAACGTTCGGTCATAGGCTAAATTTGCCGCATTCTTAGCACTGTAATAGTGGGTATAAACCGAAAAACTGCCCAATAAAATGAGGGGGATACCGAAAAAAAGCAGTAACTGATGAAAGAGAGAGCGTGGATGAGAGACTAATTTCATACACTACACTGCTCTAATCGGTATCCCAATCCGCGTAAAGTATTGATATTCACATCTGAGCCCGCAAGCTTTTTGCGAACTCGGTGAACATAGAGCTCAATACTTTGTAAATTGGCTTCATCTGACAGTGAAAATACCTGCTCAAATAATTGTGTTTTTGAAACAGGTCGCCCTCTGCGATGAAAAAGTGTGTTCAATACCGCATATTCCCGCGGTGTTAAGCCTAATGGCTCCATTTTCAGTGAAAAGTAGCCTTCTTCGTGAAAACAAAGATCACCAAAACATTGGGATTCATTAATATTTCCATGGCTACGGCGTAATAACGCACGAATTCTGGCTTCTAACTCAGCAATATCAAAAGGTTTGGTAAGATAATCATCCGCCCCCGCATTCAGCCCTTTTACACGATCAGCAACATCAGAATTCGCTGTCAGTAGCAGCACCGGTGTTTCTTGGTGACGCTTACGCATCTGAGCTAACACGTCTAAGCCATTCATTCTTGGTAATGAAACATCTAATACGACTAACGAATAATTTTCAGTCTGTAATAGCTGATCCGCAATATAACCATCACTCGCAATATCCACAGCAAAGCCAGATGCTGCTAGGGCTTTCTGTAACCACAATGACAATTCATCATGGTCCTCAACCAATAACATTCTCATCAGTCGCCCACTCATTATGATTATTTATGCGTATAAGTTGGCACTCTATCGATTGAATGAAAAGTGTTAAACGCAATTTTTACCGAAGCTATCACAACAATCCTTCGTTAACTTGCTGCCACTAATAGAAATTAACATTAAATTAACATAGTTAAGAAGCGAAAATATAAAACAATCTGATATGTATCACATAAAAATAATTTTATTTGTTAATGAAAGGTAAATGAAAGGTTCACCGTTCAATGATGAGTGGCGAACACACATTGTCTACAATCACACCAATAACGACATAACTGACAACAACCAAGTAACTTAATTATTGTCTAGTGAGGAATAAAGCATGAAGAAGTTCACAATCAGCACCTTAGCAGCAACGATTTTTTTAGTTGGCATTAACCAAGCAATGGCTTTGCCTGAAAGAACAGAATGTATTGCCCCTGCCAAACCTGGTGGTGGTTTTGATTTAACGTGTAAGCTGGTGCAAGTCTCTATGCTAGAAACTAAAGAGATCGAAAAACCAATGCGAGTCACGTATATGCCGGGTGGGATCGGTGCCGTCGCCTACAATGCTATCGTCGCTCAGCGCCCTGCTGAACCGGGAACTATCGTGGCATTCTCTGGTGGCTCACTCTTAAACCTCGCCCAAGGTAAATTTGGTCGCTACAACGAGAATGACGTCCGCTGGCTAGCCAGTGTGGGCAGTGACTATGGCATGATTGCCGTACGCGCTGACTCCCCTTATAAAACTCTCGGGGAGCTGATGGGCGCCTTCAAAAAAGACCCCAACAGTATTGTTTTCGGCGCAGGTGGCTCAATTGGCAGCCAAGATTGGATGAAAACGGCGCTGCTTGCTAAAGCTATCGACCTCGACCCTCGCAAAATGCGCTATGTGGCCTTCGAAGGTGGCGGTGAAACGTTAACAGCACTCTTAGGCAACCATGTTCAGGTCATCTCTGGAGATATCAGTGAAATGACCCCGTATATCAGTGATGGAAAAATTCGCATTCTGGCCGTATACGCGGATAAACGCTTGCCTGACGGTTTAGCCAATATCCCAACCGCCAAAGAGCAAGGTTATGACATCGTTTGGCCGATTATTCGTGGGTTCTACATGGGACCTAAAGTCTCTGATGCAGATTACAACCAATGGGTTGAAGCCTTCCAAAAACTCCAACAAACCGACGAATTTAAAAAACAACGCGACCTACGCGGTCTGTTTGAATACAACTTAACAGGACCAGAATTGGACGCTTACGTGAAAAAAGAAGTTGAAAATTATCGTGAGCAAGCCCGTTCCTTCGGATTAGCGAAATAACGGAGTCATTCCATGAGCCAACGCATATTTGCCATAGTCTGGCTGATACTGTGTGGGATCGGGTTGTATATCGGCTGGGGTATCCAAAGTGAGTTTACTTACGAACCACTGGGTCCCCGCCCTTTCCCGATAGCCATACTGTCCTTAATGACCTTATGCGCTCTTGCACTCTTATTCGGTCGCCAAGAGGCGGTTGAATGGCCAAAACCGTATGTTTTACGCCGTTTAATCTTGTTAATCATTGCATTAGTGATTTATGCATGGGCATTTGAATGGTTAGGTTTCCCATTAGCAACCACATTACTAACCATCAGTGTCGCCTTGTTATTTGGCGCAACACCGATTGCCGCCCTGATTTCAGGTCCGATTCTTGGCATTTTGCTCTTCTATGCCTTCGACAAGTTACTTGATGTCACATTGCCAATCGGCGAACTTTTTAGCTAAGGAGAAAAGTATGGAAACGTGGATGTATTTATCTCAAGGCTTTGAGGTGGCGCTGATCCCTCAAAATATTATGATTGGGTTGATTGGCTGTTTTATCGGTACGATTGTTGGCATGTTACCGGGTCTCGGTCCTATCAATGGTGTTGCCATCCTATTACCGTTAGCGTTTGCCCTAAAGCTCCCCGCAGAATCTGCGCTAATTTTATTGGCAACCGTCTATTTAGGCTGTGAATATGGTGGGCGCATTTCTGCAATATTATTGAATGTACCCGGTGATGCCGCGGCAATTATGACCACATTAGATGGTTACCCGATGGCAAAAGAAGGCAAAGGCGGCATTGCGCTGTCTATTTCAGCCGTCAGTTCATTTATCGGTTCCACGATTGCGATTGTTGGGATCATTTTATTTGCACCTTTATTGGCACAATGGTCTCTCGCATTTGGTCCCGCTGAATATTTCGCGCTGATGGTATTTGCTATCGCGTGTTTAGGCAGCATGATGAGCCAAAACCCCGTCAAGTCGCTACTCGCCGCCTTGATTGGATTGGCGCTAGCCACGGTGGGTGTCGATGCCAACTCTGGGGAATACCGTTTTACATTTGATAGTGTCAACTTATCCGATGGCGTCCAATTTATCGTCGTGGTCATCGGTCTGTTCTCCGTCAGTGAAATTCTGTTAATGCTCGAAGGAACCGCTACGGGGCAAGGGTTGATCCGCAAAACCGGTCGAATGCTATTCAGTAAAAAAGAAGCAAAAGCTTGTGCGGGTCCGACATTACGCTCGTCATTTATTGGCTTCTTTGTGGGCATTTTGCCGGGTGCAGGAGCAACTATCGCCAGCGCCATTACCTATATGACAGAGAAAAAGATTGCCGGTGATAAGGGTACGTTCGGTGACGGGGATGTTCGTGGCGTCGCGGCCCCTGAAGCAGCGAACAATGCTTCAGCCTGTGGTTCGTTTATTCCCATGCTAACGCTTGGGGTTCCAGGCTCCGGCACGACGGCTGTCATGATGGGTGCACTAACGCTGTACAACATTACACCGGGTCCGGGGATGTTCACTGAACAACCGCATATCGTATGGGGGCTGATTGCTGCACTGCTGATTGCCAACGTGGTGTTGTTGGTCATGAATATTCCGCTGATCGGCTTGTTTACACGTATGCTCACAGTGCCATTGTGGTTTTTAGTTCCGGCGATTGCCTGTGTCTCTGCGGTCGGGGTTTATGCCGTACACAGCACCACATTTGACCTACTCCTGATGATGGGACTTGGGGTATTCGGGTATATATTGCGGAAGATGAATTTCCCTCTTTCCCCGCTGATCCTCGGGTTCGTTTTAGGTGAGATGCTCGAGCAAAACTTGCGCCGCTCACTGTCTATCAGTAATGGCGATTTCAATATTCTGTGGAGCAGCACTATTTCGAAAAGTTTATTAATTTTAGCGATACTGGTTCTGGTGCTACCACCTATCATTAAATTAATCCGCAAGCGCCGTCACCATACTGCTCAAGCATAATTCCAACTGTACGTTATGACTGTCAGATTTCGCCCCATGAACATGGGGCTTTTTTTTAAAATATTAACTTTATCGTTCAATTAAATCTGCTTTCTCTATTTCTAGCGCTATTTTCTTTTAAACTAAACTTTCTTATCTCACTATTCTGTATATTTAACTCTAAATCTCGAAACCTATATTGATTACTTCTTTTATTAAAAATAATAATCAATATAATGCGCCCTTCATATTTATTATTCACAAGGAAATAAAGTGTCAACTGAACTAAGATGTGAACAACCAAATCAAGGAGCTCCAAACTTCATTTTTATATTATTAATGATCATTGGTATACCTTGTATTCTTTTCCCTACTTTAACCCTATTTATTATCCCTCTTGTTGTTTTCAGTTCTTTTTGTTTCTTTATTCATTACTTATATTCTGAAGGGCATTTTTCCGAGATACTTTCAGGGATTGTGATAGGGATCATCATTACAGCTGTAGCCATGATCATTCCTATTGTCGGTCCAATAATCTTAGTACTTTGGATTATATATAACATTGCTAAATCTGTTGGCAGTATTAAAGGTTTAGTTCCAGATGCCATCATCAGTATTTTACTTGTAGCAAGTTTACTCATACCGTTCATTTTAGACGTAAACCGATCTCCTTACCGCCATGACAATGATCTACCTGAAAGAATAGCTTGCGCTGCCACGTATATTATTATTTCTGCGGTTTATTATTTCAGAATGAAAAATTATCCAATGACAACAAAAGATTACCTTTTTAGGTTCTCGATTTTATGGATTTCTGGTCCATTAATTATGTTGTTAATTATGATGATTGCAATGTCGATAAAAGCCGCGTTTAGAATTACGGTCAATACAACATTAACGCCAACGACAGTGACACAAAACGTCTCAGCACATATGAGAGGCGAAACGTTGGTTAGCGCTTATACGCGAGAAGTCACTCGCAATATCGCAACAACTACAACACATGTTCTTCCCGGTGCTGGCGCTGTAGCGGCATCAGTATTAGGACAAGTTGCACCTAAAATTGATCAGAGTGAATCAGAATTAATAGCGGAAGCCTTACCTATTAAAGATCATGAATTTTTGCTAGATAATACTTACCAAACTAACACTGACCATAATTTTTATCGCTATGATGATTTTGATGACAAAAAAATCAATAATTTTGTTCAATGTGCTAACGCCAAATTTCCTAATCAACATATTAATAAAAATGATATTCTATTTTATTACAATGAAACACTGTTTGGCAGTGGTGATCATGGCGTCATTTTAACATCTGAGTATGTGTGTTGTTCACTAGGTAGATTATATGAAAGCTTTATTATTAACTATGCCGATATCAAACATGTCAGCATAAAAGGTTGTTTTAATAAAACGATCACAATCCTTAGCCAGCAAAAGAAAATGCACAAAATTGAGCTCACACAGTCAAACAAAGGTGCGATAAAGCTTTATGAATTAATCAGAGAGTTTAGTTTATAATGCTTACATTCATTTCGTCCAAATACGCTCTTTGGTACATGTAAACACAGTTTTTATCAGTCAATTACTTAAGCATAATTGACTGATATATAATTAATAAAAAACCGCTTTCGCGGTTTTCTTTTCTAATCATTCATTTTCCGGCTTTGGATAACCCTGCTCGCGTAGCCATTCACGCCCCACATCAATGGTAGGAGTCTGCACTATAAACACAAATAATGCACCGATCATCGCCCCTAACAGCGCTCCGCCAAGAAAACCGCCTGAAAAGAAACCAAAGAAAAACAACATAAAGGCTAATACGGCAGAAAGTAAAACCGCGAGTCCCGTAAGCTTCCAATATTTAGCGCCCATACGCTTTTTGCCTTCTTTCAAACATTGACGAAACAGGCGTCCCTGTTCTTTTCGCTCTAGTCCTTTTAATTCAGGAACACTTTTTGCCGTCCAATACGCCATTTTATCCACCTAGCTTTATGATTGAATTATTTATCGTGTATTTATACGCATTTTAATGATTTGATTCTCGTGGATAACTCTGATAAATCATCATAAAAACGAACTCAATAGTTCTCTGCTTTGGGATAGATGATGTGCTGGTGTTTTTTATGCTAACCTCAATTATTTCCGTGAAAATTGCACGCATAGAACACCAAGAATAACTAAACCAATCCCTACCACTTTTCCAATTGGAATCGAACTTTGATTCATTCCAAACCAGCCAAATTGCTCAATAAATGCAGAAATAATTAATTGTCCCGCAATAACCAAAACAAAAAATGTCGTACTGCCAATGTTAGGTACTAAAATTAAAGCCGAAGTGAGATAGAGCATCCCAGCAATACCACCAAACCAAATCCAGATTGGTTGATTAAATAGCTCAGTACTGAAATGAGGCTTAGGTACTTTAAAAATAATTAAGAGTGGAATTAATACAATTAAGCTGATGACCAGAGATGTTGCACTCGCCCATAATGGATGACCTAATTGCCGCGCTAATAGGGCATTACTTGCCGCTTGGATTGGTACAACAACACCCGCAAGGTAAGATGGATTTAGCGAATTGGCTATCGCATCCCCATATTTTAGTGAGTATGAAGCCTTTTGATGCGAATGAAATTGATCATCAACTGCAATTAAGTCATCAACAACGCCGTATTGCAGTCACCGTACCTTACTGGCAAATTTACAATATTTACGCCTCCACTGATTTGGACTTTCAAATGGTCTGGCATCAACGCAGTGATGCCAATAAGGCATTAGAGTGGCTTAGAAGAATTATCGTCGAACAATTGAAAGACGAAGGCGAGCTTTATGGCGAAAACTCCGATTAATCCGTGTTACCATATTTCGCTATCTATCAAAATTCATAAAAAAAGCGAGAGCCTTAGCCCTCGCTTTCTATTTCGTGCATTTCAGTAAATGAAACTTACGCTTTGTATTTGCTCATCACTAAGGTTGCGTTGGTACCACCGAAACCGAAGCTGTTAGACATCACTGTGTTCAGTGCTTGCTCAGTTGGTTTAGTGATGATGTTCAAGCCTTTCGCTTTTTCATCTAAATTTTCAACGTTAATGCTTGGTGCAATAAAGCCGTGCTCTAACATCAGCAAGCTATAAATGGCTTCTTGAACACCTGCTGCACCTAAAGAGTGACCGGTCATCGCTTTAGTCGCAGAAAGTGCAGGGCAATCATGACCAAACACTTCTTGGATAGCTTCTAACTCTTTAGTATCACCGACTGGCGTTGAAGTCCCGTGTGTGTTGATATAATCGATTTTATCAACACCGTGCATTGCCATTTGCATACAACGCACTGCACCTTCACCAGATGGAGCCACCATGTCAGCACCGTCAGAGGTTGCGCCATAGCCAACCACTTCCGCATAAATGTGCGCGCCACGTGCTAATGCGTGCTCTAACTCTTCAACAACGACAATACCGCCGCCGCCAGCAATGACGAAACCATCACGGTCTTGGTCATACGTTCTGGATGCTTTTGATGGCGTTTCGTTGTACTTGGTAGACAGTGCGCCCATTGCATCGAATTCACAGGTCATTTCCCAGCTTAGCTCTTCACCACCACCCGCAAATACGACATCTTGTTTGCCCAGTTGAATCAGTTCAACTGCGTGACCGATACAGTGTGCAGAAGTTGAACATGCAGAGCTGATTGAGTAGTTAACACCTTTGATTTTGAATGGTGTTGCTAAGCAAGCAGAAATACCGGAAGCCATCGCACGGGTTACCATGTAAGGACCCACACCACGCAGACCTTTTGCACGCATGCCGTCAGAACCCGCAACTTGGTTACGTGGGGAACCGCCACCAGAACCGACAACAACACCCGTACGCAGGTTAGACACTTGGTCTTCCGCTAAGCCTGAATCTTTAATCGCCTGTTCCATTGACAGGTAAGCATAGACAGAGCAATCACTCATGAAACGGCGGACTTTACGGTCAATCAGACCTTCAGTATCCAGCTTTACATTACCCCAGACATGGCTACGTAGCCCTGCCTCTTTAAATTCTTCTGAGAAAGTGATCCCGGAACGACCTTCCTTCAGAGAAGCCAGTACTTCTTCCTGGTTATTACCAATGCTGGAAACAATACCTAGGCCAGTTATGACTGCACGCTTCATTCGTTACCTCATGTCTATAATTATATGATTACGGGATTACAGGTGTCACTTTAGCTTACACTTGTACGCTGAACAAGTCCGATCAGGGTAAATATTTGTATTTTTTTCTCTGTGACACAAATAAGGCTTTTATGTGACGGTAGCCTTACATTCATATCGGCGTTAGAATTCAGGCATGATTTTGCAATGACGGGCCTAAACGTGAAAAAGACAGCTGTACAAACCGCTCACCTCAGTTGGAATGAGGAAGGCACTCCGATCTCAGAACAGTTTGAAGACATTTATTTTTCTAACCAAAATGGGTTGGAAGAAAGCCGCCATGTGTTTTTGCAGGGAAATCATTTCCCACAACGATTTCTAACACATCAAGATGAAACTTGTGTGATTGCGGAGACTGGATTTGGTACTGGCTTGAATTTTCTCGCTTTATGGCAAGCTTTTAATCAATTTAAACGTGAAAATTCCAATGCAACATTACAGCGGCTCCACTTTATTAGCTTCGAGAAATACCCGCTATCAAAAGCCGATTTAATTGCTGCACATCGCTGTTGGCCTGAGCTTGCTAGCCTTTCACAACAATTATGTGAACAGTGGCCACCTGCCCTTCCTGGTAACCATCGACTTATTTTAGAAAATGGCGCAATCACCCTCGATTTATGGATTGGTGATGTAAATACGCAAATATCCGTACTTAATGATAATTTAAACAATAAGATAGATGCATGGTTTTTAGATGGTTTTGCACCCTCAAAAAATCCACAAATGTGGAGCGAACAGTTGTTCGCTGCAATGGCAAAATTTGCTCGTCAAGGTGGGACATTTGCTACCTTTACAGTGGCCGGATTTGTTAAACGCGGACTCCAGCAAGCAGGCTTTACCATCAAAAAAGTGAAAGGGTTTGGTCAGAAACGTGAAATGTTGACTGGCCTCTTAGAAAACAACCTGACAAGCCTGACGGCACCTTGGTTTGCTCGTCAACCCGCCACCCGCACCGATGATATTGCAATTATTGGGGGTGGGCTCGCCAGCCTCACCTTGGCTCGTGCACTCAAAAGCAGAGGCGCTAACGTAACAATTTATTGTAAAGATCAACAGGTTGCCCAAAATGCCTCTGGCAATCGTCAAGGTGCGGTTTACCCTTTACTGACAGGGAACGATAACGCCTTGGAGCGTTTTTTTGTGAGTGGATTTCCATTTGCTACCCGCTTTTATCAACAACTCCGCGCGCAAGGGCTGCCTTTCAATGGGCAATGGTGCGGGGTGAGCCAAATGGCGTATAGCCCTAAAGCCACCCAAAAAATCGATAATATGCTGCAAATTGAATGGCCAGAAGAGTTTGCAGTGGGTAAAGATCGGCAACAGCTAAGTGAACTCAGCGGTGTAGATGTAAACCATCGCGGGATCTATTATCCAACGGGCGGTTGGCTATGCCCTGCTCAGTTGTGTGAAAGCTTAGCGAAAAATCTAACTCAGCAAGGCATGAATATTCATTTTGGGCAGCAAGTTACTGACTTACAGCATGCCGAGGATGGCTGGGAACTCACGTTTGATAACCAGCAAAAAACACATCATCAGACTGTCGTCATTGCCAACGGTCACTTATTAAGCCAATTTGAACAAACGAAAAATCTGCCTATCACCCCTGTTCGTGGGCAAGTCAGCCACATCCCAACTAACCCAACACTGCGACAATTAAAAACTGTATTGTGTTTTGAAGGCTATATGACCCCCGAGGATGTGACAAATCAACATCACTGTTTAGGTGCTAGCTACCAACGCGATAATTTGGATCTTGAATATTCAGAGGCAGAGCAGCAAGAAAACCTGCAAAAATTACTCACTAGCCTTCCGGATGCCGATTGGACGGCACAAGTGGATATCACCGACCAGCAATCACGCCAAGGAATACGCTGTGTGATCCGCGACCATATGCCGCTTCTGGGAAATGTGCCTGACTTTAATGCATTGATACAACTTTATGCCGATTTACCTAGCCAAGTACGTCGGGAACAACTTATTTCATCCTCGCCAGCGTATCCAAATCTGTTTGTATTTGGGGCGTTAGGTGCTCGAGGGTTTTCCACTGCACCTCTTTGCGCTGAAATTTTAGCGGCACACATGTTTGGAGAGCCCATACCCGCAGATGATGACGTGCTAGCAGCACTGCATCCAAATCGTTTCTGGGTAAGAAAATTACTGGCAGGACGTCCAATCACCACGAAAGAAGCATAAACGAAAAGAGGGCTTCTACTTGGAAGCCCTAATATTTAATTGACGCTCAATTGCATAGCGCAGCGATCTGCTGCTTGAAACCCTGCATCGACTTCCTGTTGTAAAATCGCGTCTAGCTCAGGTGTTAACTGAGATGCCGCCATAATAGAAAAGCCTAAACGCTGATAGTAAGGTGCATTCCACGGAATATCTCGGAATGTGGTCAGTGTGACATGACTCACTTGCTGGGATTTAGCGAAATCAATAACCTGCGTGATAAGCCGTTTACCTAAGCCTTTCCCTTGCGCTGATTGCTGTACCGAAAGCTCCACAATATGCAGACTACCTGTTAAGTGTTCTACCATAATAAAGCCAACAGGTTGATCATGGCTGTCAACGACTAGCCATTCTAAACCTTTACGGATACATTCAACGTGATTTTCTACCGGCTGAACCTCACCTTTAGCTATCCAATCAAACTTAGGATGCCCCGCGAAGGTTTGTCCTGCAGATTCTTCCACCGCAGGTAAAAACTGAGCATCTTCATGGGTTGCTAATCGAATGGAATACATGCAATCAATGGGATCCATAAAACTAACGAACAGTATCCAGCAGAGTTTTCCACATTCCCAGCACTAAAACTTGGTCTGGTGGTGTTAATTCACCTGCTTTGATGGCATTTTGGATACTCAGCTCAACACGCTGGTACAGCGCATCAACACTGGATTCATTCTCTTCTTCTAACTCGGCGACAGCAAGGGTTAAGTGACCACGCAAATAACCACCAGCAAACAGCTCATCATCGCTGGCGTGTTCAACCATATCATCAATTTTCGTCAGTATGCGTGTTTCAAAATCCGCAAGCATGCTTAATCCTTACTGTAGTGGGTGATTCTATTAGGCGAAAATATCTTCCGGATAAGGAAACAGTTCCGCAGAAAGTGGAGGTGTATTGTAAAACGATTGTAACGCATTAATAAAGCGTAGCGGTCTTTCTGGGATACCTTTTTCGAGGTACTCCATCACTTGCCCATGGACTTTACGCATAAATGCGATACGGTCAGGTTCAAAATCTCCTTCCAAGTTGTCACAACTCACATTGAAAGGAATACCTGCTGCAACACAGAAAAACCAATCAAATGCCTGAGGTTTGATTTCAACAACCTCAAAATCACATTGGGTTTTCTCATCGCGACCATCTGGGCAATACCAGTAACCATAATCTACCTGCTGACGACGGGCTTCCCCAGCGATGCACCAGTGAGAAATCTCATGAAGTGCGCTCGTGAAAAAACCGTGAGCAAATACGATTTGGTGATATGGCGTGGTGTCATCTGCGGGTAAATAGATAGGCTCGTCATCCCCTTTTACCAACTTGGTGTTGTACTCTTTGCCGAAACATTGTTCGAAAATATCAATAAGTTGCTGATAGTGATGTTGGGTCATGGAACGCTTAAATCATCTTAAAATAATGTGAGAAACCAAGCTTTAATGTCGTCACCGTGGCTGTCATTTAACAGCTTGATGCTCATGAGTAATGAAATCACGACGATCATCGGCCTGATAAGTTTTTGTCCTTTGGTTAACACTAAACGCGCACCCAGTCTCGCGCCAACCATTTGACCGGCAAGCATAACAAAACCAAGCACCCAAAGAACATGACCTCCGATAATAAAAAAGATCAAAGATCCAAAATTGGAGGCAAAATTTAACAATTTCGCATGTGCTGTTGCTTTGGCGAGGTTATACCCTAATAACAGAACATAGGCTAGCGCTAAAAATGACCCCGTACCCGGACCAAATGCGCCATCATAAAAACCAATCCCCATCCCTGCCGCCACACCGAAAATCGGCATACTGACACGCTGAGGTCTATCTTGTACTCCTAAGGAAGGCGTCAGTAAAAAATAGAGCCCAACACAGATGACCATCACCGGTAAAAGCTGTTTCAAAAAAGCAGTATCGATAGATTGGATTAAAATCGCCCCGATCATCGCCCCAATCATGGTCATAATGACTGGGAAAATTTGCTCTCGTAAATTGATCGCTTTACGCCGAGCAAAATAGAGCGTGGCTGAGAAAGAGCCGCCAATCGCTTGTAACTTATTGGTTGCCAACGTTTCAACCGGGGTAATTCCTACAGACAGTAACGCGGGGATAGTCAGTAAGCCACCGCCTCCTGCAATAGAATCGATAAAACCGGCAAGTAGAGCGACAAAGAACAACAGAGCGTAAACTTCAGGCGCAACGGCGGTAAGCCAATCCATTTTACATTCCAGATAAGTGAACTATCACGATGTAGATTTGTTATCTATTTACTGCCTCATTGATAGACAATAAATATCACAGCCCGGATGGATTATAATCGAGGTTTCATCCTAACCTTTAAAACACAGTGGATACCCCGACGGATATCCACTAAAAATACCGGAAATTACTCAAATGGCGCCATTGTTGGCACAACATCCGCACACTGTCCACGGTGGCGCAAGAAGTGATCCATTAGCACAATCGCCATCATGGCTTCCGCAATTGGCACTGCACGAATACCGACGCATGGATCATGGCGACCTTTCGTGATCATCTCGACTTCTTCACCATGGCGATCCAAGGTTTTCCCTGAAACCGTAATGCTTGAGGTTGGTTTCATGGCGATATGCGCAATAATAGGTTGGCTGCTACTGATTCCACCTAAAATGCCACCCGCATGATTAGATGTAAAACCATGGCGCGTGATCTCATCACGGTTTTCGCTGCCTTTTAAACTGACAACGCCAAAACCATCACCAATTTCCACCCCTTTTACCGCATTAATACTCATCAAGGCATGGGCAATATCAGCATCTAAACGATCAAAAACTGGCTCACCTAACCCCGCAGGCACATTTTCAGCGACAACGGTGACTTTCGCACCAATAGAGTCCCCTTCTTTTTTCAAGCCACGAAGCAGCTCATCAAGGGCATCTAATTTACTTGGATCTGGGCAGAAAAATGGGTTTTCTTCGACAATCGACCAATCTTTAATTTCACACTCCACGCTGCCCATTTGCGTTAGACAAGCGCGAATTTGTATACCAAATTTTTCTTGCAGATATTTTTTAGCAATTGCCCCAGCCGCAACGCGCATCGCAGTTTCACGTGCAGATGAACGTCCACCACCTCGGTAATCGCGCATGCCATACTTTTGCTCGTAGGTGTAATCAGCATGTCCTGGACGAAACACATCTTTAATCGCGCCGTAATCTTGAGAGCGTTGATCCGTGTTTTCAATTAATAGTCCAATGCTTGTGCCCGTTGTCACACCATTGAAAACCCCAGACAGAATTTTTACTTGGTCAGGTTCACGTCGCGCCGTGGTATAGCGAGAAGTGCCTGGACGGCGGCGATCTAAATCGATTTGTAAATCCGCTTCAGTTAGTGCCAATCCCGGTGGAACACCGTCAACGATACAGCCTAACGCGAGTCCGTGCGACTCTCCAAACGTGGTCACACGAAACAGTTGCCCAATTGAATTTCCAGCCATTCCCTGTTTCCTATTTGCTTGCGATTCTTATTTTGTTAAAAAATATGATGTTGTGCGTAATTATTATGTTTTATTTGATTATCTCGAGTAACGCAACTCTTTATTAATCAATGTATAATGCGAAGTGTTCGTGATGTTCAACCAACTGCTCACGGGTTAACATAAACACACCATCACCACCAAATTCGAAATCTAACCAGATAAATGGAATATCTGGATATTGTTCAATCAGATGCACCATACTGTTACCCACTTCACACACTAAAATTCCGTCTTCATTTAAGAAGCGAGGTGCATTCGCTAGGATACGACGGACTAATTTCAAACCATCACTACCCGCAGCCAGTGCTAACTCAGGTTCGACACGGAACTCTTGTGGTAGATCGTCCATGTCTTCTGCATCCACATACGGTGGATTCGTGACAATCAAATCATATTTAACTTCAGGCATATCTCTGAACAAATCTGAACGAATCGGGATCACTCGATGCTCTAAGCCATGATTCGCAATATTTTGCTCAGTCACCGCCAATACATCCGTTGAGATGTCCACTGCATCCACTTCTGCTTCAGGGAATTCGTACGCGCAAGCAATAGCAATACAACCACTTCCTGTACACAAATCGAGGATCGTTTGCGGTTCGTCAGATAATAAACCCACAAAATGATTGTTAATCAGTTCACCAATTGGCGAACGCGGGATCAACACACGCTCATCCACATAAAATTCATGACCACAGAACCATGAGCTGTTAGTCAAGTAGGCAACTGGAATACGCTCATTGATGCGACGTAATACGCGCTCAATAATACGATGGCGCTCCGTTGGCGTCAGGCGCGAAGTCAGTAGCTCATCCGGTAAATCCATCGGTAAATACAGGCTTGGCAATACTAACTGTAAGGCTTCATCCCATGGGTTATCTGTGCCGTGACCATAGTAAATATTTGCAGCGTTAAAGCGGCTCATGGTCCAACGTAAAATGTCTTGAATGGTATGAAGTTCTGCGACGGCTTCATCAACGAAGATCTTTTCCAAGAAGGGTTTCTCCTACCTGTCTATTAAAAAGGAAAATTTGAATGGCTAAAGTTTGCCATGAAGTGAGAGACAAATCAGCAGATTAATGTAAGAAAATACACAGATGAGCACTTGTTTGCCTATTTAGGTGCCCAAATAGCTGTGCCCCTGACTTTCATCAAGGGCACTGTACGATGCACTATATTGTATGTTTTACGCTAACTCTTCGACTTCTTTTGCTTCTTCTTCTGGTTTTTTCACCCAAACAGCGTAGGCAATCGTCAACAATACTAACCAACCAATACCGACATACAGCGCAATTCGAGTACTTTCGAAATACCCTAAGACACCAAAAATAAACAACATAAAGGCGATCGCGAGGATGGGCGCAACAGGCCACATTGGCACAGGGAATTTCAATTGCTGGACTTGTTCCGGCGTCATCTTACGACGCATCGCAAACTGAGCCAACAAAATCATCAACCAAACCCAAATCGTTGCAAAGGTCGCAATCGATGCGATAACTAAGAATACATCTTCAGGGATCATGTAATTCAGTACCACGCCGATAAACAGTACCAACACCATGACCAATACGGTCATCCAAGGCACCCCATTTTTCGTTAACTTAGTAAATGATTTTGGTGCCTGCCCTTCATGAGCCATACCATACATCATTCGACCTGCACCAAAAATATCACTGTTAATCGCGGAAATTGCAGCAGTGATCACCACCACGTTCAAAATATTCGCCGCCGCTGAAATGCCTAAGCTATCAAATATTTGAACAAACGGGCTACCGTTTTGACCAATTTGATTCCACGGGTAGATACACATGAGGACAAACAATGTCAGTACATAGAAAAGTAAAATACGTACAGGCACCGCATTAATCGCTCTTGGGATCGTCACATCAGGATTTTTGGCTTCGCTAGCCGTAATTCCAATCACTTCAATCCCGCCAAAGGCAAACATTACTACCGCAAATGAGGCGATGACCCCGCCTATTCCATTTGGCATAAACCCGCCATTATCAAACAGGTTTGATACCCCAACGGCATGTTCAGAAGCTTGACCAAAACCAAACATCATAATGGCAGCGCCGCCGACAATCATGGCTACAATCGCCGCAACCTTGACAATCGATAGCCAAAATTCCATTTCACCGAAGGTTTTAACGTGACATAAGTTAATCGCACCAATAAAACAGATAATACTCAGTACCCAAATCCACTGTGCGACATCGGGGAACCATAACTTCATATAAACCCCAAATGCGGTCACATCCGCCAAGCAGACGATCAGCATTTCAAATACATATGTCCACCCCGTGAAAAAACCAGCTCTCGCACCTAAATAGTGGCTCGCATATTGAGAAAATGACCCCGCAAGTGGGCTGCGTACTGCCATTTCACCAAGGGCGCGCATAACCATAAAAACAGCGGCACCGCCGATAATATAGGCAAGCAGGACCGCCGGACCCGCTGTTTGTATCGCTTTTGCTGAACCATAAAACAACCCCGTTCCTATTGCTGAACCGAGGGCCATAAATCGGATGTGGCGCGCAGAAAGTCCACGCGCAAGTTGTGATGTGCTTTGCATGTTGTGTCCTTCGTTTTTATCAGTCGTTTCGAAGAGAATTCGCAGCCGATACATAGTCGGCTGCTTTTAAAACACTTACTTATAGGAACTATCGGTATATGAACTACAGGTTTTTATGAATGAAAAACCGAGTTTGCTGCAAACAACGTGGCAAGTTTATGTTGATCAATAAGCGAGATAGCTGCCTCGATGTCCGGCGCGAAATAACGGTCTTTATCGTAATACGCGACTTTATCACGCAAGGTTTTACGGGCTTTTTCCAGTTTTTCACTCGATTTTAAGCCATCGCGGAAATCCATTCCCTGACACGCAGATAGCCACTCGATGGCTAAAATTCCCGTAACGTTTTTCGCCATTTCCCACAAACGACGACCGGCTGCTGGCGCCATCGAAACGTGATCTTCTTGGTTCGCAGAAGTTGGTAAGCTATCCACACTAGATGGATGTGCTAACGCTTTGTTTTCACTTGCTAATGCGGCTGCCGTTACCTGCGCAATCATAAAGCCGGAGTTTACCCCCCCATTGTTGACCAAGAATGGCGGGAGTTGGGACATATGCGTGTCCATCAACATAGCAATACGACGCTCTGATAACGCACCAATTTCCGCTAACGCCAACGCGATATTATCCGCTGCCATCGCAACTGGTTCAGCATGGAAGTTACCGCCAGAAATGATGTCGCCGTTATCCGTAAATACCAGAGGGTTATCGGAAACTGCGTTTGATTCAATTAAAATCACCTCAGCGGCTTGGCGAATTTGCGTTAAACATGCGCCCATCACCTGCGGTTGGCAACGTAATGAATAGGGGTCTTGAACTTTCGAGCAGTTCGCATGGGATTGTGACAGCTCACTGGTTGGCGACAGAACATCACGGAATAATGCTGCCACATCAATTTGACCTTTTTGACCACGAACTTCTTGGACACGTGCATCAAATGGCTTACGTGAACCTAATGTGGCTTCGACACTTAATGCGCCACACACAATACCCGATAACAATAAATTTTCAGCAGCAAATAGACCTTTTAATGCAAATGCTGTCGAGGTTTGAGTTCCGTTCAGGAGTGCTAAACCTTCTTTAGCTTCCAGCGTTAATGGCTTCAAGCCCGCTTTTTCTAACGCTTTTTTCGCCGGTAACCATTGACCATCAACACGTGCTTTACCTTCACCAATCAGAATTAAGCTCATATGTGCCAATGGTGCTAAGTCGCCAGATGCACCTACAGAACCTTTTGCAGGAATGAACGGATACACTTGCGCGTTAACTAACGCAATTAATGCCTCAATCACTTCCAAGCGAATACCTGAAAAACCGCGAGCAAGACTGTTGATTTTGAGCACCATAATCAAGCGAACCAGATCATCATCCAGTGGTTCGCCCACTCCCGCCGCATGGGACATTACAATAGAGCGTTGTAAAGATTGCAGATCTTTGCTGGCAATACGGGTGTTAGCGAGTAAACCAAACCCAGTATTAATACCGTATGCTGTTTTATCTTCAGCAATAATTTTATTGACCGTCGCGACACTTTTTTCAATGGCGCTGTGTGCATGTTTATCTAATGCTACGGTAACGGATTTTTGGAAGACAACGCGTAATTCATCGAGTGTCATTTTCCCTGGATGGATCGTTAATTTAGTCATCAATGGCACTCCTAACGTGTTTTTAGCATAGGTAAGTTTAAGTTTTTCTCTTTCGCACATTCGATAGCGATGTCATAACCTGCATCCGCATGGCGCATCACGCCAGTTGCAGGGTCATTATGTAATACACGCGCAATTCGCTCTGCGGCAGCATCGGTACCATCACACACAATCACTACACCAGAATGTTGAGAGAAGCCCATTCCAACGCCGCCACCGTGGTGTAATGACACCCACGTTGCACCGCTGGCAGTATTGAGTAATGCATTAAGTAATGGCCAATCAGACACGGCATCTGAACCATCTTTCATCGCTTCTGTTTCTCGGTTCGGGCTTGCTACCGACCCCGAATCCAAGTGATCGCGACCAATGACAATCGGAGCAGATACCTCACCACTTCTCACCATTTCATTGAACGCTAAACCTAATTTGGCACGATCTCCTAAGCCAACCCAGCAAATACGCGCTGGCAAACCTTGGAAACTAATACGCTCACGAGCCATGTCCAGCCAGCGATGCAGATGTTTATCATCAGGCAGTAACTCTTTCACTTTTGCATCGGTTTTATAGATATCTTCAGGGTCACCTGAGAGTGCAACCCAACGGAAGGGACCCACACCACGGCAAAATAGAGGACGAATATACGCAGGCACAAACCCAGGGAAATCGAACGCATTTTCAACGCCCATTTCTAATGCCATTTGGCGAATATTATTACCGTAGTCGAATGTCGGAATACCTTGTGCTTGAAATGCCAGCATCGCTTTCACATGTTCTGCCATGGATTTCTTCGCTGCCAGCGCGGTGCCTTGAGGATCTTGTACGCTCTTCTCGCGATATTGTTCCCAGCTCATGCCAATGGGTAGATAGCCATTAAGTGGATCATGGGCACTCGTTTGGTCAGTCACCATATCGGGCTTAACACCACGACGGACAAGCTCAGGCAAGACCTCGGCGGCATTGGCACATAATGCGATAGAAACGGCTTTGCCTTCTGAGGTGTATTTCTTGATGCGTGCTAACGCATCATCTAAATCTGTCGCTTGTTCATCCACATAGTGGGTTCTTAAGCGGAAATCGATGCGGCTTTGCTGGCACTCAATATTTAACGAACAAGCACCGGCTAATGTTGCCGCTAATGGTTGTGCGCCACCCATTCCACCTAAACCTGCCGTTAACACCCAACGCCCGGTTAAATCACCGTTATAATGTTGGCGGCCAGCTTCAACGAAGGTTTCATATGTGCCTTGAACAATCCCTTGGCTGCCAATATAAATCCAGCTTCCCGCAGTCATTTGACCGTACATTGCTAAACCTTTCGCATCGAGTTCATTAAAATGTTCCCAATTCGCCCAATGAGGTACAAGGTTAGAGTTAGCAATGAGTACGCGAGGCGCATTTTCGTGAGTTTTAAATACGCCAACGGGTTTACCCGATTGCACGAGTAAAGTTTCATCGCTCTCTAGCTGCTTTAGGGATTCAACAATTTGGTCATAACATTGCCAGTTACGGGCTGCGCGACCAATCCCACCATAAACCACTAATTCATGGGGATTTTCTGCCACGTCAGGATCGAGGTTGTTCATCAACATGCGCAGTGGTGCTTCTGTCAGCCAATTTTTAGCCGTCAAGGTGGTTCCACGAGGTGCTCGAATTTCAATATTACGATATTTGTTATTTAACTTTGTCACGAATATACCCTCACTTAGATGCGTGTTTGACTTATAGCGTCTCCCTATAGATATAGTTGTATATACATGTACAATCAATTTATTTTTTAACAATTGAGATGGCGATAACGAACATCGAAGATGAAAATAATTTATTAATAACAATTATATAGAAAAACACCCCTTGATTTTACTGGTGTTTTTTTATTCTAAATCTGCCTACCAGATCACATTTACTTCACAGTTATTTTACATTTATGGCGGGAGTTTGAGGTTCGCACAGCTACTTGTGGCTGTGCGAATGTCGACATGGCAGCACGATGCATTTTGTGCCTACCATTAGGAAGAAAAGCTGCCTTTAAGTTTATATCGGTGACCAGGGAATAATAGCTTGGTACTGGTCACGATATGACTTTGTGACCATGTTCGGCGGGTAATTTGCAAGCATGATGCACCCACGTGAACCTGCAAAAGCCGTGCACTTCGGTCATCGGCTTCTACCGCCTCAACGATGTGCTCGCCTTGAGTCAATGGCGCAACACGAGATAAATAATCATGAGGCGTGATGGTCATAAAATCTTGTTCAAGGTAATCAGGGGCAGCCAAAGCATTCACAAAACGGTCTTCGATTTGTACTGGAATATCGTTTTCCAAATGAACCATCACAGAATGATAGACGGGGGTTTCTGGGGGAATATTTAATTCTTTTGCCAGCGTTACGGAGGCAAGAACTTGCTCTAATTTAGTAATTTTACAACTGTATTGATGATTCCTTGCGAGGATTTCATTCTCAATACTATGAATTTCGAACAAAGCAGATTGCCCTTTCGGCTCGGCAACAAACGTGCCAACACCTTGAAGACGCACCAATAAGCCCTCCGCAGTTAATTCCCGCAGGGCTCGGTTCGCCGTCATCCGGCTACAATCAAACTGTACGACTAACTCCGCTTCCGACGGTACACGGTCGTTCGCTTGCCATTCCCCTGCTTGTATTTTTTCAATAATTGACTGCTTAACTTGCAAATACAATGGAACAGGAGTTTTCAGCTTCGGTTTTTTTTCGGCTGTCACGTTTATTTCCAAATAAGTAATGAGTGTGAGTAGTCAACATTGAAAATTAATCAAACAATCGCTGCCTATCGTGGCGATAACAAACCGAGGCAGCAATCAGAACTTTATGAATAAATATGATTATAACCTGAAAAACGAAAACACTTTTTCTATTTTAAATTAATTGAACGGTTAATTTTGATGGGTCACTTTTCCTTGGTAAACACGCTGATGTAATGGATTACTCCCTTGCTCATAAATCATTTCAACCGGATCGTGTGCATTCCATACCACAAAGTTTGCCTGATAACCGGCACTTAGCTGCCCTATCGCATCCTCGCGACCTAATGCTTTTGCGGCGTGGCGCGTCACGCCTGCCCAAATCTCTTCCGGTGTTAATCTAAACAAGACCGCAGCCATATTCATCACCATACGCAGTGAGGCAAACGGGCTAGTGCCCGGATTAAAGTCAGTGGAAATGGCGATAGGGACTTGGTGTTCACGTAATAAGTCAATGGGGGGTAACTTGGTTTCACGCAAGAAATAGAAAGCGCCAGGTAGTAGCACAGCGACCGTACCACTGCGTTTCAGAGCCTGTATACCGTTAAGATCTAGGTATTCAATATGGTCAACAGACAAACCTTTAAACTGTGCGACAAGTTCACTTCCCCCTAAATTAGAGAGTTGCTCAACGTGCCCTTTCACTGGAATTCCCAATTTTTGAGCAGCCAAAAATAGTTTTTCACTTTGCTTAAGAGAAAAGCCAACACTTTCACAGAATACGTCTACGGCATCAAATAAGCCTTTCTTCCATAATTGCGGCATGATTTCGTTGCATATAAGGTCAATATACTCGTCGGCTCTGCCCTTATATTCAGGCGGAACGGTATGAGCAGAAAGTAACGTTGAGCTAACCTCTATCGGATAAGCTGCAAATAATCGCTTTGCAACTAACAATTGCTTTTCTTCGCTTGCCAGATCGAGTCCATAACCCGACTTCATCTCAACTGTCGTGACACCTTCACGGATCAGCGCTTCAAGGCGCGGTTTAGATACATCAAATAATGCCTCTTCGCTCATTGCCCGTGTCGAGCGTACCGTCGAATTGATCCCACCACCCTGCGCACTAATTGTTTCATAGGAAACACCATTCATCCGCTGTTCCCATTCTGCCGCACGGTTACCACCAAAAACTAAATGAGTGTGGCAATCAATTAACCCAGGCGTGATTAAACGACCTTTAACATCAATAATATCGCAGCCATTAGCTTCCACGTGGTCGCTAGGATGGATCGCGATAATTTGTTCACCACGAATGATCAAATCGTGATTTTCCAGTAAGCCGTATGCCGTGCCCAATTCGGTATTCATTGTCGCAATCCGACCGTTACGCCAGATCATATCATTCGCATGTGCTTTAAATAACATAAATCATCCTATGGCAACAGAAACCCAATTAGGCTTCACATATGAAAGGTAGGGATACAAAGGTATATATATGTATATACAATTAGACTACTTATC
Source organism: Providencia sp. PROV209 (assembly GCF_028479485.1). Lineage (NCBI taxonomy): Bacteria > Pseudomonadati > Pseudomonadota > Gammaproteobacteria > Enterobacterales > Morganellaceae > Providencia > Providencia sp. PROV209. The sequence continues at coordinate 267,343 of NZ_JAMPNR010000001.1, read as the reverse complement.
TATCTATTGTCAATGGATAGACGTGCAAAAGTTATAAATTTGTTACGTAGCGCTAAAAATATTCTATGATAACCGTTCATGCAAAAAATGGGTTACACTACTGGCAGTTTTACCCATCTCAAAAGAATGATTTATTAACCATGAATAAAAAGAAATTTGCCTTAGAAGACGGCGACATTAATCTATTTAAAGAAGCGATTCGGGGTGCCAAAAAAATTCACCAAGACCAAATAGTGCATGCCCCTATTCGTGAAAAAGTCACTCAGCCATCCCGTAAAAAAGTTCAACAAGAACAAGTAGATGCTTCATTTTATTTTTCTGATGAATTTCAACCACAGCTAGATAATGACGGTCCGACTCGCTTCTTACGGCCGGACTCCAACCCCTATGAATTAAAAAAATTACGTCGTGGGGACTATGTACCAGAGCTATTTCTTGACCTTCACGGACTCACCCAAATGGAAGCAAAACAAGAAATTGGTGCATTGATAGCAGCATGTAAACGGGAAAATGTGCATTGTGCTTGTATCATGCATGGGCATGGTAAGCATATTTTGAAACAGCAAACACCCTTATGGCTAGCCCAACATCCTGATATTGTTGCCTTTCACCAAGCCCCTAAAGAGTGGGGAGGTAATGCCTCGCTGTTATTATTAATTGAAACAACGGAGAGTGCTCGCCGTTAAGCACTCATTTACGGACTGTTTCATCACCATGATGCTCAAACTTAGGATTGGATCAATGAGATCTGCGATGGACTGAGCATCCATTCTAAATGACATTTCATCTGCTCAGTATTCACCTCAACGCACGCAATAGTCGAGGTTGTAAACATAGGCGGTGCTTCTTGAGGGCACAATTCCGACACCAAATAACCCACGAGTGGAAGATGAGAAACGACTAAAACCGCTTTGGCGCCACTAAATGCATAATCCCGAATTTGCGCAGCAACCCACTCTGCATTTCCGCCAGGCGTTAAACCATCCATAACCTGTACTTGCGAGGGTAAAGACAGTTCATCGCGCATCACTTGCCACGTTTGCTCTGCCCGTAAATATGGGCTCACTAATACCGTATCAATTAACGGATGACGCGCTTGCAACCACTTCGCCATGAGTATGGAATCATCTTTCCCTTTCTGGGTTAATGGTCTTGCCGAGTCACTCGCTGCCTGTATCACAGCATCACCATGACGCATAATATAAACTTGCATAATCCACCATCTGTGCCGCTATTCCACATGAGAATATGGGTCTTTTCATTTAGATAATTATAGTTAAAGATAACCATCAGTTGGGGTGAGAAGAGATTCTGCAACAAACCCGTTGCAAATAAAATGATTTACATTGTTTTTTACTGACATTTTTCGTTATTCAGCCATAAAAAACCTGATAACCACAGCATTTAAATGCGGTATCAGGTTGATTAAAAGGCAATTATAATTTAATTAGTGCTGCTATTCTCTTCCGATGATAATGCATTTTTTTCATGATCATCCGCGGGATAAAACTGACGATTAGACTGTGCCATATCCACCAGTAATTTACACGGCGTAAATTTATCACCGTGTTTTTCGGTCAGCTGTTGCAGTATTTCGACGACTTTGCCGACCCCAAGGCTATCCATATAACGGAAAGGTCCACCAAAAAATGGCGGGAAGCCAATACCGAATACTGCGCCAATATCCCCATCACGGGCACTACGAATAATGTTTTCTTCTAAACAACGAGCGGCTTCATTCAGCATCAGCATGACACAGCGCTGGGCAATGTCTGTTTGGCTTGTCGTCGTTGAGGGATGAATGCTAATCAGTGAATAAATACCGTGGTCAACTTGGCGTTTTGTGGATTTTTTCCAGAAAGTAAGCTTGCCCCCAGTTTGCCCATAAACATAAAACCCACGTCCATTTTTCTTGCCTTTACGATCGTCATTAATCACTTTATCAAGCACATCTGGCGCTTTAAAACGATGACCAAACCGCTCAACCAAAATAGGGAGAATTTTAGTTCCCACATCAATACCCACTTCATCTAACAGATGGAAAGGTCCCACTGGGAAACCAAATTTCACTAATGCTTTATCGATGTGGTCGATGGCATTTCCTTCAACAAGGCACTGTGCAGCTTCACATAAATACGGCGCTAAAATTCGGTTTACATAGAAGCCAGCATCATCTCCGACCACTATCGCGGTTTTGCCTTGGCGCTTAGCAAACGCAATAGTTGTCGCTACTGTGGCTGCATCGGTTTGCTGATGCGGGATCACTTCCACCAGCGGCATTTTATCAACTGGGCTAAAATAGTGCAGTCCAATCACCTTCTCGGGGTGTGGGCTACCTTCTGCAATGCGATGAATAGGCAACGACGATGTATTCGATGCAAATATCGCTTTCCCTTCCGACATTTTTGCTGTTTCTTGCACCATTTTACGTTTTAGCGCCAGATCCTCAAAAACCGCCTCCACCACGATATCTGCAGTTTCTAACCCTTGATAAGTGAGCGTACCAGAGATTCTCGCCATAATGGCATCTCGCTCCCGCACAGGTAAGCGCCTTTTACTGACACGCTGGGAGAGCAAATCCCAGCTGTAACGCAACGCTTGAGAAATGCCTTTGTCTGAAATGTCTTTAATACGCACGGGGTATTTACCAAATACAGCGCTCACATAAGCAATCCCGCCCCCCATTAAGCCGCCACCCAATACGCCAACTTGCTTAATCGTTTTAGGTTTAGCTTCTGCACCTGTTTCATTTTTAAGTGCTGTAGAGGCAAAAAATAGGCTACGTAAAGCGGCTGATTCTGGTGTCATTGCCAGTTCACCAAAAGCTTTGGCTTCTTCGGCAAAACCGACTTTTAATCCATGGTTCATCCCTGCTTTAACAACCTGAATAATTTTCTCTGGTGCAGGATAATGCCCTTGGGTTTTCTTGACCGTTTTTTCTTTCGCACTAGCAAATACTTTATTGCGCAGTAATTTACTACTGAGTAAACGCTGCTGCCAAGGTAGAGGCTTACGTTTCACACCGCCTTTTTGCGCTAGCTCCACAGCGGTATCCAATAAAATCGACAAAGGAACCACATCATCCACTAACCGCATTTTTAATGCCTGTTTGCCTTTCAGTTGGCGCCCTGTCAGCATAATATCCAGCGCATTAGGGATACCAATTAAGCGAGGTAAACGCTGTGTTCCTCCCGACCCAGGAAGTAGACCCAGCTGTACTTCAGGGAGACCCAATTTGGTTTTATCATCATCAGAGCAAACACGCGCATGGCAAGCCAGCGCTAGCTCCAAGCCGCCACCAAGGCATGCGCCATGAATAGCGGCGATAATTGGCAGCGGATAATTTTCAATTTTGTCGAACAGTGTATGCCCTTGTTTCGACAATTCACTCGCCTGCTCTTTGCTAGTGCAATTGGCAATCATGCTGATGTCTGCACCGGCGATAAAATTGTCTTTTTTTCCTGACGTAATCACCAAGCCTTTCAGACCTGAAGTGGATTGAGCTTGCTGTAAAATAGCATGAAATTGCTGTGCAAATTCAGCTTTCAAGGTATTCACTTTTTCATTAGGAACATCAATATAAATCACACCAACATTGCCATTAACTATCTTTAACGTGAATGCTGGCTCCGTGACTACCGTCGAATGTTGCGTCATTATTCTGCCTCCAAAATCATTGCCACTCCGAGCCCACCTGCCGCACAGGCTGTTGTTAACCCAAAACCGCCGCCACGTCTACGTAGCTCGTTCAATGTTTGAGTGACCATTCTTGCCCCTGTCGCAGCAAACGGATGCCCATACGCAATTGAACCACCTAACACATTAAACTTGTCCATATCAATTTCCCCTATCGCTTTCGATAGACCGAGTTTTTCTTGGGCAAATTGTTGACTCGCAAACATTTGAATATTAGAGAGCGTTTGAGCAGCAAAAGCTTCATGCATATCAATCAAGGTAAGATCTTGCAAAGTCAGTCCCGCCTTTTTTAACGCAATCGGCGTCGCATAAGACGGTCCCAATAACATATCTTCCCAGACATCAATCGCCGAGAATGCGTAGCTTTTAATATAACCTAATGGAGTGTAGCCCAATGCTTTCGCACGAGATTCAGTCATCATCAACACGGCTGCCGCACCATCCGTAAGTGGTGTACTGTTCGCAGCAGTAACACTACCGTGTTTTCTGTCAAAGGCGGGTCTGAGCTTCGCGTAAGACGTCAGAACCGAATTTTCACGCACGTTATTATCGCGAGAGAAAGCTTGCTTATAAGGCGGCATATACGCCGTCATCACTTCGTCATCCAGTACGCCACTTTTCCATGCTTTCGCCGCCAATAGATGAGAGCGATGTGCTAATTCATCTTGTTGCTCACGGCTAATATGGTAGCTTTTTGCCATCTGTTCAGCCGTATCCCCCATGCGCAACCCTGTTGAGTATTCCGCTACACCCGGCGCGACCGGCGCTAAATCTTTCAAGCGCAATTTGCTAATCAGCGATAATTTTTGCCCGAATGACTTCGCTTTACTTAATGCTAATAATGTTGCAGCGAGCTTCTTCGAGACACCAATGGGTAAAACAGAAGAGGAGTCTGCTCCCCCCGCAATACCCACAGAGATATCACCCACCATCATACTTTGTGCCACATTCACAATAGCTTGGAAGCTGGTAGCGCAGGCGCGAGATACACTGTAGGCATCTGTCGAAACACTCATTCCTGTGCCCAAGACAATTTCTCTCGCAATATTGGGCGCTTCCGGCATTTGAACAACTTGACCAAACACCAGTTGTTCAATAATCGATGGATCGATATCACTACGATGAAGTAGTTCTGCAACGACAGTTTTGCCTAAATCCACAGCGGGAATATTGAGATAAGCCGTAGATTGCTTAGCAAAAGGCAAACGTAATCCGCTAACAATGGCAATTCTTTCTTTTACTGAATGCCGATTATCGCCATGGTGAGAGAGTTGATTCATGGTCGCTCCTGCTAAAAGGAAAATAAAGTAGAGTTGTTGTGATTAAAATAAGAGGTCTGACCTGTGTGAATAGTTAACATATTCGTCACATTTATCAATCAGTGTCGATAAAAAATGCGAGCTCACACACAAGTTACAATCAATTGGCCATAATGGCAGGAAATTTGGTGGGTTTTTAGTCAGAAAAAACCCATTCACTTCTAGAAATGACGCATACGCGAAATAATAGAGTCAATGGGCCTTGAGAAGGAATTCAAACGTTTGATTAACGTAAGCCTAATTGGAAAATCAAGCTTTCTGCTTCACAGCTAAATGTAAAGTTCGCGGATAACTCCACACCACCTGCAACAGGGTTGATTGAGTGAGTAATTTCGCACGGTTCTGACTCTACTGATTTCGCTTTTTCAGTGAGTGTTTTCAACATCGCTTCAGCGTCTTGCTGAGTGGCGAAAACTTGCTGATACGATGCGGTGCAATCCTTATTTTCCAGTACAGTACCGACATCTACACAGCAGCATGCAGCCGTTTCATCCGCGCTACAACGTTTAATCGCATCAGTCATTTTATTCTCCCAATGAACAAACTGTTAAGTAAGTATCATAACGCTGAAAAAGTGCCAAACACTAGTGATATCAAATTTAATTGCTAATAATCCAACATAAGTTTGATCTAGTTCCTTATATGAGCATTTCTTACTCGTTAAGCTCATTCGAATGTTGCCATTTTGTTAATTGCATCGCATTTTCGAAAATAAAAATCGCACAAAAACAAAACAACCTTGCAACATACCCAGTGGTCAGACCTATACTCAGTGAACTGGTCTGATTTGTCATTGAGGCAAGCGACCCTACAATTCAGCGCTTCTTGCGATAGAAGTCGCTTATTTAAATAAAACTACTAGAGGGTTTTGGTCATGAACCAGAAAAACCTATTTGCTCGATCAGCTTTAGCAATCGCAGTGGCTGTTATCTCCTCCAATGCAAGCGCAGCTGGTTTTTTGCTGAATGAATATTCAACCTCAGCCTTAGGACGTGCATTTTCAGGCGCAGGAGCCGTCGGCGACAACGCAAGTGAAGGCAGCCGTAACCCAGCTGCAATGATGTTATTTGATCGACCAACCATGTCAATTGGTGCGGTTTATATTGACCCAACCGTAGATATCAAAGGGCGTGATGACGATAAGTATACTGCCAATAACATCGCCCCTAATGCCGTAGTACCTAACGCTCACTTTATCTTTCCAATCAATGATAAATGGGCAGTTGGTACTTCCATGACCACTAACTTTGGCCTCGCGACTGACTTCCATAAAGATTATGCAGCAGGCTTAGTTGGCGGTAAAACAGATTTAAAAACCGTTAACTTAAATTTAAGCGGCGCCTATCGTATCAACGACAACTTCAGTTTTGGTTTAGGTGCGAATGCCGTTTATGCCGATGCTGAAATTACACGTCACATGGGCGAGAAAGCTAAAGGTCTTGGTGGTTTGGGAATTACACCAAGCACAGATGCCGCTAAATTAAAAGGTGATGATTGGGGTTACGGTTGGAACGCGGGGCTTCTGTATGAAATCAACCAAGATAACCGTTTAAGTTTTACCTACCGTTCAAAAGTGAAAGTGAAATTTGAAGATGGTAAATATTCTAACGGGATCCCAAACCTTCCATTACCACCAATTCAAGCGCTTAACCCTACGGGGGGTAAGACTGTTAAGGGAACTTTAGATTTAAACCTACCTGATGTTTGGGAATTCTCCGGTTACCATAAAGTCGATCCGAAATGGGCACTGCACTACAGTGTTTCTTATACAGGTTGGAGTACTTTCAAAGACTTAACTGCCTATAGAAAAAGTGATGGCAAAGAGCTATTCCATAAACCAGAAAACTTTGATGATGCATGGCGCTTAGCATTAGGTACCACCTACTTCTACGATGATAACTGGACCTTCCGTACCGGTATTGCTTACGATGAAAGCCCAGTGCCATCTAAATACCGTTCAATTTCTATTCCTGACCAAGACCGTTACTGGCTCACCGCAGGTACCACTTATGCATTTAACAAAGATGCTTCTGTGGACTTAGGTATTGCTTATATGTACGGTAAAAAGGTCAATATTAATGAAAGATTGATCGAAAAAGATCCTACTTCCGAAGTTCGTTTCAAATCTGAAGGCTCTGCATGGTTATACGGCGTTAACTTTAACTATACCTTCTAATCAGTTTTCTCCTATCAGGGGAGCTCGCTCCCCTGATATCTCCCTCTTCTATTTCTTCCTCTGCTCGACTTTCTTTTTCTGCCCTTCGCAGAAAAATCATCCTCAAACCAAATTTTTCTTGACTTTTTTTTGTACAGATTTATATATTAATTATAGCCCGATGTTATTTTATTGTTAAAAACATTCCTGCGGCTTATTCATGTACTGGTTCCAGTCATATTTATTCACCCATTCATTTTTAAATGCGATGCTGACCTTCATTTTTTTGACATGAAGAAACAGTAAAATTGCTCACTAAGCGATCGTTTGAGGAAAACCATGAAGAAAATGTAGGAGGAAGTTATGGGTACATTATTTACTATCAGCTTTGTTAGCGTGTTAGTCGTCAGTGCCGTGATTGACACAGTCATCCAACGAGGAAAACAGGACAATGACTAGCAGTATTTTTATCACTCTCTGATGTCTAAAAAAACATAGAGAGTGATAAACCCCATCCAATCAGTTAATCAATCGAATCCAATTCCCCTTCAATCACCGCCGCATTTGGGTTTTCAGCTGGCTGCAAGGTACCGCCTTTCGATAAGAAATCATTACGCTGGAAATATGCTTCGCGGAACATCAAGTAAGGGTCGGAAGAACTTTTCAGTAGTCCATCAGAATCGAGCAATCTTGCACGAGTTTCAATACCTTCTAATGCCCATTTACCTGCCGACATCCAGAACGTTAAATAACTCAGCATTGGGTAGAGATCGTCAGCAAGGTCACCGCCCTGTTCACGCAATGTCGCACTACCATAACCCGGTAATACAACATAAGGACCATAACCGACATCATAGTAGCCTAATGTATTACCAAAACGTTTAGGTTCCTCTTTCACCAATTGAGGATTTGCCATACCGGCAACATCGATTAAACCACCGATACCAAATACGGAGTTTAAGAAGAAGCGGTTAAAGTGTTTGAACCCTTGCTCCACTTCCCCACGCAAAAAACTGTTTAGCATGCTAGCGGGTTCTTCTAGATTGCCAAGAAAGTTACTGAGTCCGTTTCGGGCAGGCATTGGCACATAATCATTCCAAGCAACCGCTACAGGTCTTAAGACATAGGGGTCTAAGACATTATAGTTAAAGTTAAACATTGCTCGGTTAAAGCCTTCTAACGGGTCTGAACGCTGCTGCGTTTCTGGGTCAACGCTAGCGCACCCAACCATTAAAACTCCCGCGAGAAGAACGCTACTCATGCGAAACTTCATCATTCTCTCCATCCTTTAGTCCACCTTGCCATGGTGTTTTTATCGTTATTGCTAATCGCCTTATCATAGAAGCAAATAGAAAAACGTGTTAAACGTTTTGAGTGGTTTAATTACCTTATTCGCATAATTATAACCTATTTAATTATCAACTTATCATAAGAAGTATAACTTGATCGCCTTGAAAACAACGATTACAACGGTATATGGCATTAATTAGCGAATTAACATAGAGATAGACTTATCTGAAATTATTTTTTCATTACGACGGAAATGATTAAAAACCCAACAAAGAAATGTCGAAGAAAGATAAAAATAGAGAAATTGGTTGTAACAGCTTGATTCGATGGGAGGTGGACAGTAAAATGCCAAACGCTCACCCGCGCCATCTCAATGTCCCCTTAGTTAAATGGATATAACGAGCCCCTCCTAAGGGCTAGTTGCAGGTTCGATTCCTGCAGGGGACAAGTTAATAATCAATAAAATCAATTAATTACACGAAGACTGGTTATTCACATTCCTGTGAAATACTAAAATATCCTAGCTAATGATAGTAAACCCATGAGCCAAAATACTGACTCGTCCTATTTCATCTTGACTGATACACCGATATTATTTTGCTCATATTCCTATTTGATGAGCGAATCTCTATGCGAATAATCGCCACTCTATTTCTTTGTAGCTTAGTAACAGGTTGCACAATAGAAAAATCACTATCAGTGGTTCAAGTCGGGATGACGCCAAATCACGTGATTCAAATAGAAGGCTCGCCAAATGAACAAACACAGCAAGAACGTTATAAAATCTTTGTATATTACGGTAAGCAACAACCAGCCGTCTTACAACCAACTACCGATCGCTGGTTTATTTTTAAGGATGGTCATTTGCTGGAATATTCTACTCAGTACCTAAACACATCTAGTGATACAAATAAACCACTAAGATTAACTGCAACCGAAATATTATCTCAATGGCGAAACAGTCAATACTTACCTGTTAACTTATCGGCTCGCGCTAATGAATAGATAAAGGAACGGCGGCAATATACATCAATGACCCACTATCCCGTCATATAACTTTTAGAAAGATAATGACGCTGCATTCCCAGCTCAGGGAAATCAGGCAATGACATCAGTTTTATATATCCAAGCTTTTCATAGAATGGTAGTGCTTGAAAACTAAACGTATCAACTAACGCATTGTGGCAACCTAATTTTTTACTTTCTTCTTCTGCTGAGCACATTAATTGGCTGCCTAATCCATTTTTACGCATTGATTCATCGACCCATAAATAGTCAATACATAGCCATCGCCCCTTAATTGAGGCAAGCAATCCACCTTTCATCACACCCTTTTCATCTTTGCTATAAACACCTAATTGACCGAAATAACTATTCTGTAAAAAATGTTGGTTGTAGCTTCTTAAACCCGTAAATAACGCTTCTCTATCTTCAGTCGTAATCTCACTCGTTACGATAATTTTCATAACAGCCTCATTTTATTTATATTTATCTCTTTTTTATTATGCATAAAAATCAATACCCAACAAATTCATTAATATCAATCGGGTAAATTACATCGCATTACGAATGTCTTAGTTTGACTGCGTTTACTCAATTAAAAACTAAACGTTTTTTTATCTTGCCTGTAATCTTATTCACCGTAAAATCCCTCTAATCCTTCAGAATAAATGTGAACAATATGACACTTACCATTATTATTTTTGTATTGGTCTATGTTGCCATGGCATTTGGCAAGCTTCCTGGTTTTAAAGTCGATAGAACAGGTGCCGCAGTCATCGGTGCTTTAGCCATGATGGCAATCGATAGCATTACACCACCTCACGCGTGGAATGCCATCGATTACCGGACTATCGGCATGTTATTTGGCTTAATGGTGGTGTCTGCTTCATTTGTGGTCTCCGGCTTTTATAACTGGACTGCGGATCGCGTTGCCATGTTAAAAGTCAGTGCCCCAACCCTGCTAGCTGTGCTCATTGTTGTCGGCGGGTTACTTTCAGCACTTCTTACTAACGATGTGGTTGTCGTCGCAATGACCCCGTTACTGGTTTCTATCACGCTTTCTCGCGGGCTAAATCCCATTCCCTTTTTGCTCGGATTTTGTTTTGCAGCGAATAACGGCGCAACAGGTTCGCTCATTGGTAGCCCACAAAACATGATTGCGGCACAAGGATTAGATATTTCTTTTGTGGGCTTGCTGCAATCTTCTGCAATACCGGCATTATTGTCTTTACCTCTCACATGGCTTGTGCTGGTTTGGTTGTATCGAAACCGCTGGTATTTAGCCAAAGAGCCAAACAATACCCCCAAAACGGTTTCACCACCGACCCCGCTTGATACATGGGAAACGGCCAAAGCTGGCGTGATTACACTGGCGGTTATTGTGGCATTTGTGGTCAGTGACATCCCAAAAGAATTAATCGCCTTGACGGCAGCAGGTTTTCTATTATTGAACCGCTCAATCGCTTCTAGCGATATGCTTAAGCTGGTAGATGGCAACCTCTTATTGCTCATCATGGGATTGTTTGTAGTCAACGCCGCATTTGCGGGTACTGGCTTACCTCAACAGATGCTCAACGATCTACGAGCCCATGGCGTTGAGCTCAATAACCCTCTAATTCTATTTTTAGTGACAGGTGTCTTGAGTACGATCGTGGGAAACAATCCGTCCGTTATGCTGTTAGTTCCGTTTTTAACCCCTGATGGTAATGCGGATGCATTAGGTGCGGCACTGGTGCTCGGCTCAGGCTTTTCCAGCAACTTATTTGTTTTTGGTAGTTTGGCAGGCATTATCGTGGTAGAACAAGCGGCTGCTTATGGTGTGAAAATTTCATTCGCTGAGTTTGCTAAATCAGGCGGGATTGTCGCTGTTTTGTGTATGTTGTTAGCCACGGCTTGGATTATATTTGCGCTATAACATCGGCATATTTTTCCGCTTATAACGCCTTTCTCCTCTTATATTGCAAGAAAGGCGTTTAAGATTTTTAGGGAAGAATGGCAAATGAACGAACAGGAAAACCACTCGCATTATTGGGTTTAGCCACAATATTAAAAATCACGGCACCGCGAATAGGTAGTTGATCTAAATTTGCCATTAACTCTATTTGGTAGGTATCTTGTTCTAATACGTAATACTCACCTAACAGCCCATTATTTTGGCGAAAATCTTTTGCCGAATCGGTATCAAAAGTTTCATGCCCTATCGCTTTGACTCCACGTTCTTCAAATAAAAACTTGAGCGCATCCATTCCCCAACCGGGAATTTGATTATTACCTTCACCATCTTTGTTATCCATCGCATCTTGAGAAGGCCAGCGCTTATACCAGTCTGTGCGTAATGCCACAAAGCTGTCAGGTTCAATTCGCCCATATTCCCGCTCAAATGCCAAAACATCGTCACGAGAAAATGCAAAATTGGGATCTTGTTCTGCGCGTTTTGATTGGTCGATAACAATCAGTGGCAATACCAATTCTTGCAGTTCTAATTCATGTAAAAAACGTTTTCCTTCAACAAAATGGCAAGGAGCATCAATATGTGTGCCGTATTGTCCAGGAAAAGTAAATTGCTGAGCAAAAAAACCGTCGGAATAATCAAATAATGTTTTAAAGTCTGCCGAATCAAACATAAAGAAATGCGGTGAGTCTTTGTCAAAACTGTGTGTTAAATCGACCCATTTTTTAGACTTTAATACATTCAGTGCATTCAAAACCTCGTTAGTCATCATTTTCCCCTATCTGATTTTGGCTTTTATTAAGACAATTTTATTTTGGATTTTTTATTTATTCTGAATAGGTAATAACCAACTCTATGACGTTTGTCTATCCTTCTTAGAGAATGAGTTGCCAATTGCGTCATCAAACTGGCAACCTTGTTCGAAAATTATTTAGCGTAATTAGCCCATGCTGCAGGCTCAATAAAGCCATCATACAGACGTTGAGAACGAATATAATCTGCGTATTCTTTTGATTCAAAAGCTTCTTTTAAGTCTTTTGCCCATTGCGTATCAAGGTCTTTTTGCAGAACCGTCACAATAACTCGGTGCTCAAGCGGTGAATTTTCAACAACTAAACCATCAGCAATACGCTGACCTGCACTCGCCACATAGTTACCATTCACGACGACAAAATCCACATCATCCAATAAACGCAAACCTTGAGCTGCATCGGTTTCACGAATATCCAGTTTATATTTAGCAGGTTCAATATCATTCACACTAAAGTTAAGCGTACTCACATTAGGTTTGATTTTAATCCAACCTAATTGTTCTAAAATTCTCGCACCACGCTCCGCGTTTACTGGGTCATTAGACAGAGCCACAATCATGCCATCTTGCACTTCATCCAACGATTTATGCTTATTTGAACGTAAACTTTGTGGTGCGCTTGGTGAATCTGCCAATGCAACCATGTTGATATTATTTTTTTGGTTATAAGCTTCCATATAAGCACGGCTTTGGTTTACCGATGCATCAATAGCGCCTTCTTCAAATGCAGGGTTAATTTGCCTATTTTGCGAAAATTGGCGTAATGTCACCTGATAACCTTTCTTTTCTAAAATAGGAACAATGCCTTTATCCACTTGATCAATATAATTCCCTACCCCAAAGCCAATTGTAATTTGCTTTTTATCTGCACTGTCTTTTTCTTTATTATCGCCACATCCTGCTAATACAATTATTGCTGTTGCCACTAAAGATAAATTTATTATTTTTTGTTTGAACATTGAGATATTCCCCATGGTGGTTACCCTTCAATTACATTCCGTTTTTATATTGCTAATTGACCGGAGTATAAACAGGATTTATTTAACGTCTTAGATCTGATCGTTATAACTTAAATAAAAATAGATATAAAAATATGCCAAAACAAAATGGTTATAACCATATAACAAAATGGTAGTTCGAATAATGATGTGATTGATATGTAATGAAGGAGATAAAAAAATTTAAATAAAGTGAGTTATTTATGACAACAAAATATGATTTAATTAATTTTCTTCTTAACCTGACACCAGACTCTGAATTAGCAAAAACTCGCGCAGAAAGACCTGTAGCAACAGAAAATACTCAAGCTGCTTTTGATGCTATTTTTTCAGCACCTTCCAAATTATTGACACTCAATGTGAAATATTATTTTGCGCATCTTGTGGCGAAAATAACAGGTTCCGTATTGCTCGAAAAATATTATGCTGAATTATTGTCATCACACACAGAGATTGAAATCACCGCTCATCTCGCTTTAGCCGAAAAATATTTGCACATATTAGTGAGCAACCCTAATCAAGCCGATTACGCCTTAACACAGCAATTCATTCAACAAGGATGGTCTGAGCCCGATATTATTTTACTTGCTCAGCTCATAACTTTTGTCACTTACCAATCTCGATTGGTTACAGGCTTAGGTTTATTAATTGGACAAAATCCGAATACTGGGCATCGCGTCAATGAACCTCAAACCATTAAAGCTGGTATTTGGAACCATGCTAGTCAAACACAATTAGGACAAACGTCACCGACAGTGTTCACGCAATCACAATTAGGTTGGGAATCTTGGCTATCCGCACGGGACGCTAATACACTTGATGAGAATGAAACTCAGACCATGAAAAAACATGGTCAGCTGAATTCTGAATATTTCTTACTTTTGGCTCATCAAAGTGAAATTTTAGCACTACGCACACAGATTGACCGCGGCATTTTTTATACCTCAGGAGGATTACCTCGCTGGGAAAGAGAGTTTGCTGCTGCTGTCGTAAGTAAAGTCAATGGCTGTATTTATTGTGCTTCTGTGCATGCTCGCAAAGCGAGCCAATATTCAAAAGAACATTATGCTGATGTCGAAAAACTCTTAGCGACTCCCGCAGGCAATGAGCTTGCCGAAGGTTATGAACCACGACTCTTAGCCATTATTGACCTTGTTGCTTCACTCTCAGCAACACCGATTCAAGCCTCCGTTAAGCAAATAAGCCAATTACGCTCACTCGGGTTATCGGAACTGGAACTGCTGGATTTGATTCAATCTAGTGCATTTTTCTCATGGGCTAATCGCTTAATGCTTACCTTGGGAGAACCTTTTGAACTCCCTGAAAATAAGGAGTAATGCCATGGAACCGGTTATTGGATTAGCGGCACTAGAAGCACAAATACAACAGGATCTACAGTACCTTAATTTACCCATTGGCACATGGACACTGTCTGATGAAAACCTGTTTGAACAACACATTAATGTCGCCATTATTGGTGCAGGTATGTCCGGAGTTACGGCGGCTTTCGCGCTTAAATTACGAGGCATCAATGCTGTCATTTTTGATCAAGCTCCCGCCGGTAGAGAAGGACCTTGGCAGACACCAGCATTAATGGAAACCTTACGTTCACCAAAACAGGTGGTAGGCCCTGCTCTCGCATCCCCTTCTTTAACATTCCAAGCGTGGTTTAAAGCCCAATTTGGGAATGAAGCATGGGAAGCTCTTGATAAAATTCCTCGTTTGCAGTGGGGTGAATACCTACAATGGTTTAAAACTATGACTGCACCGACACTGCTTAGCCAGCATCAACTCATTGATGTCAAACTAACCCCTCAGGGTCGTGAACTCACGTTTGAGACGCCTAATGGGTCAACTCACTTTATGGCACAACATGTCATTATTGCGACGGGCATGGAATCATTCAGTGAGCCTAATATTCCTGAATTTATGGATAAAATTCCCTCCGATTATTGGGAACACTCATACGCAGGCAGTGACTATCAACGATTTAACGGTCTGAGTATTGGCGTGGTAGGCTACAGTGCTGGCGCGATGGACAGTTCCGCTACCGCGTTAGAACACGGAGCTAAGTCGGTTGAGTTATTAATCCGCGCAAAGGAGATGCCGAGAGTTAACCGCGGTAAAGTCGCAGGCAGTGCTGGCTTTACTCATGCTTACGGGTATTTTACTGACGCGCAAAAATGGCACTATGCCGATTATGTTTTGAAAGCGAAAACTCCCGCTCCTCATGGCAGTACTTTACGTGTTTCTCGCCATGCTCATGCCTATTTTAATTTCGATACCCAAGTCAATCATGTGGCTCTCAAAGAGAATAAATTGCATGTTTCCACGACTCAGGGGAATTTCTCTTTTGATTACCTTATCTTGGCGACGGGCTATCGTTTGAATTGGCATAAGCACTCTGCATTTCATCGCCTCGCACCGTTCATTAAAACATGGGGAGATGTCTATACCCCTCCTAAAGGTGAAGAGAATGATGAACTTGCTGCGCACCCCTATCTTGGAAAACATTTTGAATTACAAGCCAAAACGGGTTACGAATTCCCATTTATTGACCATTTTTACTGCTTTAATTTAAGCGCTTCACTCAGCATGGGACCTGTCATTGGTTTGATCCCAGGGACCAATACTGGGGCTGAGCGTTTAGCCGATCATATCGCGGCTAAATTGTATTTAGCTCATCAACAACAGCATCTTGAGCGGGTTAAAACCAGTACAGAGAATGAGTTATTAGGTGATGAATGGCAGCCCGCACTCCCTCCAGCTCAGCGCGTGCAACAGACTGAAAATGTGGAGTAAAAAAGGATGATTGAATTTAATAATGTCCAAAAAGTGTATAACAAAAATGGGCAATCTCTAATCGCTCTACAAGATATTAATTTGCATATTAATAAAGGAGATATCTTCGGATTTATTGGCTATAGCGGTGCAGGTAAAAGTTCACTCATACGTCTCGTTAACCAACTCGAAAAGCCCTCGAGTGGCTCAATCACGGTCGGTCAACATAATCTGGCTGAGCATAGTCCATCGCAAACACGCGCCCACAAGAAAAGTATTGGTATGATTTTTCAGCATTTCAACTTGCTGGAGACTAAAACTGTCGCGCAAAACGTTGCCATGCCACTCGTGTTACTCGGTGTTGATAAGCATGAAATCATGCAGCGTGTGGATAACATTCTTGAATATGTTGAATTGAGTGATAAAAAAAACCAGTATCCCAATCAATTATCTGGGGGGCAGAAACAACGAGTGGGAATAGCCAGAGCGTTGATTAATAACCCTCAAATTCTGTTGTGTGATGAGGCCACCTCTGCGTTAGATCCCCAAACTACCGCATCTATTTTAGCATTACTGCAAAAAATCAATCGTGAGCAGAGCATTACTATTTTACTGGTCACTCATGAAATGGAAGTGATTGAACAAATATGCCATCGAGTCGCTGTTATGGAGTCTGGGCGGATTGTTGAAGAAGGAACTGTCCTTGATATCTTCGCTCAGCCTAAACACCCCACCACTCAAAAATTTGTGGGTACCGTGCTCAACGAAAAAATTCCTGAACGTGTCCTTCATCAGCTTGAGCATCAAGACGATGTTTACCGGTTAGAATTTTTAGGTAAATCAGCGCAGGAACCCGTGGTAAATGAATTAATCATGAAAAACATTATTAAGATCAACATCCTATTTGCCAATATGAAAGAGATAAACGGTGTAGTTCTTGGCAGTATGTTTGTTCAGATGCTTGGCGATAAAATGCACATCGACGAAGCGATAGCTTTCTTACGTCATCGCGGCGTTGCAGTAAACAAGGGGACAGTATGAGTGATTTTTTTGAGACGGCACTGACAAGTAAACAGTTTTTATTAGCCATGTCAGAAACATTCACCATGGTCAGTATTGCGCTAGTTTTAGGATCTCTCTTTGGGATCTTATTAGGCATCTTATTGGTGATTACGCGACCTGAGGGAATTTGGGAAAATAAACGTATTTATCGAATTATTAATCCTATTATTAATATATTCCGTTCATTGCCCTTTATTATTTTATTAGTGGCAATCATCCCACTAACGCGTTTTGTCGTGGGTACCTCGATTGGCACTACTGCTGCGATTGTGCCATTAGTAATTTATATTGCACCTTATACCGCAAGGCTCGTTGAGAACTCGTTATTAAGTGTCCACTCTGGGATTATTGAAGCCGCAGATGCAATGGGTGCCACAAACTGGCAAATTGTTTGGCATTTTATACTTCCCGAAGCAAAGTCATCCTTAATATTAAGTTTAACCGCTGCCAGTATCACACTTGTTGGCGCGACCGCAATGGCAGGCGCAGTTGGTGGGGGTGGTGTTGGTGATCTTGCATTAAATTATGGTTATCAGCGCTTTGATAATGTCGCCATGGCAATTACGGTTGTTACCTTAGTCATTATTGTCCAAGGAATACAATTCATTGGTGATACTCTTGCAAGAAGAGCCCGTTTTCACTAAATAACATAAAGTCGGTGATATAAATTCATCGACTTTTATTTTGTTTATCATGTCATTAACTCCTCACATCTTTTTTTCTCTTTTCCCCAAATAACATTTACATGCAAAAAAACCATAATTAACCTGAGTTTAATAAAAAATCAGGCTATTTCTAGAAATTAAATTTTAAAAAATGCAGTAAAATACCAATATGTTTTAAATGATTCATATATAATCATAATAGTATGAATGATAATGTTTATTTAGCTACTTTAGTATGAAAGTGCTATCAAATGCATATTTTTGTCACTTTTATAACATCTTGAGCTACCTCATGCGCTTTGCGATGCATCGTCAGCGTTTTATTCACCTCTAACTGAAAACTGATTATGCCGACTATTGAACAACTAATATTACTTTCATCCATATTGATTTTACTCGGTATTTTTTCTAGCAAGTTGTCTGCAAGGCTCGGTCTGCCCATGCTAGTCATGTTCCTCTTTATTGGTATGCTTGCCGGTGAAGATGGGTTAGGAAGAATCACCTTTGATAACGTCAACGTCTCTTATGCCGTGGGTTCCCTCGCCCTTGCATTAATCCTCTTCGATGGTGGCTTACAAACTTCAGTAAAATCGATTAAGTTAGTTTGGAAACCTGCATTTACCTTAGCGACTTTTGGTGTGTTAATTACCGCAGGCATCACAGGGTTAGCCGCCGCCTACATTCTAGGTATTCCACTTCTTGAAGGGTTACTCTTAGGTGCCATTGTTGGTTCTACCGATGCAGCCGCAGTATTTTCCTTATTACGTAATGCGGGCATTTACTTAAATGAGCGTCTCCAAGCAACCTTAGAGATAGAAAGTGCTACCAACGACCCAATGGCAATTTTCCTCACTGTTGGACTATTGCAATTATTGATGAATCAACAGTCTTCTGGCAGTGAATTAATTTTACTATTTATTAGTCAGATGGGAATTGGCGCGATTGTTGGAATCAGTGTAGGTTGGATTTCAATAAAAATAATCAATAAAATTAAATTACTCGCAGCAGGTCTCTACCCTGTTCTTGTGGCAGCTTGTGGACTATTCTCCTTTGGCGTTGCCAGTAACCTAGATGGCAGTGGGTTCTTATCCATTTTCGTAACAGGTGTCGTTATTGGTAACCATTCCTTTGTTTTCCAGCGTAATACATTCCTATTCCATGATGGGCTTGCTTGGTTAAGCCAGATTATTATGTTCGTCATGTTGGGTCTGCTGGTTAATCCGAGTTCCCTACTTGAGGTATGGCAGGAAGGGTTGCTTATCGCCTTAGTCTTAACGTTTATTGCAAGACCACTAGCGGTTGTCCCAGTGTTAAAACTATTCCGTTTCACTCGTAATGAAATCACATTGATTTCTTGGGTGGGCTTAAGAGGCTCAGTGCCGATTATTCTTGCCATCTTCCCCTTCATTTATGGGCTACCTGGCGCTAATCTGATTTTTGATGTTGTCTTCTTTGTGGTATTAATTTCAGCAACCCTACAAGGCTCCACACTACCTTACTTTGCTCGCAAACTGAATCTTATGCAGCCACCGCCATTACTTCCGGCTGCAACTTTGGACATTACTGCGGTAGATCAGATTGATGCTGACTTAGTTGAATATACACTTGGTGAGGACTGCTCTGCTGTTGGACGCCGTTTGTCGCAATTAGCGCTGCCTGACCAAACCGTTATCGCAATGATCACTCGAGAAAAAAGCGTTTTACCGCCGAGAGGTTCAACTATCTTAATGGCAAATGACCACCTATTTGTCGTTTTGAAACCACAAAATCGCTTATTCTTAGAAAGGTTGTTTTCCGAGCAAACCTCGACTGAGCTAACGGTCATGGAGCTACCTGCTTCAGGTTTAAGCTTAAAGGGCACTACACGGTTAAATGAAATTTATGAGTCATATGGAATTCAGATTGAAGTAGATTCAGATAAAACACTCAACCAATTTATTCACGTGAATACTGAAAATGAACCAATTCAAGGGGATATCATTAAATTAGACAATATGCAGTTAAAGATTGATGAAATGATTGGTCCTCGTATTGTCACCGTTATTTTAGAGCCAATACAAGCTGAACAAGATTAATAATTCAAAGATTAGAAAACCTATTTTATAACGGTTATAAACTTAATTTTCGCATAAAAAAATAAAAGCCCAAATGGGCTTTTATTTTTGTAAATACTCAAGATGAGATACGTATTAATATATTCAATTGCTGTGACCAATTAATTTAGATTAATTAATTATACCGTTCTAAATTGAAACAATTTAATTAACAAACTTAGTTTGTTTCATTATGAAACTTAAGCAATGAATTGATATTATACGAGAGAATAAAGCGAGTCATTGAACCCTTTAGATTCTCTTTCCTCTGAGGCGTTGGTATCATCTTGGAGAACTTCGCTGAAGAATTCGCCCATATTCACGCCTAATACCTTTAATACACGAACTAAACAGTCGATATCAATGCGATTCACACCACGCTCATAACGAAATAGTTGTTGTTCACTAATGTCGATCTCTTTAGCTAATTGAAAAACTGTGTAGCCTTGAGCTTTTCTTAAAGATTTAATTTTTTGTCCAACTGCACAAGCGACAGGATATTTTGTATTCATAAACATTCTCGCTTCAATCTATATTAATTGAATAAAAATCGGTAGATATTTTCTACCATTTTTATTGTTATTTTATATGTACTATATAGTTCATTGATAAAACACGGTGATACATCCAACATCACTAAGCAAATGATATACTAGCCTTCTAATTAGTTTCAACTAGTCCAAAAATGACATTGCAACTATGTAACAAAATATTTTTCTCTATACAAATAAGACGGGTAAATGAATTACCTTTTATTTATCAATGCGTTATACAAACTGATAGCCAGTGAATACCACCTACGAAACTTAGGCGAAAGACCACATTGCGAGACAATTCACTAAAAACTACTCACTTTCCCGTCAAAAAATCCAAAAATAAAGGAAATAAACAGAATTATTTAACACTGTAACAAAGTTAATCGTTTCATGTTAACAGTGATTCTTTTTAGAGCGAAAAACCACTCCATGTGAACATTTTCTGTAAAAGAAAGTAAAAAATATATGTTTTACATATATAACTATTTTGCAACATAAGATATCAATCACTTACATTTTTGAACAGCATGCCGCAAATTAATTAATGCTATATTTTTAAAGTACCATAGTGAATGTAATGTACCGCCTTATTCAACATAACAAAACATTAACGTTAAGGAAGTCGAACATTCACTTTACTTGATGAGTATCACAAAAATATGAACTTTAATGATTATCGATAATCTTATTTTAATATTATTTATTCTCAAACATGATGAAATTATTGAAATTTAAGATTATCAAAATATGAGTAACTAGGATTATTCACTAATATACTACTTTACAGATATTCTTTATCTGCAAAAAAAGAAAATGTTTAATTGCAAACTTCCCTATTTAGATCTTAAGAATATTCTGAATAATTTATTTAAGCCAACATAGACTATCTGTATCGTATAGCACTATTTCATTTCTATCGTACCTTTTATGAACCTAATTCTTAATCATCAAAATTCATTTCATACAAAAAATAGATATGATGATATACCCATTTTATCATGCATAAAATTTAACTTATGTAATTTTTATGATTTATTTTAGTTAACTATATACAAACCTAGAAGCAATCTGGTTCCTCGCTACGCAAGGAAAAACCTTGTTATCGAATTATTCGATAAATAACAGTATCTGCAATTCAGTAATTTATATGAATAATATAATAGTATATATAGATATCTATTGAGGCTTAATAGGAATAGCACGTGGCAAGTGAAATGACGATTTACGCAAGATAAATGATAATCATCATGAGAGGATGTGTTATTTTGCCTCGTTTGGTGTTTTATACTATAACCAAATGATTCAAAACATATCACAATACTTATTAATGAAAGACTAAGTAGGAAATAATAGGGATTTTTGACTCAAGAAAAGATGAAGTGGTGGGCGATAGCGGGCTCGAACCACTGACCCCCTCCTTGTAAGGGAGGTGCTCTACCAACTGAGCTAATCGCCCACTTCATGACGCTAATATTTTGATGGTGGGTCGTGCAGGATTCGAACCTGCGACCAATTGATTAAAAGTCAACTGCTCTACCAACTGAGCTAACGACCCATCGGTACTGCTTTGAATTATTTACTACTTTAGATGGTGGGTCGTGCAGGATTCGAACCTGCGACCAATTGATTAAAAGTCAACTGCTCTACCAACTGAGCTAACGACCCATCTGAAAACATTATTCTTGGTTCTTTGCCCTTCGGATCGAACCAGCAACCATCTTGTTAACAGTTAACGATTCTACCAACTGAGCTAATGACCCATCTGAATTTTTTAATGCAAGAAAAGATGAAGTGGTGGGCGATAGCGGGCTCGAACCACTGACCCCCTCCTTGTAAGGGAGGTGCTCTACCAACTGAGCTAATCGCCCACTTCATAATAATTACATTGCCATAAATAATTGGTGGGCGATAGCGGGCTCGAACCACTGACCCCCTCCTTGTAAGGGAGGTGCTCTACCAACTGAGCTAATCGCCCAATCATTTATGTTGTCATCGTCGGCGGTGGTGGGCGATAGCGGGCTCGAACCACTGACCCCCTCCTTGTAAGGGAGGTGCTCTACCAACTGAGCTAATCGCCCCGTCGTCGATGGAGGTGCATTATAGGGATACTACATTCTGAGTCAACGGTTTTTGAATAGATTTTTTCTGTTCGTTGCAAAAATAATCAAGATGTTTTAATTATCACCTAACAAGTGCCCTTTTTAATCAATTATCTACAATATCTTACTAAATTTTCTTAGAAAAAAATCACCAAAAGCTATCCAGACTAAAAATCTTAGACACTATTTTTTCAATTTGATGATTTTCTTTATCTGTAAAGAGAGAAGCTGATTGAGGATTCATTATAGGATGATAGAATAGAGGGACATTTTAGCAATGCTTAATAAAATCAGGATGCAAGGTCAGCGCATGAAGTCATCCTTTCATGGATGCGCGTCTCCCTTTTAGCCCGTAATATAACAATCGTGTTCATTCCCTATTGTTGTGTTGCATAAAATCCGATGAATATAAGCGCACAAGAAACAACGTTTCGCAATTAAGGCAATCTCGATGAGTAAAATCAAAACCCGTTTTGCACCAAGCCCAACTGGCTACCTGCACGTTGGTGGTGCTCGTACCGCCCTGTATTCCTGGTTATTTAGTCGCCACAATCAGGGCGAATTTGTCCTGCGTATTGAAGACACCGACTTAGAACGCTCAACCCAGGAAGCTATCGATGCCATTATGGACGGTATGAACTGGTTGAATTTAAATTGGGATGAAGGCCCTTACTACCAAACTAAACGTTTTGATCGCTACAATGCTGTGATCGACGAAATGCTAGAAGCTGGCACCGCTTACCGTTGCTACTGTTCTAAAGAGCGTTTAGAAGCATTACGCGAAGATCAAATGGCTAAGGGTGAAAAACCACGCTATGACGGTTGCTGCCGTGACCATGAACATAACCACACGGCGGCAGAGCCACATGTTGTCCGTTTCCGTAACCCACAAGATGGCTCCGTTATTTTCAATGATACCATTCGTGGACCAATTGAATTCAGTAACCAAGAACTGGATGATCTGATCATTCGCCGTACTGATGGCTCACCAACTTACAACTTCTGTGTTGTTATTGATGACTGGGATATGGAAATTACTCATGTCATTCGTGGTGAAGATCATATTAATAATACACCTCGTCAAATCAATATTCTGAAAGCATTGGGAGCACCAGTGCCTGAATATGCTCACGTTTCGATGATTCTAGGCGATGATGGCAAAAAACTCTCTAAACGCCATGGCGCAGTTAGCGTTATGCAATACCGTGATGACGGTTATCTGCCACAAGCACTACTAAACTATTTAGTTCGCTTAGGCTGGTCACACGGCGACCAAGAAATCTTCACTATTGAAGAGATGAAAGAATATTTCTCTCTTGATGCTATCAGCAAGTCAGCAAGTGCATTCAACACTGAAAAATTACAGTGGCTGAACCATCACTACATCAATACCCTGCCAGCTGAAGAAGTAGCAACCTACCTCGCATGGCATATCGAACAACAAAATATCGATACCAGCACAGGTCCACAATTAGTTGAATTAATCAAACTATTAGGTGAACGTTGCAAGACACTGAAAGAAATGGCGGAATCATGCCATTACTTCTATCAAGATTTTGACGAATTTGATGCTGATGCAGCGAAAAAACATTTACGTCCAGTCGCTCGTCAACCATTAGAAGTAGTGAAAGATAAACTCATCGCTATCTCAGATTGGACTGCAGAAAATGTTCATCAGGCAATCGAAGCAACAGCTGCTGAGTTAAACGTCGGTATGGGTAAAGTGGGTATGCCACTACGTGTTGCAGTGACAGGTGCGGGTCAATCCCCAGCTTTAGATGTTACCGTTCACGCTATTGGTCAAGCACGCTCCATTGCTCGCATTGAAAAAGCATTAGCGTATATCGCAGAACGCGAAGCATCTGCACAATAAGCCCCTCTCTATTTACTGCCTCTTAACTTCAGGGGCAGTTTTCTTTTTGCCTCCCCCTTCAAATGGGAATTGATTGCAAAATGTTCTATATTTCAGCAATTAAACCCGAAAAACATATTAATATATTGACACTCCAACCGAGCTTGAATATGATGCCTCCCGTCCAAAAGATTTTGTTTGGGGCTATAGCTCAGCTGGGAGAGCGCTTGCATGGCATGCAAGAGGTCAGCGGTTCGATCCCGCTTAGCTCCACCATCTAAAAACCAGTTTAGATGGTAGAATTTGAACAATAAATTCAACAAAACACTTCGTTCGGGGCTATAGCTCAGCTGGGAGAGCGCTTGCATGGCATGCAAGAGGTCAGCGGTTCGATCCCGCTTAGCTCCACCAAATCTCCCTTATTTCCCATTCTTATTTACTTAATTGTTCTTACCTACTTTCCTAAAAATAACACCTAAAATTTCACTTAACTCATTCAATCCTACTTATCTATCTGTTCACAACTAATTTACTCATATATAATTAACTTATAATTTTATTTAAATAAAATTATTCAGATGTGCAATCGCATATCGTTTGTTTTCCACTTCAACTAGGTGAGTTATGCCACACATAGATGCCGATATCATCGTGATAGGAGCAGGTGTTTCAGGTTTATCAGTCGCAAATCAGTTACAATCTCAACATAAAAAAGTCCTTATTTTAGAAGCTCGCAATCGCCTCGGTGGACGAATCCATACCCAAGAAATTGACAACCAATTTTATGATTTAGGCGCATCATGGATCCACGGGATCACCAATAATCCAATTAATGCGATTGCTCAGCAGCACCATATTCAAACTGTCGTTTTCAATTACCAAGATGCGATTTTCTATAAGAAAAATGGCTTGGTTTTATGTGAAGATGAAAAAGAGGCTTTTGAAGCAGGCCTTGATTATTTGATGAACCAGTTTGAAATCATGTCATCTCCTTGCCAATTTAATAATGCGGCAGAAGCGCTAACTAGCTGGCTTCAAAGCCCGGAGTTTCACCATTTGCTCACCGTACAACACCGTGCGGATCAATCACTATTTGAGCAGCTGCAAGTGAGTTTACATGAATTTTTTGAGGTCATCGCAGAAGATCCCTGTGCATGTACGCTAGAGACCTTATCACCGCATTTTTTACAATTAGAAGGCTTTTGTGAAGGCGATGAAGTGATTTTCCCTCGAGGGTACTCACAAATCATCGAAACGCTATCTGATGGGCTAAATATTCGTCTTAACCATCCCGTTAAGCATATTGATTACCATGATAACCACGTTACCGTGACAACCCATGATGACCAACAATTTCATGCCACTAAAGTGGTTATTACTGTACCGCTTGGTGTCCTGAAGAAAGAAGCTATTCAATTCACACCAGCACTACCTAATGTAACTCAAGATGCGATTAACCAACTTGGATTTGGTGTATTCAATAAACTATTTGTCACTTTTGAGCATGCATTTTGGCGTAAGGATTCACTCAATAATGTGAATAGTATGTATATCCATGAGTCTGATTACTGGCTCAATTTTATGGATGTAAGCACGATTTACCAAAAACCAACCCTACTCTTTCTATTTGGTGGGTTGTCCGCAAAATGGCTTGAGGAGTGTGATGAGCAGACCGCATGGCATGAATTACAAGCATCACTCTGTAAAGTGTTTGATCATGTTCCCGCGCCAATACGTTTGATGAAAACCGAATGGGAAAAAGATATTTATGCGTATGGCTCATTTAGTTATCCTGCATCTAACTATTCAGCCAATCAAATCGCACAATTAAAACAGCCTATTGATAATAAAATCTTCTTTGCGGGAGAGCATTTAGCACTATTAGGCGCAGGTACTGTGCATGGCGCTTACCAATCAGGTATAGAAACGGCTAATACAGTGATCAGCACACAATAATAGGCTATTAAGCCTCTAACCCTTATTGGCGTTTTAGAGGCTTAACAATGCTATCTAGCCCTTCAATCTTCAGCCCTAATGTCATTTCCATCAACTGTCCTAACCGCCCTGCCGGAAACTCCCCTTTTTTATAAAACCATAATAGGTATTCCTCTGGCAGGTCAATCAGTATGCAACCTTTATATTTACCAAACGGCATCGATGTATTAGCTATATCAATTAAGTCTTGTTTTTCCATTCTTTCCTCATGCTTTATCGATAGAAAGCCTTAGACATAAAAAAACGGCATTCACTGAATGCCGTTTTTCACTGTAACACTTTTTATAGCGGTAACTACAGGATTAATCCAACCACTGCCGCAGATAAGAAGCTTACCAGTGTTGAACCATACAGCAATTTCAGACCAAAACGTGCAACGGTATTTCCTTGTTTTTCATCTAACCCTTTAATCGCACCAGCAATAATACCGATAGAAGAGAAGTTAGCGAACGAAACTAAGAATACAGATAAAATACCAACAGAACGGTCTGATAAACCTGATGCCACTGCTTTTAAGCCATCCATTGCTACGAATTCGTTAGTGACCATCTTCACAGCCATGATGCCGCCAACTTGCAGTGCTTCATTAGCAGGAATACCTAACATCCAAGCAAATGGATAGAACACATAACCCAGCATGGTCTGGAAGCTCACGCCGAATATCGCGGAACAGATACCATTAACCATGGCAATCAGTGCAATAAAACCAATCAGCATCGCAGAAACGATAATCGCAACTTTAAACCCTGCAAGAATATATTCACCTAGCATTTCGAAGAAACTTTGACCTTCATGCAGACTACGCATTTGGATCTCTTTTTCCCCTTCAGGTGGGTACGGGTTGATCAGTGATAATACAACGAACGTACCAAACATGTTCAGCACCAGCGCTGCAACCACATATTTTGGATCCAACATCGTCATGTATGCGCCAACAATTGACATTGAAACGGTCGACATCGCCGTTGCTGCCATCGTGTACATTCTTCTTTCTGACATGCTGCTTAATTGGTCTTTATATGCAATAAAGTTTTCTGACTGACCCAGCAATAATGAGCTCACTGCGTTGAATGACTCAAGTTTACCCATACCGTTAACTTTCGATAACACCGTACCGATGATACGAATGACAAAAGGCAGTACTTTAATGTGTTGTAGAATACCAATCAGCGCTGAAATGAAGATGATTGGACACAGCACTTGCAGGAAGAAAAAGGCCAAG
Source organism: Providencia sp. PROV209 (assembly GCF_028479485.1). Classification (NCBI taxonomy): domain Bacteria; kingdom Pseudomonadati; phylum Pseudomonadota; class Gammaproteobacteria; order Enterobacterales; family Morganellaceae; genus Providencia; species Providencia sp. PROV209. The sequence continues at coordinate 239,816 of NZ_JAMPNR010000001.1, read as the reverse complement.
TTTCCTTCAATCATTCCACCGAAGATGAATTTAGTCCCTTCTGCTGCATAACCCAACAAGTGGGTAAAGACACCAGCAACAGCAAGAACAAAGGACTCACCAATACCTGATTTTAAGAACAAGTAAGCAAGCGCAATTTGAATAACGAGCAATTGAATAACGTAGCGTGGACGAATCCCTCTACGGTTACTACTCGCTAGAATCGCAAGTGCAGCGATAATAACTATGGATAAAATAAAGTGCAGGATCGAGGTCATATTTGACTCCAACAAAGTTACGAATCAGTCTATGCGCATATTCTATGTAATGGGCAACATTTAAATGAGATTAAAGTCACATTAATATGAAAACTGGCTCTACCATTTTTCCAAAAGTAACGACCAGATCACGTTTCACGAGTCACGTCCCAATAACAACAGGATAAATGTTAGCCAGAAAATAATAAATGCCATTATCCCCTTGGTTGATAATGGCATTGCGCATTAAATATAGGTCACGATTAGATATTCAGCAAACGAATTAACTCTTCTTCATCAATGACTTTTATGCCGAGTTCAGTAGCTTTCGCTAACTTAGACCCCGCCGCTTCACCCGCAATAACTAAGTCCGTTTTTTTCGACACACTACCTGCGACTTTCGCACCTAAAGCGACCAGTTTATCCTTGGCATCATCACGAGAAAGTGTTGACATCGAACCTGTCAGAACAACTGTTTTACCCGCAAATGGACTGTCAATTTCAGCACTATTAATGACTTTAACTTCTGGCCAATGGATATTCGCAATAGTCAGTAAATCATGAATAACTTGGCGATTATGTTCTTCACGGAAAAAATGCACGACATGCTTCGCAACCACTTCACCAATATCCTGTACAGTTTTCAGTGAATCTTCATCTGCTGCCATCACCGCATCTAACGACGCGTAATGTGCGGCGAGGTTTGCCGCGGTGGCTTCACCCACTTCACGGATCCCTAATGCATAGATGAAACGGGCGAGTGTAGTTTGTTTAGATTTCTCTAACGCATCAATCAGTTTTTGCGCGGATTTTGGTCCCATTCTTTCTAGACCCGTTAATTTACCCGCTGATAATTGGTAGAGCTGCGCCGCATTTGCGACATACTCTGCATCCACCAATTGCTCAATGATTTTATCTCCCATGCCATCCACATCCATTGCACGGCGAGAAACAAAGTGCTTCAGAGACTCTTTCAACTGCGCCCCGCAGGTTAACCCGCCTGTGCAGCGAGCTACCGCCTCCCCTTCTACACGCTCAATATCCGAATTACATACTGGGCAGTGTGTTGGAAATATAATTTCACGGCTATCCGCAGGGCGTTTGTCCATGACAACACTGACAATTTGTGGGATCACATCCCCTGCTCGACGGATTACGACCGTATCACCAATGCGAACACCTAAGCGATCTATCTCATCGGCATTATGGAGTGTCGCATTACTGACGACGACACCTGCAACTTGTACTGGCTCTAAACGTGCCACAGGTGTGATGGCTCCAGTACGCCCAACTTGGAATTCAACATCCTTCAGCAATGTTATCTGTTCTTGGGCTGGAAATTTAAATGCCGTAGCCCAACGTGGCGCACGCGAGACAAACCCCAATTCCTCTTGGATTGCAATATCGTTCACTTTAATCACTACACCATCGATATCAAAACCGAGTGTTGGGCGAATTTTTTCAACATGATGATAAAAATCGAGAACTTGCTGGCAACCCACACGCAGTTGAACATGCTCACTGACTGGTAATCCCCAAGCTTTAAATTGCATTAACCGTTCATAATGGGTATCCGGAAGTGTTTTTCCTTCCACAAGCCCCACGCCATAGCAATAAAAGGTTAATGGACGTTTAGCCGTAATACGTGGATCTAACTGGCGAAGGGAACCTGCTGCCGCATTACGTGGGTTAGCGAAAATCTTACCATCCGTTTTACGTGCTTCTTCGTTCATCGCCTCAAAGCCTTTTTGAGGCATAAAAACTTCACCACGAATTTCAACACGCGCAGGAATATTATCCCCGCGTAAACGTAGCGGAATTGCTTTGATCGTGCGTACGTTGGCCGTGATATTTTCGCCAACCGTACCATCACCACGGGTTGCCGCTTGAACTAACTCACCATTTTCATACAGCAAACTGACAGCTAGACCATCTAATTTGAGTTCGCAGCAAAATGTTAATTCAGTGTGGTTATGCAGTCGGTCTTTCACGCGTTTATCAAATGCGAGATAGCTTTCTTCATCAAATACGTTATCTAAAGAAAGCATGGGAATTTCATGGCGAACAGTGTCAAATGCCGCTAAAGGTGCTGCCCCTACGCGCTGCGTTGGTGAGTCCGTTGTGATCAGCTCAGGATGTTCTGCTTCAAGCGCCTTGAGCTCTTGCATCAGTTTGTCATATTCCACATCAGGAATTTCAGGGGCATCCATAACATGATAGAGGTATTCGTGATGGCGCAATTGCTGTTTTAACGCGTCTATTTTTTGTATGAGTGCGTCAGGATTTTTTTTCGTCGTCATGTTTCACCAATAGATATAAAAAACCCCCTAAGTCGGGGGTTTTAATTAACTTAATGTATTTCGAATTCTTGCATGATACACCTCTATTTTTTGAGGTGTCAGTATTTTTCGTTCATCATCCAATACAACACCGCCTGCATCTGATGCGATGCGCTGCGCGGCTTGAAGCATGAGTTTAAAGTTTTGGCTCGCCTCACCGTACGATGGCACCATCATAAAGATAGAGACACCCGGCGTCGTGAAATCAGCCATAGCTTCTGGATCAAATGAGCCTGGCTTCACCATATTCGCCAAACTAAAGAGGACTGGACCAGACCCCGCTGGGTGCACATGGCGGTGGAAAATATTCATGGCTCCGAATTGGAAACCCGCCTGAAGAATACTTTGCAACAAAGCTTCACCTTCAAGAACTTGACCATGATGTGCCGCAACGTGCAGTACCAGAACAATTTCTTTTTCGCTTGCAGAGGCGGCTTTCTCGGTCAATGCAGTCTCAGGCTCTTGTGCAACTTCAGCGTGAGAATGTGCAACTGACTGCGCCGTTTCCTGAGAAACTGGAGCTTGTGTTGCAGGCGATTGAGGTGCTCGCTCTTGAACGGGTGCAACAGAGGTTGCCGGCTCAGGATAAATTCTTACTGGCTCTGAAACATGTTCTTGAACATCAGCATCATCCGCAATATTAATCGTTAATTGCTCTGGTGCCTGACGATTATCGGCATGTGGAGCAAATACTGGCTCAGAAGCAACTGATTTAGCGACTTTAGGAGCAAGTTGCGGTGAGTGCTCTGCCGTTAAATTAAACTCAGGCTCTGCATCACGTTGCGTTGTATGAGATGGAGAAATATGAGGTTGAACAACGGGCTCAACACGCGGCTCTTCTTTCACCATATAGATAGGCTGATCGTCAACAGCGACTTTTTGTGTCGGTTGATTCTCAGTAAACAAAGCAGAATCATCATATTCAGATGAGTTTTCCTGCGTGTCATTCTTTCTACGTTTTACAGGTCTGTCGCGAAATAACTTAGAGCGCTCTTTACGGCTGGTCCATAAACCATGCAGTAATAAAGCGACAATCGCTATCGCACCTACGACCACTAATATTAGACGCAAATCCTGCATCGCTGCTATCTCTAGTTGATGAATAATGATGCCATCACGGCGGAAACTACCTTAAGATTATTTCTCAATTGCTCTAAGTGCAACCCTCAGAACGATTTTCTTACAAGAAAGAGAATATTCCGCTTTCATTTGCTGCTTTTTTATACAAAATTATCACTAGTCAGTGTAATTTCATACCTATATGATACATGCTCACCCGTAAAGGAGATAATAAGAAGTATGACCCAATCGACATTTTCGCCACAAAAAAATCACTCTGGATTTTATTACTTTTCCCAAGGGTGGCGACTAATCACTCGTCCTGGTATTAAACGTTTTGTACTTTTGCCTCTGTTAGCAAACATTCTGTTACTTGGTGGTGCTTTTTGGTGGTTATATAGCAAACTGGGTGGATGGATTGAGCAGGTCATGAGCTATATTCCTAGCTGGCTACAATGGCTTGACTATTTGATTTGGCCCGTCGCTGTCATTTCTATCTTACTGGTATTTAGCTATTTCTTTAGTACCATCGCCAATATTATTGCGGCGCCATTTAACGGCTGGTTATCCGAGCATTTAGAAGCTGAACTGACGGGTAAACCTGCTCCTGATACAGGTATGGCTGAACTACTAAAAGATGTGCCACGCATGATTAAACGTGAATTTGTGCGTATTGCTTACTATTTACCACGCGCTATCGTGCTATTGGTCCTGTTCTTTATCCCAGGGATTGGGCAAACTGTCGCCCCTGTTTTATGGTTCCTATTCGGCGCATGGATGATGTCCATTCAATATTGTGACTATCCTTTTGATAACCATCGCGTTGGATTCAATGACATGAAGCAAGCGCTCTCAAAAGACCGCGTGAATAATGTTCAATTTGGTGGCGCTGTCAGCTTACTCATGATGATTCCAATTCTGAACTTAGTGATCATGCCTGTTGCCGTCTGTGGAGCAACATTAATGTGGGTCGACCGCTATCGCGCTCGTTATGCTCGCTACTAATACTTTTTAGGGATATGCAGGTACCCCACCTGCATATCCCTACTGTCAACGCTTCTCACTATTCTGCTCTCCATCATACTTTCAATCTTGGTTATAATAATGTGTTTTTAAATAACCTATGGTTATATTCTAGCGTTAAATCATATTTGCAATAATCAGTTGTTCGAGTATGTTGAATTCATATTCAATTGTGAAAAGCACACCTAATTCTTGGCTAACCGTTAATTTTAAGGATGTCCCATGAGCAAAATTTATGAAGATAATTCGTTGACCATTGGAAATACACCATTAGTGCGTTTACAGCATTTTGGCAATGGAAATATTTTAGCGAAAGTGGAATCTCGCAACCCAAGCTTCAGTGTAAAATGCCGTGTCGGCGCAAACATGATCTGGGACGCAGAGAAAAAAGGCATCCTGACAAAAGATAAAGAATTGGTAGAACCAACCAGCGGAAACACCGGTATTGCCCTTGCCTACGTGGCTGCTGCGCGCGGTTATAAATTAACATTGACCATGCCAGAAACCATGAGCGTTGAACGCCGTAAGCTACTAAAAGCCCTTGGCGCAAATCTGATCCTGACTGAAGGGGCAAAAGGCATGAAAGGTGCGATTGCCAAGGCGGAAGAGATCGTCAATAGCAATCCTAATAAATATCTTTTACTTCAACAATTTAGCAACCCCGCCAACCCTGAAATTCACGAAAAAACAACCGGTCCTGAAATTTGGAATGACACCGATGGAAACGTGGATGTTGTCGTGTCAGGCGTCGGTACCGGTGGAACAATTACTGGCATCGGGCGTTATTTAAAACACACCAAAGGGAAAAAAGACGTGGTTATGGTCGCGGTAGAGCCAACGACCTCCCCAGTCATTACACAAGCGCTAGCAGGTGAAGAGATCAAACCCGGTCCCCATAAAATTCAAGGGATTGGTGCTGGATTTATTCCAGGTAACTTAGACCTCTCTATTATCGACAAAGTCCTTCAAATTAGCGATGACGAAGCCATTTCAACCGCACGTGAACTCATGGAAAAAGAAGGTATTTTAGCCGGGATTTCATCAGGTGCAGCAATTGCAGCAGCAGTAAAACTGGCCGCTTTACCTGAATATAAAGGTAAAAATATTGTGGTTATTTTGCCTTCATCCGGAGAGCGCTACTTATCCACTGCCTTGTTTGCCGATATTAATGCAGAATAATAAACGCTAAGTTAACATTACGTTAAAAAAGCACCAGTTAGGTGCTTTTTTTGTGGGTGAGATCATAAATTAGCACGGATTGAGATGATTTATTATCCGGTGTTTAGTATTAAACATAGTAATTATTTCACACCTCGAAATTAATCACTTTTTGGTCACTTATGTTCTGAAATGCAGAATACCCACCAAAAGCGTGGTGTGATACATAAGCTAAAAAAATGATAATTTGGTTGATACCAAACAAAGTAGCAAACCAGATGAATCATTGATAATCTAAATTATACGCATGTACAGCATATTTCATCTACAATAGGCTGTGTCATCATAAAAAACTTAAAATCACTGAGGAAATATTATGTTCCAGCAAGAAGTTACTATTACAGCACCTAATGGTTTACATACTCGCCCTGCGGCTCAATTCGTTAAAGAAGCAAAAGCATTCACTTCTGATATCACCTTGAGCTCAGGCGGTAAATCAGCGAGCGCAAAAAGTCTGTTTAAACTACAAACTTTAGGTTTAACTCAAGGTACAGTAGTCACCATTTCTGCTGAAGGTGAAGACGAGCAACAAGCAGTTGAGTTTTTAGTTAAACTGATGGGCGAGTTAGAATAATTTTCCACTCTGCCATCTTGTTTTAACGTAATAATTCCCCGTCCCTGAATACATTATTCGGGGACACCTGCTTAATCACTTATATCTACTGTTGTCTCTGCAACATCAAAACTCCTATCAGTAGTAAGGTAATATTATGATTTCAGGAATTTTAGTATCCCCAGGTTTTGCTTTTGGTCAGGCTCTCATCCTCAAAGAAGATCCTATTGTTGTCAGCACCCGTAAAATTACTGACGAGCAAATCGATAAAGAGATCCAAAACTTCATTGATGGACGAAACAAATCAGCTGAGCAGCTTAGCCTTATCAAAGAGAAAGCAGAAAAAAATCTTGGTGCGGAAAAAGCTGAGATTTTTGAAGGTCATATCATGCTGCTGGAAGATGAAGAGTTAGAGCAAGAAATTGTCTCCCTCATCAAAGGCGATAAAAAAACAGCGGATGCTGCCGTTTATTCGGTGATCGAAGACCAAGCACAAGCACTCGAAGCGCTAGATGATGAATACTTAAAAGAACGTGCAGCAGACGTGCGTGACATCGGTAAGCGTTTACTCAAAAACATCCTTAATATTCCAATTGTTGATTTAAGCGCAATCACCGAGGAAGTTATTTTAGTTGCACCTGATTTAACCCCATCCGAAACCGCTCAGTTGAACTTAGACAAAGTTTTAGGCTTCATCACTGACCTCGGTGGTCGTACTTCTCATACCTCTATCATGGCTCGTTCACTAGAAATCCCTGCTATCGTCGGTACAACTGACGCCACCAGCAAAGTGAAAAGCGGTGATTTCATTGTGTTAGATGGCGTAAACAACACCATTTATCTCAATCCATCTGAAAGCGAAATTGACAAACTGAAAGCCTTCAGAAATGAGTACCTGCAAGAAAAAGAAGAGCTGGCAAAATTAAAGGATTTACCCGCAATAACCTTAGATGGTCATCAAGTCGAAGTCTGTGCCAACATTGGTACCGTGCGCGATGTCGCTGGTGCTGAACGCAATGGTGCAGAGGGTGTGGGTCTATACCGTACTGAGTTTTTATTCATGGATCGTGATGCTCTACCTACAGAAGAAGAGCAATTCCAAGCCTATAAAGCCGTAGCAGAAGCCATGGGTAGTCAAGCTGTCATTGTTCGTACCATGGATATTGGTGGCGATAAAGACTTACCATACATGAACTTACCGAAAGAAGAGAACCCATTCCTTGGCTGGCGTGCAATTCGTATTTGTCTTGATCGCAAAGAAATTCTACACTCTCAATTAAGAGCTATTTTAAGGGCGTCTAAATTTGGTAAACTGCGTATCATGTTCCCGATGGTTATTTCTGTTGAAGAAGTTCGGGAACTGAAAGCAGAACTTGAGATGCTTAAAGGGCAGCTACGAGAAGAAGGCAAAGCCTTTGATGAAGCCATTGAAGTCGGTATTATGGTGGAAACACCAGCCGCAGCAATTATTGCACATCATTTGGCGAAGGAAGTTGATTTCTTCAGTATTGGGACGAATGATCTCACTCAATACACTTTAGCGGTTGACCGTGGTAATGAGCTGATTTCTCACCTTTATAATCCGATGTCTCCAGCCGTCTTGAACTTGATTAAACAAGTGATTGACGCTTCTCACGCAGAAGGTAAATGGACGGGTATGTGTGGTGAATTAGCAGGTGATGAACGTGCGACCTTATTGCTGTTAGGCATGGGGCTGGACGAATTTAGTATGAGCGCAATCTCAATTCCTCGTATCAAAAAGCTGATTCGTAATGCGAATTATGCAGATACACAAGCGCTAGCGGAACAAGCACTTGCTCAACCAACAGCCGAAGAATTGATGAAACTTGTAGATACCTTTATCCAAGAAAAAACGTTATGCTAACAGCAGCACATTAGTTCGGTCCCATATAAAACGATTAGGAGAAGGTCCATGGGTCTGTTTGACAAACTGAAATCACTAGTTTCGGAAGACAAGAGTAGCAGTGGCAATATTGAAATTATCGCGCCATTATCTGGCGAAATCGTCAATATTGAAGATGTACCAGACGTTGTGTTCGCAGAAAAAATTGTCGGTGACGGTATTGCTATCAAGCCTTCTGGCAACAAAATTGTGGCTCCGGTTGATGGTACAATCGGTAAAATCTTTGAAACTAACCATGCATTTTCAATTGAATCTGATGATGGTATCGAACTGTTTGTTCACTTCGGTATTGATACTGTTGAACTTAAAGGCGAAGGCTTTAAACGCATCGCAGAAGAAGGTCAATCTGTGAAAAAAGGCGATGTCGTTATTGAGTTTGACTTAGCTCTGTTAGAAGAAAAAGCGAAATCAGTTCTAACGCCTGTTGTTATTTCAAACATGGACGAGATTAAAGAACTGAATAAATTGAGTGGTACAGTGACTGTTGGTGAAACCGTCATTATGCGTATTAAGAAATAATTGCGCTAAACCTGAAATAAACCACTGAATGATAAACCACCAGTCACTTATCGATACTGGTGGTTTTTTATTGGAAGCTTCACTCTGACTTTAGTTTATTAATGTCTTATTTATCAAAAACACCCGTTGATAGATACCGGTCTCCACGATCGCAAATAATCGCGACAATCACCGCTTTAGGATTCGTTTTTGCCACCCGCAGAGCTCCCGCAACAGCACCACCGGAGCTCACACCACAGAAAATACCTTCACGTTTTGCTAACTCTTTCATGGTATCTTCAGCTTCTTGCTGGTTCACATCCAGCACATGGTCGACTAACTGACTATCAAAAATACCCGGTAGATACTCTGGAGACCAACGGCGAATACCTGGAATTTGACTCTTTTCAGCGGGTTGTAAACCCACAATCTGCACATCGGGTGATTGGCTTTTTAAATAACGGCTGACCCCAGTTATTGTCCCTGTGGTTCCCATACTGGAAACAAAATGGGTGATTCTTCCTGCGGTTTGCTGCCAAATCTCGGGTCCCGTTGTTGTAAAATGTGCCAACGGATTATCTGGGTTGTTGAACTGGTCTAGAACTTTTCCTTCGCCATTGTTTGCCATCTCTTGAGCCAAATCTCGCGCGCCTTCCATGCCTACCGTCGTGCTGACTAGAATTAACTCCGCGCCATAAGCTTGCATCGATGCTTTACGCTCCTGGCTCATATTGTCCGGCATCAGCAATTTCAGTTTGTAACCTTTCACTGCCGCAATCATGGCTAACGCAATCCCCGTATTGCCACTGGTTGCCTCGATTAATGTATCCCCTGGCTTGATCTCCCCGCGTTTTTCCGCTTCGTTAATCATTGAGAAAGCCGCCCTATCCTTCACAGAGCCTGCGGGGTTATTACCTTCGAGTTTGACCCAGATTTCTGCATCCAGACCTTCGGTCAGGCGTTGCAGACGAACCAACGGCGTATGACCAATAAACTGTTCCAACGTTGACACTGTGTTTTTCCTTATAATAATTTTTTATTGATTGATAATATAATTAACAATAAATTCTAAAATCAATCATCCCTTTTAAATCTACGCGCTTTTAGCAAGAGAGGGGAAAAATAATGGCTCTTTTCCCTGATAAATTTGTGTCTGCTGGCTTCCTAAATAATAATGTTCGCCTCTCAGTGGAACCGTATTTGCATCCTGCCATACCACAGATAACGTTTCCTCACTCCACCCTAAAGGCTGCACGGTTAATTGCCAAAAATGCCCTCTAGGTCCTGATTCAATGACTCTCACGGGCAGCTGGTGAAGTTCATCCGCTTGCTTTTGCAAACGAATATCCCAAGGGCGAATAAACACATCGACATCGCCTTGTTGAGCACTGATTTGAGGCAGTGGGAAGGTAAAATTCGCGACCTGCAATTGAGAACCTCGAATATTCCCAGCAATTTTGTTCACCTCCCCCATAAATTCAAGGACAAAACGTGTTTCAGGTGCTTGCCAAATTTCATTCGGGGTGCCAACTTGTTCAATATGCCCTTGGCTCATCACCACGATCCGATCTGCTACTTCCATGGCTTCTTCCTGATCGTGCGTCACAAAGACACTGGTAAACTTTAATTCTTCATGGAGCTGACGTAGCCAACGACGTAATTCAATACGCACCTGAGCATCTAGAGCCCCAAAAGGTTCATCCAGCAATAAAATTTGCGGCTCAACAGCTAATGCTCTTGCTAGCGCTACCCGCTGTTTTTGCCCACCAGAAAGCTGAGATGGGTACCGTTCAGCCAAATGTGCTAGTTGCACCATCTCTAGCAATTCCATAGCTTTTTGCTTAATAACCGCCTTAGATGGGCGCTGTTTTCTCGGTAACACCGTCAAACCAAATGCGACATTCTCGAATACCGTCATATGACGAAACAGCGCATAATGTTGGAAAACAAACCCCACATGCCGGTCTTTCGCATGTACTTGGCTAACATCTTGCCCATGAAAGCGTAACGAGCCGTGACTTTGCTGCTCTAATCCGGCAATAATGCGCAGTAACGTGGTTTTACCCGAACCTGAAGGTCCTAACAACGCTACCATTTCCCCTGAGCCGATATCCAATGAGATGTTGTCCAGCACCTGCGTTCTGCCGAACAATTTACCGACATGATTAATTTCAATACTCATAATTAATGGGCTCCTGACTCAGTTTGCTGCCGGCTTAAATGCCATTGCAAAGCACTTTTTACAATCAACGTGATGATCGCTAATAACGCTAAAATTGCCGCAGCAGTAAATGCGCCGACGGTATTGTAATCTTGATGAAGTAATTCCACTTGCAGAGGCAATGTATAGGTTTCCCCACGAATAGCACCAGATACCACAGAGACTGCACCAAATTCACCGATAGCTCGTGCATTCGTTAATACAACACCATAAAGTAATGCCCAGCGGATGTTGGGGAGCGTTACTCTCCAGAACATTTTCCAACCCGATGCACCTAATAAGGTTGCCGCTTCATCTTCTTGGCTTCCTTGGCTTAGCATTAACGGAACTAGCTCCCTTACCACGAATGGACACGTCACAAAAATAGTCACTAATGCCATTCCCGGCCATGAAAACATGACTTGTATATCAAACCCTTCTAACCAGCCGCCAAACCAACTATTCGAGCCATAAAACAACAAATAGAGCAACCCCGCCACGACCGGAGAAACAGCAAAAGGAATATCCACTAACGTCAGTAACAATTGGCGACCTGGGAACTGAAAACGCGTTACAAGCCACGCCAACATCACGCCAAACACCAAATTCACTGGTACCGTTATTAATGCAATAAGCAGGGTTAGTCCAATTGCATGCAGCATATCGGGATTACCAATATTGGCTAATACTTCCCCCAACCCTTTTTGAAAGGCGGTGATGAAAATCCAGATAATTGGCACCACTAATAACAAAGTAGAAAAGAATAGCCCTATCGTAATGAGAGCCCATTTTCCCCAATTGATGCTTCTACGTTGAGTCATCGGAAACGGTGTAATTTGTCCCATTAGTGCCCGCCTAATCGTTTTCCAAAACGGCTTTGAATAACATTCACTGTAAAGAGTAAAAATAATGACACGGCTAAAATCACGGAAGCAATGGCACTCGCGGCTGGATAATCAAATTGCTGTAATTGGCTAAAAATCATTAAGGAGACCACCTCCGTTTGCCACGCAATGTTTCCGGCGATAAAAATAATCGCACCAAATTCACCAAGGCTGCGTGTAAAAGATAAAACCGTTCCAGCAATTAATGCAGGGGATACTTCGGGTAACACCACACGTCGGAAAGTTTGCCAACGCGTTGCCCCTAAGGTCTGAGCCGCCTCTTCATATTCCGGACCTAACTCTTCCAGAACCGGTTGAACCGTTCTGACAACAAAAGGAATACTGGTAAATGCCATGGCAACTGCAATACCTAGCCATGTATTCACTACTTTAATATCAAACTGATGTAGATACTGACCATACCAACCTGATGTCGCAAATAATGTTGCAAGGGTCAGCCCTGCAACGGCGGTAGGCAATGCGAAGGGTAAATCCACCAGTCCATCTAAGAATAAGCGTCCAGGAAAACGATAGCGGGTCAAGATCCATGCCAGTAACATTCCAAAGACCGCATTAAATAAGCTCGCAACGAGCGCAGCGAGTAATGTTACTTTATAGGCCGCAACAACCTGAGGGTAACTAATTACTGCCCAATATTGTTGCCATGTCATATCGGAAAGCTGCACAACAAGCGAGCTTAAAGGCAATAGCAAGATTAAACAGACGTAAAATAAGCTACTGCCTAAAGTCAGTCCGAAACCCGGTAAAAACCGCTTTCCTGATGTCTGCATTAACGGCGACCTTGTTCCATGAGTTGATCGAATTCACCGCCCGTGGAAAAGTGCTCATTCATGACATTCGTCCAATTGCCAAATTGAGACTCCACCGTAAATAACTGAGTTGCTGGGAATTTACTCTTATTTTCCGCCATGACTTGCTTATCATTCACGCGATAGTTAAAACGAGTGATAATATTTTGAGCTTCTGGGCTATACAGATAATTCAAATACGCTTTCGCGGCTTTCTCTGTACCATTTTTTTGCACATTTTTATCGACCCACGTGACAGGGAATTCCGCCAAAATATCCACAGGAGGAACAATCACTTCATAATCTGATTCACCGTACTGGCTGCGAATATTATTCACTTCTGATTCAAAACTGATTAAGACATCCCCCAATCCCCGTTCAATGAATGACGTCGTTGCACCTCGCCCTCCGGTATCAAAAACTTCGACGTTTTTCAGGAATTGCTGCATTTGTTCACGGGTTTTTGGACTGTCTTTTCCATTTTCTTGGTTGAAAGCCCCCCATGCCGCAAGGTAGGTATAACGACCATTTCCCGACGTTTTTGGGTTTGGAAAAACTAATTTCACATCACTGCGTGCAAGGTCATCCCAAGTTTTAATGCCTTTAGGATTACCTTTACGGACCAAAAACGCCATTGTCGAATAATAAGGCGAACTGTTATTCGGCAAGCGCGCCTGCCAATCTGCAGGGATCAATTGCCCTTTATCATGAAGGATCTGCACATCCGTCACTTGGTTAAACGTCACCACATCAGCTTTTAAGCCTTGTAAAATCGCTAATGCCTGCTTGGATGATCCCGCATGGGATTGTTTGATAGTCAGTGGTTCTTGAGGATTTTCCTGCGCCCATTGCTTTTCAAATTCTGGATTTAATGCTGCAAATAGCTCTCTTGAAATATCATAAGAGCTGTTCAATAACTCAGCTGCCGTTAGGGATGCGCTGCTCATCAACGAAAACATCGCCAAACTCGCTAACCCCGTATTTTTTAACATTGATTTTTTCATGAGATCCCTACTTGTGACTAAACCCAAACATTAACTAAAAACAATGTATATGTTTTGGTTATAACTTTGTAGTCATCAATCATCATTTGATATATCAAGTTGGAATAATAAAGAGGTTATAGCAATAAGCTAAAAAATCTGATGGAAATTGAAGAAGTTAATGTAATGAGTAAAGCTCATAGAGATCCTGCGGCAAAATGTCGAGAACAAATATGACCACTTGCTAAGCGTAAATTTTGGTTATTCGTTGATATCGATATGGATAAATATGATGGATGTGCCGAGAGGATCAATATCACTCTGCTGCAGCACGAAAAGGACTACAAAAAACTGATCAGTAAACACTTTCAAGCTGCCGCTGTCCGCGACAGCTTGAATTATCACAATAAGATTATAAGGATAATAATCTTTCAATTGATGGTGCGTAGTAATAACTGCCAGAAACGGCTTTAGTCATACGTAGCAGATCATCATATTTACCATCAGTTTCACCAAACATGCTCAGTAATTGCTGTTCAATATTATGGATGGTTGCGCAGTAGGCAATAAAGAATAAACCATGTTTACCGCTTGCCGTGCCGTATGGCAGGCTATGGCGCATAATAGAGAGCTCTTCCCCCTCTTCTTCAATCACCACGCGAGAAACATGAGATGTTTTATTACGCGCATCTTCGTCTAATTCAACGCTATCGTGTTTAGTGCGGCCAATCATTTTCTCTTGTTCATGCTCAGAAAAACGAGACCATTTTTTCAGGTCATGCTCATAGCGCTGCACCATCACGTAGCTACCACCAATATCATCGCCTTGATTAATCAATGTGACTTCAGCGATTTCTTCACCTTGTGGGTTTTCTGTGCCATCAATAAAGCCACTTAAGTCTCTATCTTCCACCCAACGGAAGCCATGAGTTTCCTCAACAACCTCAATAGATTGCCCAAATGCCTTCAGAGCAGCCTGCGCTAAAGAAAAATTAATATCATGACGTAATGATTGAATGTGAATCAGCATATCGCGCTGAGTGGCTGGCGCTAATCCTTTACCTAACGTACGAAATGGTTTTAATTCCGGCGCCACGCTCGCGTGCCCTAATTGCTTCCACACCTCAGAGCCAAATGCAATCACCGCGCCAAGACGATCATCGGGGAATTTTGCTTGCAGTTTGGTTAATTCATCAACAAAAACTTTGCATCCTGATTTAACCTCTTCTAGTGACCCAGTCACCATGGCTTCAATAAAAATGCCGAAACGACTATGTTCCTTCAAAATACCACTTTGGGAATGAGACATGCATAAACCCCTTAGAATGAATAAATTACACAAACCTATACTTTAAAATAGTTTATCGCATTAATCATGATTTTCACCTTGTTTTAACGCAAGAGTTAATCAGTCTAGGTCATTCAGAAGGGTTTGACGTGAGGAAAAGATAAATATCAGTGTTAGCAATAAATTAAAACCGTAAGTTATTGTTTTCTACAATCCAAAAACTTACGGTACATGTATTCGTAATTTATTTATGCCAAATAATTTGTGACACCTTCCATGTCTTCAATACTTCATCAGCTGGCATTAAATTATCAGGACCTTGCCATTTACCACTAAATTTGTAGACCACTTTGCTACTTTGTGGCGCAACACACAGTACCGTAGGAATATTATCGACGGCTTCCCCAAGGGAACATGAACCATAAGCTTTCTGATAAATATCACCAAACTCAGTACCAATTTGAGTATCCCATTCCGTCAGCATATCCGGGTCATTAACCACAATACGTGAAACGGTGCCTTTTTCGGGTCCAAAGACTTCCACTGCAACGTCTAAATCTTTCATGGCTTGAAATACAGATATCATTTCACCATTTTCAAGTTGCATACCGCCACGTACAACATAACGATCATCAAGCTGGTTATTAATCACGTCACGATCCATCGGTGTCAGGCTGGTGATGGCACCAACACCCGCATCAGAAATCATCAATGGGCTGTGAAACCAGGTTGATGGAGAGAAAAAACTTTTTCCAGCACAGCCTGATAGCATCACTGCGCCACCAAGCAAAGAAACTTTAAATAGGGTTACGAATGCGTTTTGGGACATACCATCCTCTTTAGCGGGTCATATAATGCATATTGAGACAGTCTATTTAATAAAAAATTCAAGCTAGTTAGCTAAACTGCCAAGAAAATAATCACTGGCAGTTTAAAAATCCACGTCGAGGGTCAGTTTTTTCGAATAAATTAAACGCTCGGCTTGCTCTTCTTCATACAACATTTTTTCAAACATACAGATTGCTGCATCAGATTCTTCGTTGACCAACAGCTCAATTCTGCCACAACCTCGGGCAATCAATTTTTTCTCTAAACGGCTCACTAACGCATTGGCAATACCACGCCCACGATATTCAGGATGAACAGCTAAATAGACTGCGGTTCCCCGAATCCCATCGTATCCCCCCATGATAGTGCCAACCACTTCACCGGATACCTCGGCAACTAAGAAAAGATCCGCGCCACATTGCAATTTACGCTCAATATCTAGTTCAGGATCCCCTGAAATTTCATTCAATTGACAGCGTTCCCACAACGTCAGCACATCTTCATAATCATTTTGGCGAAATATGCGTATTTCCATCATTTTGTCCGTTTGAGCTAAACTTCCTGCCATTATCACTGCTTTTGATACACAATCAATAATCAATATGCCTTTTTTACCTCAACGGGGTATACTTTACTCATTTTCTTTCTCCCAATGGTTCTATTTAAAAACAATGAATTACCCAGATATTGACCGTGTAAAAGCCTATTTGCAAAGCTTGCAAGATACTATTTGTCAGAGAATAACAGCGTTAGACGGCAAAGAAACGTTCCTCGAACAAACATGGGAGCGAGCAGAAGGCGGAGGTGGGCGTAGCCGAGTTTTAACTCAAGGTGCTCTGTTTGAACAAGCCGGTGTTAACTTTTCACATATAAAAGGTGAAAAACTGCCCGCATCAGCCACCGCACACCGCCCAGAATTAGCAGGTCGTAGTTATCAAGCGATGGGTGTTTCATTAGTTATTCATCCTCTCAATCCTTATATTCCTACGACTCATGCTAATGTGCGCTTTTTTATTGCCGAAAAAGAAGGGATGGAGCCCGTATGGTGGTTTGGCGGCGGATTCGACTTAACCCCTTATTACGGTTTTGAAGAGGACGTTGTACATTGGCACTCTGTCGCTAATGCATTGTGTGCGCCTTATGGTGATGAGGTATACCCTAAGTTTAAACAATGGTGCGATGACTATTTCTTTTTAAAACATCGGAATGAACCGCGGGGTATCGGTGGTCTATTCTACGATGACCTAAATCAATGGGACTTTGAAACCTGTTTTGCTTTCACCCAAGATGTTGGAAATGGCTTTCTACAAGCCTATGTTCCCATCGTGGAAAAACGTCGTGAAATACCTTGGGGCGAGCGTGAACGCCAATTCCAGTTATATCGTCGAGGGCGATATGTCGAGTTTAACCTCGTTTGGGATAGAGGCACCCTTTTCGGCTTGCAAAGTGGTGGACGTACTGAATCAATTTTAATGTCCATGCCACCTTTAGTCCGCTGGGAATACGATTATCATCCTGAAGAAGGCAGCCCAGAGGCTAAGCTATATACTGATTTCTTAATCACTGGTAAAAATTGGCTCGTGCATAATAAATAATACAAACTTTTGTAATTAATCAGATTTTTATCTGCTGGTTTTTCTAATAAAAATTAGCAGATATTGATTTAATAGCTTAATTATCATGTAGTTACAATAAAATCACAACCGTTTATGATTCCATTTCGTCAAACAAAATGGAGTTCTAAATGAGTCAAATACTTGGTCGTTCACTATTATCACCTAGCTTAATTTCACACTTCTACCAAGAAAGCCTGTGTAATAATTTAAAATCTACATTATTCCATATCAATGACATTATGAGCCGCACTTATACTCATGAAGATGCGAGTTATCAACGTCAGTTATTATCTAGCGCTTGTAATATAACGGGAGGAACCTACAATCGCCTGATCCGCGATGCACAGCAACGCGTAGAAAACTACACACATAATCACTCTAGCCTACCGATTTGTCGCCGCGAAGAAATGCCTGCCGATGAGCATATGGCACATAGCGATTTTGCAATCATCATGCGAGAGGAGGATAAGGTAGCGCCAACCGAGCCAGCCCATCGTGTATTTGACGCCATTGGACTGATCCGCTCATTCCTCAAGGAGAAACTCAATATTGATCAGATGTTTGGTTGTGATGCTGATATCAATGCGGTTATCCATTATGATAAAAACTACGCCAATGCATTTTGGAATTCTCAAGCTATTTTCTTTGGGGATGGTGATGGAACAGTTTTTGGTCCCTTCTACAACGATATTGATATAATCGCTCACGAGCTTGCACATGGATTTATTAGCTCCCAGGCTGATTTTGACTATGTTGACCAATCCGGCGCATTAAATGAATCTGTTGCTGACGTATTAGGTATTATGGTGAAGCAATATGTTCAAAAACAAACCGCGGAGCAATCTAACTGGTTACTGGGTGAAAAATTATTCATCGACAAGAAAAAAGGACCTGCTTTACGCTCAATGAAAGCGCCGGGAACCGCCTACTATTTCACAAAATCAAACCAAGACCCACAAGTCGGCCATATGGATCAATACCGAAATTTACCACGATATGTTGATAATGGTGGTGTTCATATCAATTCAGGTATTCCAAACAAAGCCTTCTATTTATTGGCAACAAAACTGGGAGGATACTCTTGGGAAGTTGCAGGCAAAATATGGGTGGCGGCAGTCTCTGATCCTAGCGTGTCAAATACTGCGACATTTATTGAATTTGCTAATGCCACAGTCCGTTCAGCAAAAAATCTCTTTGATGAGAAAATTGAATTGGCAACTCGCCAAAGCTGGTTGGATGTAGGATTAAAATTAAACTAAGTTCTAATTTGTGATTTATCGATTATTGTCGGCCCACAGAGAGGCTGACTTTTACCTAACATAATAAAAAAGGTCAAGAATGCAGTTAATTCACTTATTCTCAACCTTTTTTCACTTCTGAATTCAATTAACGTTTTTTCTTTTTACGTCCAGGCTGGGTAAATTTCTTTTTCGGTGGTTCTGCATTTACCTTAGGTTTTTGACTACCTGAGCCTTGTTTTCCCGATGACTTGTTATTACTGGCACGTGCTTGAGGTTTTGCAGCTTTTTTCGGTTTAACATCCGATTCTGATTTTTCAATCAGATTAAACAATTCAATAAGCTCATCATCCGTCAAATCACGCCATTCACCCACAGGAATGCCTGTCAGTCTCACATTCATGATCCGCACACGCTCTAGCTTAGTGACTTCATAACCAAAATGCTCTGTCATACGACGAATTTGACGGTTTAAACCTTGGACTAACGTAATACGGAAAACAAAAGGGGCTTCTTTTTTGACCTTACATTTCTTAGTCATCGTTCCTAAGATAGGCACTCCGGCACCCATACCGCGAATAAACTCATCCGTCACAGGTTTATTGACGGTGACAATATATTCTTTCTCGTGGTCATTGCCAGCTCGTAAAATTTTATTCACCAAGTCACCGTGGTTCGTCAGGAATATCAACCCTTGGGAATCTTTATCTAAGCGACCAATTGGGAAGATACGAGTGCTGTGATTGACATAATCCACAATGTTGTCTTTTTCGCCGCTTTCCGTAGTACTCACGATCCCAACCGGCTTATTTAAGGCAATTAACACTAAATCTTCTTCATTGCGCGGCTCAATCAGCTGCCCATTAACCTTCACCACGTCTCCAGCAGAAACTTGGTCGCCGATCCCTGCACGTTTACCGTTAATAAAAACATGACCTTGCTCGATATAACGGTCAGCCTCACGTCTAGAGCAGATACCGCTCTCGCTAATGTATTTATTCAGGCGTGTGGTTGAATTGATTTCCATGGTTTTCCTCAGTCATTAAAACAACGTTAATTTTTAGGGCTGTGGGAGTGCCGATTATTAATAAGAAAAAGCCGTAACAACACATTTACGTTACGGCTTTGGTCTGTTTATCGCGCGAACAGTTCGCTATTAACGCTTTTTCAAATGCTGCATTAAGCGTTTACGTTTACGTAGCTGAGTTGGCGTCAATTTGTTTTTCTTATCCGCATATGGGTTTTCACCCTCTTTGAATAGAATACGAATTGGCGTTCCCATCACATTTAATGAACGGCGGAAATAGTTCATTAAATAGCGCTTATAGCTATCGGGTAAATCAGAGACTTGGTTACCGTGGATCACGACGATTGGTGGGTTATGACCCCCAGCATGGGCGTATTTCATTTTCACACGGCGACCACGAATCAGTGGTGGCTGGTGCTCATCTTCTGCCATTTTCATGATACGGGTTAACAGTGCAGTACCGACGCGACGAGTTGCTGACTCATAAGCTTCTTGTACCGATTCAAACAAGTTACCGACACCACTGCCATGCAATGCAGAGATAAAGTGAATACGTGCAAAGTCCACAAACCCAAGACGTAGCTCCAGCATATCTTTAACGTGCTCGCGATCTTCAGGTTTCATTCCATCCCATTTATTCACTGCAATAACCAGTGAACGACCTGCGTTCAAGATAAAACCTAACAGGGAAAGATCTTGGTCAGAAATACCTTCACGCGCATCGATGACCAGAAGTACAACGTTCGCATCTTCAATCGCTTGCAGCGTTTTGATCACCGAGAATTTTTCAACCGTTTCGGTGACTTTACCACGCTTACGAACCCCAGCAGTGTCGATGAGAATATATTCACGCTCATCACGCTCCATTGGGATATAAATACTGTCACGGGTCGTCCCCGGCATATCAAAGACAACAACGCGATCTTCACCTAAAATACGGTTCGTCAGCGTTGATTTACCCACATTTGGGCGTCCGACAATCGCCAGTTTAATCGGTAACGTAGAGGGATCGAAATCGTCTTCATCTTCTTCAGAAAGTTCACCTTCCGCTTCAAGCTCCGCCCAATAAGCTGCGTTAGCTTCTTCGTCGGTGAGTTCAATTTCTTCGTCTTCAACCTCAATGAAAGGTTTTAAAGAGTGCTCAATTAGCTGAGTTACACCACGACCATGAGATGCGGCGATCGGGTAGATCTCCCCCAGACCCAGTGAATAAAAATCACCAACAACGATATTGGCATCAATACCATCAGTCTTGTTGGCAACTAAATAGGTTTTTTTCTTGCGGCTGCGTAAGTGTTTAGCGATGCCTTCATCCGCAGGCATTAATCCCGCTCTGGCATCTACCATAAAGAGGACAACATCAGCTTCTTCAATCGCTTGGAGCGACTGTGCCGCCATGTGGGTTTCTACGCCCTCTTCTGTACCATCGATACCACCCGTGTCGATAATAATAAATTCGTGCCCTTCTACTTCTGCACGACCATATTTACGATCACGAGTCAGACCGGGAAAGTCCGCTACAAGTGCGTCACGGGTACGGGTTAATCGATTAAATAACGTGGATTTTCCTACGTTTGGACGCCCAACCAGCGCTACGACGGGTATCATTCTTAAGTGCCTCACAACTTTAATTAACTAATAGAATTCTGAGGCTTAAACTCAGAAAACAAAAAAACGAAACGGCCCCTGTATTCAGGAACCGTTTATTTTATCGATAAATTGTCTGCTTGTCAGGAAATTAACGTGTTAACAGGTAAACTGTTCCGTTTCTTGCCTGAACCATCAGTTTATCACTTGCAATGACAGGACGGCTGTGGATCCCTGAACTGTTCAATTTATTCTGTGCCACAAATCCGCCAGTGCTGGTATCTAGCCAGTGTAAGTAACCTTCTTTGTCACCCACAACGATGTAGCCATTATAAACTTCTGGTGCCGATAATCCGCGGTTAAGCAGCTGGTCTTGAGTCCATAACGTCACACCATCACTCTTACGAACAGAAAGAACGCGATCCGTTTGGTCAACTAAATATAAGTTATCACCCGATAACACCATGTCGTTGATAGAACCCAAATCACGTTTCCACAACATCTGACCGGAACGCATATCTAACGCAGCTAATGTGCCGTTGTAAGCAATTGCATACACTTTGCCATCATCAATAACTGGCGTCATGTCCACATCATTCAAACGACCAATTTCTGTTGAGCTGGTGACTTGAGAGATACGTTGCTGCCAAATCAGCTGACCTTGAGACAACAGAACCGCACTAACTCGACCATTATCACCACCAACAATAGCGGCACCAAATGCAACCGCAGGCGCAGACTCACCACGTAATGAAAGCGATGGAGTGTCCATATTCACAGTCCACTTAATCGCGCCAGTCGCGGTATCCAGTGCCTGTAATTGACCATTGCTAGTGTGGATGATAACCATATCGCCATTAACGACTGGTTTGGATAGGGCTTCGCCCGCCACTTCCACATCCCATAGCACTTCACCGTTTTCTTTATTCAGCGCGATAACTGTACCACGCTCAGTGCCGATGAAAATTTTGTCATCATAGATGGTCAAACCACCAGACAGTAACGCAGATAAATTGGCAGAAAGAAAACCAGTACGTTTCGATAAATCGACAGACCACAGCTCTTTGCCGCTTTCAAGCTCAAGCGCTTTAACTAAACCTTTGCGATCCGCAGCATAAACTGCCGAGCCATCCCATGCTGGAGAGAGTTCAGAATAGAACTGCTCAACACCATTACCAACGGACTTATCCCAAACAATTGAAGGTGTAAATTGATTCTCAACCTGTGGTAATGGCGCCATCACAATAGAATCAGTTTCGCTGGAACAACCGGCAAGTAAAGCTGAAGCAACCAGGCCTACCAAAAGAGTTTTGCGCAACTGCATAGTGTGTCGTTTCCTTTCTTCTTATGAATTAGATACGTTGTTCAATTTCAGAGTCAAAATGCCTCTGAGTGATTGAGAACCTTCACTTTCTAACCCCTGAGTGTATGCCGCTTTAGCGCCGGATTTATCACCCTTCTGGAGTAAAGCATCCCCACGGACATCCTGTGCCGTAGCTTGCCATGACTTACCTTGAATCTTTGCAACTGAAGCAAGCGCTGCATCTGCATTACCGAGCGCAAGTTGGATACGTGCTAAACGCAGATTAATCACATCTTGCATATCAACAGTTTTTGCTTTCGCTAATGCGTCCGTCAGTGCTTTCTCAGCACCGGCTAAATCGCCTTTATCAGCAAAAACTTGCGCCAGTTCCAGTCCAGTCATTGCACTGTAAACATCGTTAGTTTCTGCTGCAAATTTTTGCGCAGCTTGAATACCTTCAGCTGAGCCTGAACGCAGTTGTGTATTCACCACTTCGTATTTTGCTGCACTTTCTTGCAACACATTCGACTTGTGTGATTGCCAATAGTTCCAACCAAATACACCACCGACACCAATTACCAGCCCAACAACTAATGCAACGCCGTTATTCGCGAAAAAACGTTTGATCGCATCAACTTGATCTTGTTCGTTTGTATAGACTTCCACTTGTCTCTCCTTAACCTAACAGCGCAGCGATACGCGATGCCACGAGTTGCTGTGAAATAGTTTCTTGCTCACCAGTACGTAAGTCTTTCAACGTCACTTGGCTATTGTTAATTTCGTCTTCACCTAAGATAAGAGCAATTTTCGCCCCTTGCTTATCGGCACGAGCGAGTTGTTTCTTAAAGTTGCCGCCACCGTGGTTAGTCATTAAACGTAAGGTTGGTAACTCATCACGGACTTTCTCTGCAATTAATAACGCAGCTTGTTGGCTATTTTCACCAAATGAAGCCAGATACACATCTGCAACTGACGTGTCTGCTGTAAATTCTGGGTTTACCTCTTGTACGAGCAGAACCATACGTTCCATGCCCATAGCAAAACCCACTGCTGGCGTCGCACGACCGCCCAGTTGTTCAACTAAACCATCATAACGACCACCAGCACAGACAGTGCCTTGTGAGCCTAACGCGGTAGTGACCCACTCAAATACTGTGCGGTTATAGTAATCTAAACCACGAACTAGGCGCTGGTTAACTCGGTATTGAATACCTGCGTTATCTAGTAACTTGCACAGACCTTCAAAGTGCTCACGGGATTCTGCATCAAGATAGTCAAACAGAGCAGGAGCATCATTTAATAATGCTTGGATGTCTTGGTTTTTAGAATCCAAAACACGCAGAGGATTGCTATACATACGGCGTTTACAATCTTCATCCAGTTTATCTTTGTGCTGTTCAAGGAACGCCACTAATGCGTCACGATAGTTTGCACGCGCGTCTAATGAACCGATTGAGTTAAGCTCAAGAGTCACATGCTCACTGATCCCAAGTGCACGCCACCAGCGGGCAGTCATTAAGATGACTTCAGCATCAATGTCAGGACCTGCTAGACCAAAAACCTCAGCGCCAAGTTGATGAAATTGACGATAACGCCCCTTCTGTGGACGCTCATAACGGAACATAGGTCCTAAATACCACAAGCGCTGTTCCTGATTGTACAGCAAACCATGCTCAATACCGGCACGGACACAACCTGCGGTATTTTCTGGGCGCAGTGTGAGGCTCTCTTCGTTACGGTCATTGAAGGTGTACATCTCTTTTTCAACAACGTCAGTCACTTCACCAATCGCCCGACGAAATAACGGGGTCTGCTCTACAATCGGGGTACGAATTTCACTGAAACCATAACCTTGTAAGATATTTTTCAATGTTGCTTCGATTTTTTGCCACACTCTAGTATCTGCTGGCAAATAGTCATTCATGCCGCGAATGGCTTGGATATTTTTTCCCACTTTATTTCTCTATTTTCAGAATTACATAAGGTCGATTATAAGAGCGAAATGTCATCAGGTTCAATCAACAAACTGCAAATCCACCGAGGAATCGGGAATTATCTGTTGATTTTGGTCGCTATGGCGTAATTTTAAGAAAAAATTACCGTGATTAACACCGCTAATCACGGGCATAAATAGAAAAACTGACTCATGAGGAGCCAGTTTCTAATTATTATTTTTCGATTTGATTAACATTTATTCGCATGCTTTCGTCCAGCATTGCCGCTTTGGCACGAATTTTGGCTTCTAACTGGTCAATAATGTTGTCATTATCAAAACGCTCTTTTTGACGAACACCATCTTCGTAGAATCCACTTTTGGTTTTTGCACCCGCAACACCTAAGGTAGAGACTTCCGCCTCTCCTGGACCATTCACGACACAACCGATGATAGACACATCCATTGGCGTAATAATATCTTCCAGTCGCTGTTCTAACGCATTCACTGTGCCAATCACATCAAATTCTTGACGTGAGCATGTTGGGCAAGCAATAAAGTTGATGCCCCGAGAACGAATACGCAATGATTTGAGGATATCAAAACCGACTTTAACTTCTTCAACGGGATCTGCTGCGAGAGAAATACGTAATGTATCCCCAATCCCTTCCGAGAGCAGCATGCCTAAACCGATAGCCGATTTCACTGAACCTGAACGTGCACCGCCCGCTTCTGTGATCCCTAGATGAAGAGGTTGATCAATTTTTTGTGCCAATAAACGATAAGATCCTACCGCAAGGAAGACATCGGACGCTTTGACGCTAACCTTGAATTGGTCAAAGTTGAGCCTATCCAGAATATCCACATGGCGCATTGCCGATTCAACTAGAGCTTCCGGCGTTGGTTCACCGTATTTCTCTTGAATATCTTTTTCTAGCGATCCGCCATTCACACCGATACGGATCGGAATATTGTAATGGCGAGCACAATCAACAACTTGACGAATTCGTTCTTCACTGCCGATATTGCCAGGGTTGATACGTAGGCAGTCAACGCCATATTCTGCGACTTTTAGGGCAATACGGTAGTCAAAATGGATATCAGCGACCAGAGGTACATCAACTTGCTGTTTGATGAGCTTAAAGGCTTCTGCGGCATCCATTGTTGGAACAGATACACGCACAATGTCCACCCCAACGCGCTCAAGCGCTTTAATTTGGCGGACAGTGGCTTCAACATCAGTTGTACGGGTATTGGTCATTGATTGAACAGCGATAGGTGCGCCGTCACCGACAGGAACATTACCTACATAAATACGCGTGGATTTACGTCTTTTGATTGGTGATTCGTTATGCATTTTAGTTTAATTCTCCGAACATCCATGTGCTCATTATAATACCATGGCGCTCTTTAATATCATGGCATAGTGTATGGTCATTGCTTTAACGCGCCCCACTATACACAAGAAAGCAAACTATAAACTATCACAAAGAGTGTTTTAGGATAGAGTTTGCTTCTTTCAATTCGTTACATTTTTATGCTTCTGGCAGCTTAAATTTCGCGGAACGTTTCGCTTTGATAAAGCGGCTTAAATCAACGTCTTTACCTTGGAATTGCACCGTGACATTCGCCGGAGCCCCAATATTTAAACGGTAAGGTTGCGCCCCATCAAGTTCAAGTTTATCGCCACTATTTTTCATGCCGCTGAATAACACTTTATTATTTGCGTCACGAATTTCTAACCAGCACTGACCAGAGAAATTCAACGTTAAGCCATTGCTCGTTACTGCTGGCATATCTGCTGTTTGAGTCGCATCCGCTTGGACTCTATCAACGGAAGGGATAGTTTGTGGCGCATTCGGCAGAGGGATCGTTTTTACGCCATCTGTCTCAGTATTCGTCGTGGTTGTTTGGGCATCCGTTAAGACGGGAGCAGGCTCTGCCTGTTCGGCACTATTGTTGTTCGCAAGCGGTGCATCAACAGTGACATTGCTAACAGGCTCACTACTCGTATCTTGCTGAGTCAGCACTAAGTCATTTTGGTTAGCCATCGTCAGCAAATCTTTTTGTTGCGCATTATGGTCTTGCCACCACCAGATACCAATCATCGCAATCAAAATAATGACGATCAACCAAGTCAATTTCATTAGCCAACCTTCACGTTTTTTGCGCTTTTTGCCTAATGAGTAACTTTGCATTGGAGAAACATTCGGGGCCTGTGCAGGAACATCACTTTTCAAGAGGGAATTGATGTCATTCTCAGGAATTCCAACCATTCTCGCATACAGACGAATATAACCACGTAAAAACGTCGGTTCAACACCCGCAGGATGAATATCTTGTTCTATTTCCTTTACCGTACTCACTTTAAGACACAGTCGCTCCGCAACCGCTTCTTGCGTTAAACCCATATGTTCACGCGCTCGGGATAATAATTGTCCTACAGTGAGAGAAGTTTGTTCGGTATTATTTTCGATAGTCATTTGCTGGCAACACTGTTTCCAAGTTTAATAAATATAAAGTGGATTTTACGCCACCTTACCCGTCTGCGTACGTCATAGTTTTCAACAACAATAAACATGATATGCCGCTTTAACTATTGTAGGCGAACCAGGACGTTTTGCCTAACCATAAAACGCCCTGAATCATAAGCTAACCCACTGATTAGATATTATCTATATATCAGACTGATTTAACCTGGATAGGTTCCCCAGCAAGGCGTTTTTTCAAGGTTCGTTTCGTCCTATCAATCACATCACCTGCAAGCTGTCCACATGCAGCATCAATATCATCACCGCGAGTCTTGCGAACTATAGTGGTAAAACCGTATTCCATCAATACTTTAGAGAAACGGTCAATGCGGCTATTGGAGCTACGACCATAGGGAGCACCTGGGAACGGGTTCCATGGGATTAAGTTGATTTTACTCGGCGTGTTTTTCAAGCATTCGGCTAATTGGTGCGCTTGCTCAACGCTATCATTGATATGATCAAGCATGACGTACTCGACAGTGACACGTCCCGCATTCGCATTGGATTTTGTTAAATAACGATTCACACTGGCTAAGAATGTTTCGATATTATATTTCTTATTGATTGGTACGATTTCATCACGTACATCATCTGTTGGCGCATGCAGCGAAATTGCCAGCGCCACATCAATCATATCGCCCAGTTTATCCAACGCAGGAACAACCCCTGATGTTGAAATAGTCACTCGGCGTTTTGACAAGCCAAAACCAAAATCATCTAACATGATTTCCATCGCAGGAACCACATTATTTAAGTTCAATAACGGCTCACCCATCCCCATCATCACCACGTTGGTGATAGGACGACGACCGCTAGACTTCAGCGAACCGATGATTTTAGCCGCACGCCAAACTTGTCCGATGATTTCGGAAACACGTAAGTTACGGTTAAAACCTTGCTGCGCGGTAGAACAGAATTTACATTCCAGTGCACAGCCAACTTGAGAAGAGACACACAGTGTTGCGCGATCAGCTTCAGGGATATACACCGTTTCAACCAGTTGATCACCCACTTTGATAGCCCACTTAATTGTGCCATCCGATGAACGTTGCTCATCAGCAACTTCCGGCGCACGAATTTCCGCGACTTCTTTTAATTTGGCACGAAGCACCTTGTTGATATCGGTCATTTGATCGAAATCATCGAAACAATAGTGGTAAATCCACTTCATAACTTGATCTGCACGGAAAGGCTTTTCGCCGAGCTCAGCAAAAAATTCGCGCATCTGTTTACGGTTTAAGTCCAGTAGATTGATTTTTTGATTATTTCTTTGCGGTTGATCGTTTTTTTCTGGCGTAACAGATACAGCAGAAGGAGTTGCACACTGTGCATTAGTAGTCATATCAGACATTGAGTTTGCCTCGTTATTACACTTTCGGCAGTGCGAAAAGCACGACGTAAAATAGGGATTGCGATTAGTCAGGACGACTAAAAATAAATCACCCTGTTAACGCAATAATTAACAGGGCGACATATTGTACAAATATTATAACAATAATGCTAATGCATTATTGAGGATGCCTTAGCGTGGGCAGATTTCGTCAGCAGCGAAGAAATACGCGATTTCACGTGCAGCAGATTCTTCAGAGTCTGAACCGTGAGTTGCGTTTTCAGTGAAGCTGTCAGCGTAATCAGCACGTAAAGTACCTGCTAATGCGTTGTCTGGGTTAGTTGCGCCCATCAGGTCACGGTGACGTTGAATTGCGTTTTCGCCTTCTAACACTTGTAACATGATTGGACCAGAAGTCATGAATTCAACCAGACCATCAAAGAAAGGACGACCTTTGTGCTCAGCGTAGAAGCCTTCAGCTTGTTCACGAGTCAGGTGCATCATTTTAGCTGCAACGATTTTGAAGCCTGCGCTTTCAAAACGGTTGTAAATTGCACCGATGACGTTTTTCTTAACTGCGTTTGGTTTGATGATAGAAAATGTACGTTGAACAGCCATAAATAACCTCTTAGCGATTGACTTGACTTTTACTCTTTATTCTCTGCTTTATTTC
Source organism: Providencia sp. PROV209 (assembly GCF_028479485.1). Classification (NCBI taxonomy): domain Bacteria; kingdom Pseudomonadati; phylum Pseudomonadota; class Gammaproteobacteria; order Enterobacterales; family Morganellaceae; genus Providencia; species Providencia sp. PROV209. The sequence continues at coordinate 210,736 of NZ_JAMPNR010000001.1, read as the reverse complement.
TCTTACTTAACCCAATGTTCCCACTAGGATTTCAAGAGGGGCATATGAAGAACCAAGAATATGTGTCTGTTGTAGTTTTTATATTATTTCTATTCCTGATGTTAGGAAGCAGAAAAATAGGGCGTTGATTATAGGGGCTTGGATTACAATTTCCTACAGTCACAACAACATTTTGTTAATCTTTTTATAGCAAGAAATGCTAACTTTTTAATTAAGTCACTGTTTTATGCTATCACTTCACCTTAAAGTTGATAGCTGTAACCTGTCCGCTCATATCTAAGACAGATATTTGGTAGTTTCCACTTTTTTCGAGCGTCAGCAAAATTGCCCCATTTTGCTCTGTATTGTTCACTTGCTCACCGTTTAAAAACCACCATTTTTGTCCTTGCCCACCTTGAGTGAGTAAACGCAGGTCTAAACTGGTTTTTCCGGGTAAACGCTGGAGAACTTCCCCTTCGCGGATCCCAGAAATTAACAATGGTGGCATTTCAAGGTTCAATGGAGGACATGCCGTATCTGGTTTAGGTAGTCGATTTACCCGTTTTTCACTTGCCGGCAACCATGACTCTACAGTGATCGGCCATAAATGGATCTCTTTTTCTTCCGCATTCGGGCAATCCGCCGCCACTTGTAAACCTTGTTCATTGACCCACACTTTTTGCCTGAGTCCAAGAGAGGATTCTTGATCCCGAGCCATGAGTGTTGGTGGAATCGTATTGTCTAAAATCCAACTCAAACGGCGCTGGCGACAATTACTATCTTCTTTCAGTAATGAGGTTCCCCCCGGCCAGCAGATCACGGCTTGGCTAACACTTGCTGGCCTTGAATCTTTTGGGAGCACTTCGCGAGATTGATAAATCCGCGTCATCAGCATGTTATTCACTTGGTTCATAATTGGGATCGCTGTGGCATAGCCGAGCTGCCCTGCAACAGGTGTCGCATCAGGGCGACCAACCCAAACCCCGATAGTATAACGAGGGTTTACACCAATCGCCCAAGCATCGCGGTAGCCGTAGCTGGTACCTGTTTTCCAGGCAAGATTTGGCTGCCCCGATAAGTTAGCATCAGGGACTGGACGGGCTTCTCCTGCCATAATCCGGCGAACAATCCACGCGGCACCCGGAGACATCAACTTGCGGTCGCGGATAACATCTGTCGGTCGATAACGCAGTGGAGAAACTTCACCTTGGCGAGCAAATGCACTGTATGCCGACACTAAATCTTCCATACGTGCTGCTGTTCCGCCTAAGATCAACGATAAATTGGGTTCTCCCCCCACAGGAAAACGCAGCTCGGTTCCGACATTACGTAATTGCGCGGTAAAACGCTTACTACCATATACATCCAGTAGCTGCACAACAGGTAAATTTAACGAGCGCACTAATGCATCACTAACACTCACGGGACCATTGAAACCGCTATCAAAGTTACCGGGGCGGTAATCATTAAATCGACGCGGTACATCTTGCAAAAGCGACTCTGCATGGATCAACCCATCATCCATTGCCAAGGCATATAAAAAAGGTTTGAGTGTGGAGCCCGGTGAACGCCACGCGCTGATCATATCGACATGACCAAAGCGACTATCATCCTGAAAATCAATCGACCCGATATACGCTTTCACGCTCATATCCGTGTGATCAACCACCAGCAATCCTAATGAAGTTTGCTTGGGTAATTGGTTTTTCCAGTTCATCGCCATATCTTCAAGCTGCTTTTGCAGGCTAGCATCAATGGTAGTTTCCACGATGGATTCTTGGGAATCTTTAACCATCCGACGTGCCAATAATGGCGCTAAATGCGGATTTTTACGTGGGGCAAGCCAGATTTGCTCTTGCTTAATTTCATTGACTTTTTCAGTACTCCAAACTTGGTATTCAGCCAGTCTGTCGAGTACTTTATCTCGTGCTGCTTGCGCCCGTTCTGGGTATCTATCAGGTCTTAAACGACTTGGCGCTTGGGGTAAAACCGCAAATAATGCTGCTTCACTTGCGGTTAATTTTGCGGGGGATTTATTCAAATAAACCCAGCTGGCAGCACCTATGCCCTCAATCGTGCCCCCATAAGGCGCACGGTTAAGATACATTTCGAGGATTTCATCTTTGGAATAGTGATATTCCAGCTGTGCGGTACGCCATAACTGTTTGAGTTTTCCGCCAAACGTACGCTCATGTGGGTCAATCAGCCTTGCCACCTGCATTGAGATGGTGCTGCCCCCAGAGACAATGCGCCCAGAGCTCACTAACTGCCCAGCTGCACGCATTAATGAAAATGGATTAACCCCCGGATGCTGGTAAAAATGGCGATCTTCATAGGTTAATAACGCGTCAATATATTCTGGCGAGACCTCATCTAATTTAACGGGGAAACGCCAAATACCGTCTTTATCGGCAAAGCGCCATAACGGAGTCCCATCCCCCGCGACGACCGTGCGTGCCATCTCAATCTGCTTGATTGGCAGCGGCCAAATTTTATCTGCGGCTAAAAAGGCCAGTGGCAATACCACGACCAAAACCAGTAGCGTCCACCCAATGCGACGTAGCCATCTCTTCATTCGTCAATATACCGAGAGTTATTATTTGTTTTTATGATACTAAAAAAAGAGGGAAACACACGCTTCCCTCTTTATCTTCATCTAAATCAATAGCGATATTGATTCAATGTCAATTAACGAACCACTTCCAACTGACCATCGGAGTAACCCGTTGCACGCCACTCTGGCACATACATGGATTCCACCTGTGGTACTGGTTTGTTATATACACCCGGCGTTACTGCGCGAGCTAAGTAAACCAGTGTTGTTGGACGATATTGTTGAACTTCTACTGCCGCAACAAAACGGTCATCACGGTATTCCATGTGACGAATTTGCGACTGCTGCATATCATCAATCATCTCTTGCAGATTTGGCGCAGATTCACTGAGGTTCGCGCTGCTATTGGCTAAGTTTTGGTTTTCCAACTCTAAGCCCGCAGGTAATAAATCCACCACCAGTGCATCAGGGACAGTTTGGTTGGCATTCACTTCCAACTTCACCACCACCATTTCGCCGCTTCTTAATCTATCGATTGAAATACGGTTGCCTTTCATATCGTAGTAACTGCGTTTGATATCCAGCACATTTGAGTATGGCTTCGGTGAACGCATCGGATAACCGACAACATTCAAGCGAGTATACAGTGTGCTTGTACCGCTGTTTTCAACACTATAACCATTTACTAGCTGTTGTTTAGTTAAGAACTCACTCACTGGTTTATCTGAAACCAATGGTGGCTCTTGACCATTGACTAGCGCTTTCCATGGTGTTTCTGTTTCATTAGCATAGAAACGACCGGCTAAGTACAGGGCATTGCTCTCTTGAGTTGAGAAATACTTCTGTGAAGTCAGGTTGTTAGATAGCGTTTGCAGTTTTTGGTCACGGGATTTTGGCATCAAGTTATATTCATTTAACAATGCCACGATCATCGCATCATCACGGATCGCTGAACCATAGTCACCAATGCTGCTGTAACGTGCGCTCTGTTTCTTCATACCATCAATAATGGCACTTTCACCACGCGCTTTATCACCCATCAGGTTTAATGCCACACCCAGTTGAACTAACGCTAAACCGCTGGTCGCATTGTTGGCTTGACCATAGATTTGACGCAGTGCTCCTAATGGCGCTTTCTGCTGAGTCGCTAACACTAAGCCCGCATAGGCTTGGATCGCAAAACGGGATGCGTCTGGCTGATCCGTGTACGGATAACTCACTTGGCTACCATCTTGTAAGTAGCTTAACAGGCGTGTATTCGCATTATTTAATGCACTTTGCGGTACAGAGAAACCACGCTGATTGGCTTTATTTAAGAAATCCGTCGCATAGGCGGTTAACCAATACTCTTCACGTCCCATTTTATCCCACAAGGAGAAGCTACCGTCGTCACGCTGCATGCTCAATAAATGAGGGATCCCTAACTCAATCGCTTTATGGCGATCAGCGTCAGTTTGTGAATTAATCCCCAGTTTTTGCAGTTCAGCTTGTGTAGAGAACAGTGACGGATACAGCCCACTCACGGTTTGTTCTAAACAGCCGTATGGATACGCGAACAGCTCGCGAATATAGCGTGCAATTTGCAGTGGTGGGCGACTCGTTAACAGAACTTGCCCTTCCAGCGTATCTTGCTGTAAATAAGCAAAATCATTGGTTGGTAATGACCAAATTTCACCCGGCTCAATCGCGGTAGCAAATGCTACAGTTTCAGCCGGTTGTGCTGGACGCACGCCCACTTTCCAACTGTTTTTGTACTCTTTCTCCGCTTCCCCTTCGACTTTCACGCCGTTAATGGTCATGGAGACTTCACCTTCACCAAAACCATAATCAGCACTGACTGGCAGCGTCACTGTGGTACGCTTGCCCTTGGTCAGTTCGATATCACGGGTTGGTGCACCGTCTAATTTCACCATGCCCGACGCTTTAAATGTGACAGTCACATTCTGCGTATTGTCGGTCATGTTGGTAAGATCTAACGCGAAGTAAGATTTATCGCCCCCCGCCATAAAGCGCGGCATCGACATTTGCGTCACTAATGGTGCAGCAACCACTACTTTGCTGTCAGCATGACCAAAATCTTTTTGGTTCCACGCTTGCGCCATAAGGCGCAGCTCCCCATTAAAATCAGGGATAGCTAACGTAATTTCTCCTTCGCCATTTTTATCTAAGGCAACAGGTTGCGCTTGTTCTGCAATAATCTGCACTTCAGTTAATGGCTTCATACCACCACGCTCAAGTGCGGCATCTTCACCATCACCACCAAAGCGTAGGTTCGCTAACTTCCCTTGCCCTTCAATTAAGTGACCATACACATCGTATTGGTCAACGCTGTAGCGCTTACGACCAAAGAAAGCATCGTAAGGGTCTGGCGTTTTAAAATCCGTGATATTCAATACGCCAGTATCGACCGCAGAGAGCAATACATTCACTGTTTCAGGCAGTGGCTTGCCATCTTGAGAAGTGGCTTTGATCTTCACTTTCAAATCTTCATTTGGACGCATTTTTGTCGGTGCGTTCAACGCCAATGCAATCTTACGATTTTCATCGGCTAGCGGCAGGTGTAATACCCCAACGGCGCGTTTAACAGTCGCCTCTTTGGAATCATCTCCTGGGCGAACAACCACCGCAGAGATATATAAATCATGGCGTGCCCACTCTTTATTTACCGGCACTTCCACATCTAACACGCCAGCTGGGACATCAATTTCCTGCCACCATAATGGGGCACTGCTAGATTCAAGCAGAATGTAACCTTTACCTGCTTTTGGCGCTTCGATGCGGACTTTGGCTTTTTCACCCGGTAAGTAAGCTGGTTTATTCAGACTGAGTTTCACTTGATCAGGGCGAACGGAACCGCTACCTCCGGTATTATCTTGCCAAGAGAAGCCTGCCCAGAATTGAATGCTACTGACAAGCTCATTGTCAGGGTTGGTAATTTCTAAACGGAATGAGCCCCAATCCACTGGGAATGAAATCTTAGCGGTACCATCTTTCGCAATAGATATATTTTCATTCGCCATCACCAAATCTTTTTGGTCGTAGTTAGAGACCCAGCCGCCACTTTCTGACCAGCTCCAATAGTAATCACGACGCTCATACACTAAACGCGCCGTGAGGTTTTCAGCAGCCAGCTTGTGTCCAGCCATGTCTGACATGACAATTTCAAACTCAGCTAAAGAGTTTTCATCGACGTTATAACGTTTTGCGTAACGGTCAGTTCGGTAATCGTAGATCTCTTTTTTCTCGAATAACGGACGAATACCAACAAGTTTTTTCGCTGGCCAGATCGCTTGTTCAGCACGGCGAGTCACCGGACGACCGCCCGCCTCAAGTAAGCTAGCTTGCAGAACAGCGGTAATCGGGGAGCGTGTTGATTCCCAATTACTTTGTGGTAGGGAAATCACAGTTTCGCCACTGTTATTCAAGGTTAAATCAAACTCATCCAGCTTACGAGGTAAGCCTTCTTCATTAGTCGCACCGAACTCAAAACCCGGTAATTTCGCCACTGCTTCGCGGTTTGCTTTCAGTAATACTTGCCCTTGCAGCTGATTATCTGCTGCTGGTGCGCCATAGAGATAACGACCTTTAATATCAAATTCAACAGGCTGCGTGATTAATACAGGTTTTTCGCTGCCTGTAATATCCAGAGCCATACGCTCTGGCATAAAATCTTCAACGTTAAATTTGTAGTAACGTTGTGGAGACCCGTCACCTAAATCAAAACGCAGTGACCAGCCACCCGTTTCAGCATTTTTAGGGATCTCTAGCTGATACTGATACAGACCATCTTGTTTTTCATCGCCCTGCCACACAAAGCTTTTGTAGACTTGACCATCGGTCTTTAAGACATCCACTTTAACTGGCTGAGATTTCACAGGCTGACCATCGCCATCACGCAGTAAACCATTCACTAACAGTAATTCACCGGGACGATATAAATCACGAGGACCAAAAACAAAAAACTGTTTGGCATAACCGGAAGGACCCGAGATATCAAACTCAGACAAGTCTAACGCAGGCTGAGTCAGGTCAATCATACTGGTTTGCCCTTCGTGGGTTGCCAGCAATAATTTACCACCCGCTAGTTTATCTAGCTGAGCGTGACCGTCACCATCAGTAGTGCCCTTCGTCACTAACTGACCTTTTTCATCTAAAATACGTAGTTCGACGCCTTTGATTGCCGAACCTTTCGCTAATGATTGCGTGAAAATATCCACACGATCATGGTAGCTATGTAATGACACACCGATATCACTTAAGGTAAAGACTGTCGCTGGGAATTGATAACTGTAGCTACCCGCTTTTTGCATGATCGCCAAGTAGACGCCATCTTGTTGCAGCTCTTTAATATCTTTCAATGGCAAGAGAATGGATTGGCGGGTATTTTTGTCTGGGTTTAAATCAAAGCGCCCAGTGTAGGCTAATTCAACTTTGTCGAGGAACTCATCGGAATACCAGTATTCATAATTGCTGCGGTATTGCCACATTGCGAGGAATTGCGGTAACTGCTTTTCATCAACACGGAAAAAGTTAACATCGATTTTATCCACGTTCAAAGCGATAACCGGTAAACCTTGTGCCACTTTACTGGGTAACAGCGACCCTTTACTCGCAAACCCAACGGTTGGAATAATCTGCGCAGTTTGGAATTTTTTCTCGAAACTGTTTGTAATGGTACGCTCGTTAACGGCTTTCACACCCGGATTAACGGAAAGATTTAATTCTTTCGATGGCGGTAAATGACGGAAACGTAACTCCATTTGGTTATCAGACAGTTCCCAATCTCCATCCAGTTTGCCGGATTTCACATCCACCAGATTTAGGTACTGTCCAAAGTTTTGATTCGGTTGCAATGGCACCGAGAACGTCACCACCATGGCGCTCGCACCATCAAGTTGCAATTCTGAGGCATCCAAAATTTCCAGATCTTTCCCAGCATATTTTTTCACTAACTCTTCATTGGAAAGCTTAGGCGCTGCCTGTTTTTGTTCTGCAACGGGCGCCGTTTTAGTACTCGTTTCTGCCGCTGAGGTGGAGACATTACCCTCTTTTTTCGTGGTATCGTCAGTATTATCGCAGCCCGCTAATGCCATAACGGACGCTAAGGCTAATGCTACATAACGTTTTTTCGTTTTTAGACCCGCCAATGAAGTCCAACTTGATTGTTGTTTCATTACCGCCCCATCCCTTATTAAGTTAATTTATTATGTTAATGAAGCTCAAGAGCAGCTCTTGAACTTAAATACGTTGCGATGATTGAGCTTAGTGTGTAATCCGCAATAATAAGCATGCGCATTAATTGAATGCATAATTTAACAGAATGTAACACCAACACCTATCAGACAAAACGGAAAAAATAACATGAAAAAATAAAGACGCGGTAAAAGCCGCGTCTTTATTTTAGAGGAGGAAATTAGGTATTTTTGATGGGGATGCTGTCGCGTAAGAAGCTGCCTAGACGGCGCTGGTAAAAAGGTGCCACATGCTGGGTAATGAAGTGACTTAGCCCTTTTTCGTCTTCATTGACGACACAAAAATCAATAGACTCATCTTCGTCAATATATTCGCACGCGGTTGCGCCAGCTTCTTGAATAATTTCATCGATATTTTCTGCGCCCGGAACAAATTCCAACGCTATCATCAAAATATCATCAAATTGTTCATCTTCCACTTCTTGAACCGAAACAATAAACGCGCGTCGTACGACTTTATGTTGTTTAAAAAACTCACTGAGCGCCGCTGTCAATTCTTCAGGTTCTTGTTCGAGAACGCTTAATTTTAATGAAGAACCTTCCGGCACCGTGAGTTCAGTAAACTGAACATCGGATTGCGAGTCTGTTGTTAGGTTTTGGGATTGTTGCGTCATTCAATATCCTCTACAACCAAAAATATTATCGTCTAAATTCAAAAACCATTCATGTTAAAGAAAAAATCGCAGGCTGCATTGACTGCACCACTGCGATTTCATTATAACGCGAATTATTTTGATTTTTTGAGAAGTAAGTTGGCTAATGTTCTCACACCAATACCGGTTGCCCCTTCTGCCCATAAACTCACTGGTGATTTACGGTAAGTTGCTGAACAATCGATATGTACCCAGTTTTGACGGTAATTTTCAACAAAGTGGGACAGGAAGGCTGCCGCTGTACTTGCACCCGCCGTATGAGATGGTGCAGCGATGTTATTCAGATCAGCAAAACCAGAAGGTAATTGCTGACGATGGAATTCAGCTAATGGTAAACGCCAGAATAATTCAAACTCTTCGTCTGACGCTGACATTAACTCAGCCACTAATTTGTCATCAAAACTCAATACTGAGTGGTAGTCATTGCCGACTGCGGTTTTTGCTGCGCCTGTTAAGGTTGCTGCATCAATCAGTAAGGTTGGTTTATCGTTGCTTGCATCAATCAAGCCATCTGCCAGAACTAAGCGACCTTCCGCATCTGTATTCATGATTTCAACAGATTTACCATTACGATAACGGATAATATCCCCTAACTTGAAGGCATTACCACTCACCATGTTATCAGCAATACACAGGTATAATTTCACACGTTTGTTTAAACCACGAGTAATCGCAAGCGCTAACGAGCCAACCAATGTTGCCGCACCACCCATATCCGCTTTCATCGAGTTCATTGAAGAAGAAGGCTTAATGCTATAGCCTCCTGAATCGAAAGTAATCCCTTTACCCACTAAACAAGCAAACACTGGCGCTTTTTCGTCTTTGCCTGGGTTGTAGTCCAACGCCAGCAATACAGGGGGACGGCTAGATCCACGACCCACGGTATGAATACCCGTGTAACCTTGTTCTAATAGATCATCACCTTTGACAATGCGGTAGCTAATATCTTGAGCGCCCACTTTGCACATTAGGTCGATTGAACGTTGAGCGAGCTGCTCCGGTCCTAATTCTTCAGCAGGCGCATTGATGATGTCACGAACCCAATCAATCGTATTAATACGCTGTTCTAATTCTTTGCGATCCGCTTCTTGTAAAGCAGGCCACTCGATAGTTCTTGCCCCTTTTGGTGCGCGAAAACCCTGCCAAAATGCCCAACTTTTTTCTAAGTCCCAGCCTTCGCCAGTTAATGACACATTGCGAATGCCTTGGCTATCTAATTTACGACCAGCACTTTGTACAGCACACAGTTTGCCTGGGTGCTTAAGATGGATAGTCATGCCTTTATCGTTTGAACTTAATAGAGCGCCTTCGCCCCAGCATGGCGCTGCAGGTTCACATGTAATCATGACTGGCATAATTTGTTTGGTCATTATTTTTCTCACTTTATCCACTAAGTTAATTATTGCGGGTCTTGAATTTAGCAGACCATTAAATTTAGCTTATCACTTTCTGCTATAAATCTTTGCTAATTCACCAACTATACCCTAAAAATGGTCATAATATTGAGTTTAGTACCTATCGGATTAATAGGCTCTTTTGGACCATTTTATTTTCTAATAGGTCATATCACAGATGAAAAAAAACCGGATGCAATTTATTCATTGCTATCCGGCTTTATCCAACTATCTTATTCGTATTCATCCAGCCAGACTAACAAAATGGCTTCAAGGATTTTTTCGTTAGATTTTTGAGGGTCATCCTCAAAATCTTCTAAATCGCAGATCCATTGATGCATGTCGGTAAAACGCACGGTTTTTGGGTCTGTATCCGGATAAGCATCATAGAGCGCTTCACCGATTTCACGACTGTTTGTCCATTTTAAGCTCATAGCTAACTCATTCTCTAGCATGGTTAATCGTATACTTCGGAATATCGACAACCAGATCTTCATCCGCCACTAATGCTTGGCAGCTTAAACGGCTTTCCGGCTCGAGGCCCCAAGCTTTGTCTAGCATGTCATCTTCGAGTTCACTGCTCTCTTCAAGTGAGTCGAATCCTTCACGCACGATGCAGTGACAAGTTGTACATGCACAGGACTTTTCGCAGGCGTGGTCAATTTCAATTCCATTGCGCAGTGCTACGTCTAAAATAGATTCGCCCTCTTGTGCTTCAACGACAGCACCTTCCGGACATAACGTACTATGAGGTAAAAAAACGATTTTAGGCATAATTATATCTCATCCACAGAATGGCCAGACAACGCCTGACGAATAGAAGCATCCATTCGGCGAGCGGCAAATTCTTGGGATTTCTTATCCAGTTGTTTAATTGCATTTTCAATAACAGTAGGGTCTGTGCCTTCTACTGCTTGGATTAACTCATTGACTGCATTATCAATTTCTAACTCTTCGGTTGGAGTCAGTAAATGTGCATCTTGCTCTAATGCAGTCGTTAAACTTTCAAGCACTCTTGCTGCTTCAACTTTTTGCTCCGCTAAGCGGCGCGCATTCAAATCCTCTTGCGCGTTAGTCATTGAATCTTTAATCATGGTTGAAATTTCAGTATCAGTTAAACCGTAAGAGGGTTTAACTTGAATCGATGCTGCTACACCCGTGGATTTCTCCATCGCACTCACGCTGAGTAAGCCATCTGCATCAACTTGGAATGTGACACGAATATGAGCCCCACCCGCTGCCATTGGCGGAATATCTCGCAGAGTAAAACGGGCTAATGACCGGCAGTCTGCCACCATTTCACGCTCACCTTGTACTACGTGAACGCTCATCGCGGTTTGCCCATCTTTAAAGGTTGTAAATTCTTGCGCGCGAGCCACAGGGATCGTGGTATTTCGTGGGATCACTTTTTCCACTAAGCCGCCCATCGTTTCCAAACCTAATGAAAGTGGGATGACATCTAATAGCAGCATTTCGCTATCAGGTTTATTACCCACTAAAATATCAGCTTGAATTGCCGCCCCAATTGCCACAACTTTATCTGGATCGATAGAGGTTAATGGCGTACGACCAAAAAATTCGCCCACTTTGTTACGGACTAATGGGACGCGAGTTGAACCGCCAACCATCACGACATTCAGAACATCACTGTTTTCCACTCCCGCATCTTTTAATGCACGGCGACATGCCATTAAGGTGCGCTTTACATGAGTTTCAATCAATGACTCAAAGGTTTCACGGCTGATGTTACCTTGCCAGTTTGGCAGTGTAATCGTTGCTGAATCAGCATCACTTAACGTGATTTTCGTTTCAGTGGCAATGTTCAATAGCTGGCGCGTTAAGTGGTGATCTCCCTGAACAGAAAGTCCCGCTTGCTGTGCAATCCATTGAGCTAGCACATGGTCAAAATCATCACCGCCTAAGGCTGTATCTCCACCAGTTGCTAACACTTCAAATACACCACGACTCAAGCGTAAAATTGATACATCAAAGGTACCGCCACCTAAATCATAAACCGCGATAACCCCTTCTTGGCCTGAGTCCAAGCCATAAGCTATCGCAGCTGCTGTGGGTTCGTTTAATAAACGTAGAACATGTAATCCCGCTAAACGAGCAGCATCTTTCGTACCTTGGCGCTGCGCATCATCAAAATAAGCTGGAACAGTGATCACGACACCATCCATTTCTCCGCCAAGCGTTTGCTCTGCTCGCTTTGCGAGCGTTTTTAAAATATCAGCAGAAACTTGGATAGGGTCAACTTGCCCAGCTGCTGTTTGGATAAAAGGCAAACCATTTTCGCTAGCTGTCAGCTGATAAGGTAAATTTGGATAACGAGCTTGAATATCAACCAATGAGCGCCCCATCATTCGTTTTACAGAAATGACAGTGTTCACTGGGTCTTGCTCAGAAAGTTGTTTTGCTTCCCAGCCGACAATACGATTATCCGTTTGATAGTTCACGATTGAAGGTAGCAGATAACGACCGTGTTCATCGGGTAACACCGCAGCTTCACCACTACGAACCGTCGCAATCAATGAATGTGTTGTACCAAGATCGATGCCCGCCGCCAATTTACGTTGGTGCGGTGCAGCGGTCATTCCCGGTTCACTTATTTGTAATAAAGACATAATCGTTTTCTCTTAAAAGTCGTCTAGTAACCGTTCTTCGAGTTGCTCAGCTTGTTGCTGTAACTTATCGAGAAAACGCAATTTTCGGACGGTATCAGCGGCTTTTTCCCACTGCATAGAGTCGAGTTCAGAGACCATCAAAGCGCTACGAGTCTGTTGCATTTGTTTGACGTTTTTCATAAAAACAGACAGCTGCTCAAGAGGTTGAGCACTGTTTTCGATGTTATCTAACTCTTCGCGTAATTCGAGTTGCTCCATCAAAAATGCGGTGTCATGTAAGGTATGTTGTTCGTTATTAATGTCATAACCTTGCAATAACAGCATATATTCCGCACGTTTTAGCGGATGACGAAGCGATTGATATGCCACATTGATAGTTGCAGCATGCTGAAGTGCCTGCATTTTTTCCTGTTCTGAACAGGTAGCAAAGCGATCGGGGTGATATTGTCGCTGTAATTCTTGAAAGCGATGTGTGAGTTGCTCACTATCAATCGCATATTTAGGGGTTAACCCAAAGAGAGTAAAGTAATCCATAAGTGCTCAGTTTCTCGAACCGGGTACCAATGTAGCTAAGTTTTGCTAAAAATCATGTGGTTATTAGCGCTGCATTAGTTACATTGGTCAAAGTCATGCTCATTTAAAGACATTATACGTGAAAACTTTCACCGCATCCGCATTCACTGTTAACGTTAGGGTTATTAAATTTAAACCCTTCATTTAAGCCTTCTTTCACAAAATCCAGCTCAGTGCCGTCTAAATAAACCATGCTTTTGCCATCGACGATGACCTTAACACCCTTATCTTCAAAAACGGTGTCTTCTTCATTAATTACGTCAGCAAATTCAAGCACGTATGCCATTCCTGAGCAACCTGAAGTTCTTACACCTAAGCGCAAACCTTCGCCTTTACCACGATTTTTCAAAAACGATTGAATTCGTTGCGCTGCACTTTCTGTAAGAGAAATCGACATTGCAAACCTCACTTTAGAAACAAACAAGGCAGATGCTAGAAATTATTAGCATCCGCCTTCAAATCATCGGTACAACTCATTATATTTAAAGTTGCATAATAAATACATCTTTAATTAATTTGAGCTTATTTATCAGTAACTGAGCTATATATTTTGTTGTTAATATAATCTAAGAAATAGCTCTTACTTACTGATATTTATCTATTATTTGCTTTGGCGTTTGCTTTTATAATCAGCAATAGCAGCTTTAATTGCATCTTCAGCCAGAATTGAACAGTGAATTTTCACTGGTGGTAATTCTAACTCTTCAGCGATTGCTGTATTTTTGATTGACTCGGCTTCATCTAAACTTTTGCCTTTCATCCACTCTGTAACCAGTGAACTTGATGCAATCGCAGAACCGCAACCATAAGTTTTAAAGCGTGCATCTTCGATAATGCCATCATCATTGACTTTAATTTGCAATTTCATGACGTCACCACAAGCAGGTGCACCCACCATACCGCTACCCACGCTTGGGTCATTGTTATCAAATGAACCAACGTTACGTGGATTTTCATAATGATCGATAACTTTTTCGCTGTAAGCCATTCTTAAACTCCTAAAACTGTCTGATTAATGGTGAGACCATTCGATGCTGTTAAGATCCACGCCTGCTTTAAACATATCCCATAAAGGAGACAGCTCGCGTAAATGGCCGATTGCACCATGAATCTGTTTGATTGCATAGTCAATTTCTTCTTCTGTGGTAAAGCGACCTAAAGAGAAGCGAATTGAGCTATGAGCCAGTTCGTCATTCATACCTAAAGCACGCAGCACATAAGAAGGTTCTAAACTTGCAGATGTACAAGCGGAACCAGAGGAAACTGCTAGGTCTTTCAACGACATCATTAATGATTCACCTTCAACATAGTTGAAGCTGACGTTAAGAATGTGCGGCGCACCATTTTCTAAGTCACCGTTCAGGTAAACTTCTTCGATATCTTTGATACCGTTCCATAAACGTAAGCGTAAACCACGCAGACGTTCAGATTCTTGAGCCATTTCTTCTTTAGCGATGCGATACGCTTCGCCCATACCCACGATTTGGTGAACAGGTAATGTTCCTGAACGCATACCACGTTCATGACCACCGCCGTGTTGCTGCGCTTCTAAACGGATACGCGGTTTACGACGAACATACAGCGCGCCGATACCCATTGGTCCGTATAGTTTGTGAGCAGAGAATGACATTAAGTCAACTTTTAATGCTGACAAATCGATAGGTAATTTACCTACACTTTGTGTCGCATCCACATGGAATACGATACCGCGGCTGCGACATAATTCGCCAATTGCAGCAATATCCTGAACAATACCAATTTCGTTATTCACATGCATGATTGACACTAAAATAGTATCTTCACGCATTGCCGCTTCTAACTCTTTCAGGTCGATTAAGCCGTTGCTTTGAGGTGCTAAGTAAGTCACTTCAAAACCTTCGCGCTCTAATTGGCGGCATGTATCCAGAACAGCTTTGTGCTCTGTTTTACATGTGATGATGTGCTTGCCTTTCTTCTGATAAAATTGGGCTGCACCTTTGATAGCTAAGTTATCAGATTCTGTTGCACCTGATGTGAAAACGATTTCACGCGGATCCGCATTCACTAATTCAGCGATTTGATTACGTGCAATATCTACCGCTTCCTCAGCTTGCCAGCCGAAACGGTGTGAACGAGATGCTGGGTTACCAAAATTCCCATCCATTGTTAAACATTGCATCATTTTTTCAGCAACGCGTGGGTCAACTGGCGTTGTAGCTGAATAATCTAGATAAATCGGTAATTTCATTGCTCACATACTCCAAAGGACAAGACAACTTTGCCTTTAATTTTTTAATGACCCCAAGAGTGGAAACCGCTATAACTGGGCTTTTTCACTATTTGGTGATCGACTGCAATTTATAATCTATCTTTATGTTAGATACGAACTATTAGGCACGAATATTGATAATGGATTCTGGCGTAATGCCGTTTAGCATCGTTTTACGCTTTTCATTATCTTGCCTGTCAGCAACATCCATAACCTCTTGATTCTTAACTAATTCATCAAGACTAATGCTACTGAGGAAACTTGTAATTCTGTCACTTAGGTCACGCCATAATGCGTGAGTTAAGCAACGGTCACCATTTTGACAACCTTCTTTATTACCCTGACAACGAGTCGCATCAACGGATTCATCAACCGCAGCAATTACTTCAGCAACAAAAATTTGGTCTGCGTCACGCCCAAGCAGATAACCACCACCAGGACCGCGCACACTAGAAACTAAATCGTTTTTACGTAAACGAGAGAAGAGTTGCTCAAGATAAGAGAGGGAAATTCCCTGACGTTCAGAAATGTCAGCTAAAGGTACTGGACCTGTCTGAGAATGTAACGCGACATCTAACATCGCAGTTACTGCGTAACGCCCTTTAGAAGTGAGTCTCATAACATAAATACTCCGTGGTAAAATATGCAATAATTGTGACATACCTGAGTAATTTGGTCAACTATTTACCTGACTAATTTACTCAAGTATTCTGCTCACTTTACCACAGCATTAACCTCATTTTTTCGCCCATTTTTCCATTGAAGTCAAAATGCCACGAAGAATATGCAACTCTTGAGTTTCTACATGGGCACGGGTAAATAAACGTCGTAGTTTATTCATAATTAACCCTGGGTGCGCCTTGCGAATAAAGCCGGATTCATTCAATACGCTTTCAAGATGAACGTAAAAACGCTCTAAATCTTCAGCAGGTGGGTATTCTACCTCATCATCCACTGATGTTTGCGTATTTTTTTCAGCAATTGCCAAATACGCCATGCGGATTTCGTAGCTGACCAACTGTACCGCCATCGCCAAGTTCAACGAACCATATTCAGGGTTAGTCGGAATATAAAGATGATAATTACATCTTTGCAATTCTTCGTTAGTTAAGCCGACTCTTTCACGACCAAAAACAATGGCAACGGGTGCATCTTTAGCTTGTTCAACCGATTTTACGCCACATTCACGAGGCTCAACCATTGGCCAAGAAAGCGTACGAGAACGTGCACTGGTGCCAATAACCAGTTTGCACCCTTCCAGCGCCTCATCGAGAGATTTCACGACTTTGGCATTACCGATAACATCACTCGCTCCCGCCGATAATGCGATAGAGTGAGAATCAGGTTCAACAAGTGGGTTGACTAAATAAAGGTTTGAAAGCCCCATTGTTTTCATTGCGCGGGCCGTTGAGCCCATATTGCCAGTGTGTGAGGTTTCAACAAGAACGATACGGATATTTTCTAGCATGGTTTATACATTATCATGAAAAATTAATCGCAAGAGTCTAACACAAAATTGCTTATTGTGACGAACATCTATATACTTTGCGTCTCTTGTTTTTCGTTCTTTAACATCCCAGTGGAAAATACCCATGCATCCGATGCTTAACATCGCCATACGTGCTGCACGTAAGGCTGGTAATTACATAGCTAAAAACTATGAAGACCCTCAGAATGTGACTGTAACCCAAAAGGGTTCTAACGATTTCGTCACTAACGTTGACCGAGACGCTGAACAAATCATCGTTGATATTATTCGTAAATCTTACCCAGACCACACAATCATCACTGAAGAAAGTGGTGAATTATTAGGTAAAGATGATGATATTCAATGGGTAATCGATCCACTGGATGGCACCACCAATTTCACAAAACGTCTCCCTCACTTCTCAGTTTCTATCGCTGTACGCGTTAAAGGTCGTACAGAAGTTGCTGCTGTCTATGACCCAATGCGTAACGAATTATTTACTGCTGTACGCGGTCAAGGCGCTCAAATGAACGGCTACCGTTTACGTATGGCTGAGAAACGTGATCTTGAAGGCGCAGTTGTTGCAACTGGCTTCCCATTCAAACACAAACAACATGCACCTATCTACATGAATATCATGGGCAAAATGTTTGAACAGTGCGCTGATTTCCGTCGCACAGGTTCTGCGGCTCTGGATTTATGCTACGTGGCGGCGGGTCGTGTTGATGCTTACTTTGAAATCGGCTTAAAACCATGGGATTTCTTAGGTGGCGAGCTTATCATGCGTGAAGCAGGTGGGATCATGACTGACTTCGTTGGTGGTCATAACTATTTAGCATCAGGCAACTTAGTTGCAGGTAGCCCACGTGTTGTTCGCGATATTTTAGCTGCAATGAAAGATGAATTATCTGAAGCGTTAAAACGCTAATTCCCGCAGAATTCAAGACAGATAAAAAAGGCGCTAGGTTATAAACCTCAGCGCCTTTTTATCTTTCATAATGTTGTTTGTTACGCTTGAACACTCACTTTTGGGCGAATAAATAATGCAGGTACAGCCAACAGCGCCATCAAGTAAAATACAACACCATGTTGATCAGGCATGCGTTCATATATATAACCGACCATGATGGTAATCACCGCAAGCCCGCCTCCTGTTGCTAATGCCGAGTATGCACCTTGCAACGGAATGATTTCATTCTCTTTACGTGCACTGATAAAGCGCATCGCCGCTAAGTGACATACCGTAAACGTGCCGCTATGTAAAACTTGCACGATGATCAATACAGGTAGCGCAGTAAATGCCCCCATCATTCCCCACCGAATGATTCCACAAACTGCCGATAATAATAATAAATTTCGAGCGCTCCAGCGGCGGAATAAACGGTG
Source organism: Providencia sp. PROV209 (assembly GCF_028479485.1). Classification (NCBI taxonomy): domain Bacteria; kingdom Pseudomonadati; phylum Pseudomonadota; class Gammaproteobacteria; order Enterobacterales; family Morganellaceae; genus Providencia; species Providencia sp. PROV209. Next base: position 192,602 of record NZ_JAMPNR010000001.1, on the reverse strand, counting down.
ACTCAACATAAATACAATAACTTCCGCCACCACACCCAGTGACCATAAATTTCCAATCACCAAATCTGAATAGCCGGCTTCCTTCCAAAACAAAGAAGCAAAACCATAATATGCGGCATGAGCGCCTTGTAATAATGTCACACAGATGAGAAACATCAGGACGTTTTTATCTGCAATCAGTTGTTTAAATGAGACCTTATTAGTGCCTTCTGTTTTAGCTACCCCTGCTGGCATAATGGCAGGTTTTAACATCGCTCCAAATAATAGTGCAGCACAACTAATCACAAGTGCGACCATAATTGAAGTATGTCCCCATACTCCCGCAAAATAGCCCATAGAAGACGAGCCAATAATAAAGGCGATGGAGCCCCAAACACGAATTTTGCCGTAGTCAAATGTGAATTGCTTCTGCCATGTTCCCGCTAATGAGTCCCCCAATGGCACCATCGGTGCAAAAAAGAGGTTAAACCCTATCATGACAAACATTAACCAAGCCCAGTGAGAGCCGAATGAAAATCCAATTGAAAAAATGAGGGAAAGTGCAGCCAGCAATCGCAAACCATTAATCAACTTCGACGGTTCTTTGACTTGAGGAGTAATAAACATTGCACCTAAAAAACGCGCCGCGAGCCCTATGCCAAGCAATAACCCGATCATTTCGGCATCAATACCCTCACCTTGCAGCCATACCGACCAAAATGGTAGGAAAATACTGTAGGCAAAAAAGTAGGTAAAATAATCAATCGCTAACCAGCGCGTTGATGGGATAACCATCACTCCTCCCTTTTTTCAATGCAAAAAACCCGCTTTTACACGATGTAGAAGCGGGTTTAGATAACTAATCAGTTTAAATTATGCGTAAACTGGGTATTTTTTACAGATAGCTAATACTTTCTGTTTAACGGCTTCAATGGTCGCTTCGTCATTGAGGTTGTCCAGAATATCACACATCCAGCCAGCTAGCTCGCGAGCATCTGCTTCATTGAAGCCACGACGTGTAATTGCAGGAGAACCAATACGAACACCAGAAGTTACAAATGGGCTCTTCGGATCGTTAGGTACGCTGTTTTTGTTCACAGTGATATTTGCGCGCCCCAATGCAGCATCCGCGTCTTTACCCGTGATGTCTTTGTCAACTAAGTCAACTAAGAACAGGTGGTTTTCAGTACCGCCAGAAACGACTTTAAAGCCGCGCTGTTGGAAAACTTCCACCATGGCTTTCGCATTTTTAGCGACTTGCTGTTGGTAAGTTTTAAACGCAGGTTCCATCGCTTCTTTCAGTGCTACCGCTTTACCCGCGATAACGTGCATCAGAGGACCACCTTGTGAACCTGGGAATACCGCAGAGTTCAGACGTTTATACAGATCTTCATCACCACCTTTAGCCAGGATCAAACCACCGCGTGGACCTGCTAAAGTTTTGTGTGTTGTCGTCGTGACGACATGAGCATGTGGAACTGGGTTAGGATACACCCCCGCAGCCACCAGACCCGCAACGTGAGCCATATCAACGAACAGATAAGCACCGATGCTATCAGCGATTTCACGCATTTTTGCCCAATCAACCACACCGGAATACGCGGAGAAACCGCCGATGATCATTTTTGGTTGGTGTTTTTTCGCTTGTGCAGCGATATCGTCGTAATCAATTTTACCGCTTTCATCAATACCATAAGGAACGATGTTATACAGCTTACCGGAGAAGTTGACTGGGGAACCATGAGTTAAGTGACCACCGTGCGCAAGGTTCATACCTAATACAGTGTCGCCTGGTTGCAGAAGTGCCATATAGACAGCCGCGTTAGCTTGTGAACCTGAGTGTGGCTGTACGTTTGCGTAATCAGCACCAAATAACTCTTTCGCACGGTCGATAGCTAATTGCTCAACAACGTCAACAAATTCACAACCACCGTAATAACGTTTAGTTGGGTAACCTTCCGCATATTTATTGGTCAGCTGAGAGCCTTGAGCTTGCATAACTCGTGGGCTGGTGTAGTTTTCAGAAGCAATTAATTCAATGTGTTCTTCTTGACGTTGTACTTCTTTTTCCATTGCTTCCCACAGTTGTGGGTCGTAATCTGCAATATTCATTTCACGCTTTAACATTCGCTTCTCCTGCCTCAGCAATTCAATAAGGTAACAATCAATTCAACTTAATGACTGACAGTGTAAACTCTTTTTCGCCATTGAGATAGCCCCTAAGAAAAAATATACGCAAACGATTGCATTAATTTTTTTGCTTTCAGATAGCCTTAAACAACACAAAATATAATAGTGCATATTTTAATAATACCGAGATGAATATCTAACTTTGCAAGCGACCTCTAACTTTGCAGTGAATTCCCTCACTTTTTGACACGTTAATTATTTACATTTACCGTTAAATATTATAAGTTGCATATAAAATACATGTTTGTAAATTCATAAAATCATGAAAATAATTCAGGAGCACCTGTATGCTTGACCAACAAACTATCGCCACAATTAAATCCACTATCCCCGCTATCGCTGCAACGGGTCCTAAGCTAACCGCTCACTTTTATGATCGGATGTTCAAACAACATCCAGAACTGAAAGATATTTTTAATATGACTCACCAAAAAAATGGGGATCAGCGTGAAGCTTTATTCAACGCCATTTGTGCGTATGCTGTGCATATTGAAACCCCTGAAGCCCTGATTGGCGCGGTGGAAAAAATTGCTCAGAAGCATGTCAGCTTAAATATCAAACCTGAACACTACCCCATTGTTGGGGAAAATTTGTTAGCTGCAATTGATGAGCTACTTAGCCCAGGTCAGGAAGTCTTAGATGCATGGGGCAGAGCTTACGGTGTACTCGCTGATATTTTTATTAATCGTGAAAATGCGATTTATCATGAGAATGCTGAAAAATCAGGTGGTTGGGAAGGTTTAAGAGAATTTAGAGTGACTAAAAAGCAGCCACAAAGCACAGTCATCACTAGTTTTGAATTCACACCTGTTGATGGAAACCCCGTTGCTGACTACCGCCCAGGACAATACATTACCGTCTATCTGAACGAAAATAGCTTTGAAAATCAAGAAATTCGTCAGTACTCGCTCACTAGCGCACCAAACGGCAAAACCTACCGTATAGCGGTCAAACGTGAAGAGCAAGGCACAGTATCAGGCTTTTTACACCAACATCTCAATGAAGGTGATATCGTTCGCTTAGCGCCACCTTGCGGCGACTTTTTCCTTGATGTCGATCCACAAACACCAGTCACACTGATTTCTGCAGGTGTAGGGTTAACCCCAATGCTCAGCATGCTTAACCATCTCACACATCAACAACATCCAGCACCAATCAATTGGCTGCATGCTGCTGAGAATGGTGATGTTCACGCATTTGATCAAGAAGTTAGCAATCTAATGGCACAGCATGAGCAAGGTCATTCGGCAGTTTGGTTCAACCAGCCAACGCAACAAGACCAGTTGGGTACAGACTATCAATACCGCGGATTACTGGATTTAGCACAAGTGAAAAGCAAAGTGCTTCAGCCGAATATGCAATTCTACTTCTGCGGACCTGTCGGCTTTATGCAACATGTCGGAAAACAGCTGATTGAAATGGGCGTTACTGCGGATAGCATTCATTATGAGTGTTTCGGTCCTCATAAGGTATTGCCACTGAATTAATGAAAATTATTCATTATAGTAAATTGTTTTTTAAGGCTTTAATTTAAATTATTTTTCATTTTGCGGTAACGGACTCGCATATAAATATATTGTCATCCCAAGTAGGATATATTTATTCCGTTACCGCACTTTTCACTCAAATAACTAAGCTTGAATGGTTCAAGTTAGCAAATTAACTGAAATCGTTAAATCGCTTCTTCATCCTGTTCTCCCGTACGAATACGGATCACTCGAGCGACGTCATACACAAAAATCTTACCATCACCAATTTTGCCAGTCTGCGCTGTCTGCATGATGGTTTCGACACAGCTTTCAACGATATCGTCAGGCACCACAATCTCGATTTTTACTTTAGGTAAAAAATCGACCATATATTCTGCACCACGATAAAGTTCCGTGTGACCTTTTTGACGACCGAAGCCTTTCACTTCGGTTACGGTCATGCCAGTGATCCCCACTTCGGCTAAAGCCTCGCGTACATCATCAAGTTTAAATGGCTTTATAATTGCATCAATTTTTTTCATATTCAGTCCCTGTTATGACCAGTTTTTCCGGCCAAAACCTGAGGTAATCGGATAACGACGATCTTTACCGAAATTACGCATTGTGATCCGTGGTCCAACAGGAGCCTGACGGCGTTTATATTCGTTAATATCGACAAGACGCACAACTTTGCGAACGATTTCTCTATCAAATCCGAGCTTAATAAGATCAGCCACAGATAAATCTTTTTCTACATAACCGTCTAAGATAGCATCTAACACATCGTAAGGCGGTAAGCTATCTTGGTCCAACTGACCTGGCGCGAGTTCCGCTGAAGGTGGTCTATCAATCACGCGCTGCGGAATTGCCGGCGATATTGTATTACGATATTTAGCCAGTTCAAAGACCAGTGTTTTCGGTACATCTTTTAGGACATCAAAGCCACCTGCCATATCACCATATAGCGTTGAGTACCCTACTGCTGACTCACTTTTATTGCTGGTTGTCAGCACTAAGCGGCGGCGTTTATTGGACATCGCCATTAAAATAACGGCGCGGCAACGAGCTTGTAAGTTTTCTTCGGTAGTATCCGGTTGAGTTCCCTCAAACATCGGTTGTAATTGAGCCATAAAAGCATCAAACATCGGCTCAATAGACACAATATCAAACTCAACACCTAACAATTCAGCCTGCTCTTTCGCATCATGAATGCTCATTTCTGACGTATAACGAAATGGCATCATCACGGCTTGAACACGATCTTTCCCAATAGCATCTGCCGCAATCGCCACGGTTAATCCTGAATCAATCCCGCCAGATAGTCCTAAAATCGCCCCATTGAAGCCATTTTTATTGATATAATCACGAGTGGCTAAGACTAATGCTTGATATACCTGCGCGATTTGAGACGCTTCAGGCTGTTTCGGCTGCTCAGTCACTAATTTCACATCTTCAAAGGTGACTGTCGCCACTTGCTCTGCAAATTCAACCATTTGATAGACTTGCTTGCCTTTGTTTGCCAGCACTTTCGAGCCACCATCAAAGACGAGTTCGTCTTGTCCACCCACTTGGTTAAGATAAACAATCGGCAAACCGGTACGCTGAGCATGCTCCACCAGCAGATCACTACGAATATGTTCTTTATTCAGATCATATGGAGATGCATTGATAGTCAATACGAGGTCAGCACCCGCCCCTTTAACGGCATCAATGGGTTCGTCATACCAAATATCTTCACAAATCAGTAAACCGAGCTGATAACCTTTGAATTCCACCACGCACGTTTTTTCCGCCGCAGTAAAGTAACGAGGCTCATCAAAAACGCCGTAATTAGGCAGTTCTTGCTTAAAATAACGGGCTAATAGCTTGCCTTGGTAGAAAAATGATAATGCGTTATAAATTTCATTCTCTTCGTACCACGGATGTCCCACGATGATCCCGCATTGACTGCTAGCTTGTTGTAAACGTTTTAATTGCGCAGTGCATCGCTCTTCAAAATCGTGGCGGAAGAGTAAATCTTCAGGGGAATACCCTGTCAGAGCCAGCTCAGAGAACATGACAATATCAGTATTTTTTCCCTGTTCTTCAACAGTTTGCAACATGCGTTCGCAGTTGCCTTCAATGTCACCAACTAGCCAGTTAAGTTGTGCCAGTGAGATATTAAGCTTACGGCTCATAACGTGTTTACTCTCCCTTAATCCTTTAGGCTATAAAGGTTTTATTCTTTAAAATCATTCGCTTCTAAATCGTGACGCCCGAGTAGTTTATAAAACTCGGTACGGTTGCGTCCCGCCATACGTGCAGCTTGGGTCACGTTGCCTTTTGTCATCTGCAATAACTTACGCAGATAATTCAATTCAAATTGGTTACGCGCTTCTACAAAGGTCGGTAACGCCGTATTCTCCCCTTCTAATGCTTGGCTAACCAAGGCTTCACTAATTACTGGGGATGTTGTTAATGCAACACATTGCTCAATCACGTTGACTAATTGACGCACATTTCCGGGCCAACTTGCAGTGATCAAACACTTCATCGCATCACTCGAAAAGCTGCGCACAAAAGGCTTATGCCGGTTCGCAGCTTCACGTAATAAATGATTTGCTAATAATGGAATATCTTCAGCGCGTTCATTTAATGCAGGGATCCGTAAGTTCACCACATTCAAGCGATAATAGAGATCTTCACGAAACTCATTTTTTTCCATCGCTTTAGGTAAGTTACGGTGAGTTGCAGAAATGATCCGTACATCAATATCTAAATCTCGGTTACTTCCCAAAGGGCGTACTTTTCGCTCCTGCAAAACACGCAGTAGTTTCACTTGAAGTGGCATTGGCATATCACCAATCTCATCCAAAAAGAGCGTACCACCGCTGGCTGCAAAAAATAGCCCTTCACGGCTACTCACCGCTCCCGTAAATGCGCCTTTGGCATGTCCAAACAGTTCAGATTCAAGTAATTGTTCAGGCAGCGCACCACAGTTAATCGCAATAAACGGCTTATGAGCACGCGGGCTCACCTTGTGAATGGCTTGCGCTAATACTTCTTTACCTGTACCACTTTGCCCATTAATGAGCACACTGACATCAGACTGAGCCACCATGTGAGCCTGCTCAAGCAGACGGATCATGAGTGGGCTGCGAGTCACAATACCCGAGTTCCACTCTACATCACTTATTGGCGTTGATGACAACGCTAGCGCTTCATCAATGGCTTTGTAGAGTGCGTCTTTATCAACAGGTTTCGTTAAGAAACTAAATACACCGCGTTGAGTCGCTGCCACTGCATCGGGAATCGAGCCATGAGCGGTTAAGATAATCACAGGAAGGTTGGGATGGGCTTTTTGCACTTCATCAAACAGTGCCATACCATCCATCTCGTCCATGCGTAAATCGCTAATGACTAAGTCAATTTTTTCTTTTTGCAGTAATTTTAGCGCTTCAGGTCCGCTTTCTGCTGTTGAGACTTTAAATCCTTCACTACTTAGACGCATTCCAAGCAATTTTAACAGGCTGGGATCATCATCCACCAAAAGTAAGTTAGCTGACTTACGGCTGGTCATTGTGTTTTATTCTCCGAGGAATTCTGTTCGGTAGGTGCTGGCGTTGTCTCCGCGGGGGCAGCGACAGCCGCTTCATCTTCTTTTTCGGCTTCATTCGCATTTTTTTTGCGTGAAGAGAGCTGACGTTCGATATCCGTCAGGTTTTCTAACTTGCGGGAGGTATTATCAAGCTCGAAACGTAGCTTAGCGTTATCTTCTTTTAGACGGTCAAGTTTTCCATCCATCTCTTGCTGCATACGCTTATACCGCGCGTTCGCATCCGCTAGATTAATCTGTTGAACCTGCTGTTCACGCCATAATTGCAGCAATGGCCGAATAGGCGTTGGGAAACTCAAGCTATAGGTATTAATGCTATCCAACATCTGGCGACGTTCAGCAATGGTGGGTTCCGCGGAACCTAATAGAATATTTTTCGTGAATGAAGTTGACCAATTATTCACCTCTATTTTTGCCGCTTCTGCGCGCGCTTTATCGGCATCCATTCTGTCTACACAACCCATCATTCGTAACCAATAGAGGGCATTTTCCTGCGAGGTAGGCTCTTGGTTTTCCCAGATGGATTCGCAAGAAGCATAGCGATAATCCGTCGTTTTCACTTCAGGGATCACCACTTTCGCTAAGGTGTCTAATGGAGATTGTCCGTTCTTCGCAACACAGCCAGTTAAAATAAGTGAGAATAAAAGCATTCCCAAAGGCGTTCCGACGCGGGAAGGCTTAACACTGCTCCCACGGCGAATTGAGGTTAATTTTGTCTTCAACAATATTGTATTACACAATACTGCCAAGAAATCTGTAGACCTGTTTTGCATTATTATTCATTCTCTGCGGTTAAAGGCAGTTCAATTCGGAAGCAAACATCTGCTGATTTATGCGGCACTAATGATAACTCACCGCCCATTTGCTTAATACAATCTTGCGCAATGCTCAGCCCTAATCCACTTCCTTTGACAGCTCCTTTTCTTTGGAGGCTGCCTTGGTAGAAAGGTTCAAAAATCATATTCTGCTCAGATTCAGGAATCGGCGTGCCAGTATTGGCAACTTCAATGAGTAATTTATTTCCCGTTCTGCGGCTTGAAATCCAAATATTACCTGATTCGCCACCATAGTGCACCGCATTGGAGTAGATATTATCAATAACCCTTCCGAGTAAGGTTGGTTCCGCAAGGCAACTTTCTACTTTTAAGCGGACTTCTGTCGTAATATTTTTTGCTCTCGCAGGTAAATTATGCGCATTAACAATGTCTTTTATCAGCTTTTTCAAGTCCACCTGCTGGGCAACTGGCGGTTCATCAACGAGTTTTCGATTATAGTCAAGAAGCTGTTCAATAAGTTGCTGAAGATGCTTGCTGCTTTGATCCAGAATTTCCACAACCTCTTTTTGCGAACTGGTTAAAGGTCCCGCCACCTCGTCAGCCAATAACTCAGTCCCTTCGCGCATACTGGCTAGGGGCGTTTTCAATTCATGGGAAATATGGCGTAAAAATTCATGGCGCTGCGACTCTAACCACGCAAGGCGTTCGCTTAACCAAATAATACGTTGAGCAATGATTCGTAGCTCTCTTGGACCCTTAAAGCGGTCGGTATCATTCTCAAGTGTCAGCCCAGTCCCTAAACGGTTAATCATTCGCTCAATGATTTTAACCGGACCGATGATCATACGAGTAAATAATGTGACCAATAATGCACTCAGTAAAAAAAGCAGCAGAGTTTGCCAACCAAATAGCTGCCCTTTGCTAGCAATGGCTTTTTGGAGTTGTTCACCACGGCTGAAGATCACTTCGCGAGTCTGCTGTACAACCGCAGTATTTTGCGCAGAAAATTGCTCTAAAACTTTAGTGGTTGATTCTGTCGGTTCGTTATTTTCACAACTAATCGCAGTGAGCTTCTGCAAGCCAGCTGATAATCCAAGTAGCTCAGGTGTTTCAGGCAAGATTGTTTTCTGGCGCTCAAGCATTTGTTCATAGTCAGCAAATTGCTTTTGGTATTGTGTCTGCAATGCTTTGTCCTGCAACACGCAATATTGGCGATAACTACGTTCCATTTCCAGCGCAAGGCTACTCATCGCTTCACTGCGCCGCGCATCAAGTAATGTGGTTTTATTAATTTCTGCCGCTTGATTACTCAGTTGTTCTAAGCTTTGGTAGGCTTGATAAGCCAATACCAGTAATGGCAAAAGTACTAGCCAAAATGCCATAACCACTAACTGCCGCAATGAGCGCGGGAAAAGGCGCAATTTACTCAACGCATTCATCTCATACCTATTTATATGTAATTCAATGTTAGCAGAACTCCGCTTAATGCGAAAAGCGCTGTTTGCATTGATGATTGCCAAACGAGTGTACAGATAGATAGCAATGAACATGCCAAGAAGTTGCATGAAATGTGAATAATTTCAGATAAATAGATTAAATATATAAGGATTAAAACACGTCAATAGATAAACGTGAGTTTGAAGAGATCGAGGCGCTAGAAATGGGAAGGCGGAGGAAAGAATTGCGTCTTTCCTCCGCCAGCGATGTTCGACATTGACTATAAATGTCTGATTTTTTTATATGATTATGTCTTTCATTAAAGATAATCATATAGGTGGTGCCTCACTCAACGTGTCGCCCTGTGTTTGATAAAGCTCGAAAGCGAATATCGATGATATTGGACGGTAGGCACCTTACTTTGGCGTCATTCGGGTTTTATGTGGTATGTTCCCAATTGCTTGAATCTCTACAAGCTTGGACCTACATAAGCAGTTGAATGAGCAACTGATTGATATTATGCACAACCCGTGCCAACTTTTCAAACCATTTTTTAATCTTCTGTTTTTATTATGTTTTTATTTTTTTATCTATTCATACTTTCTCTGACTCACTGTGAAGGATGAAAATTTCTCGTTATCTCCTACCGATCTGTCTCCAATTCAAGACAGTGAATACCCTGATTTTTAAAATCATTATTTATCAATGGGATAAATGTCTCCTTTTGGCGACAGTGTCAATCGCTGTTTGTCGCTAATTTTAGACATCGTTATTTGATTTAACTGAATGCTGGTTTGAGAGCCAGATGAACAACAACGACATCATTTTTATACCAATCAAGTTAATTTATGATTTTGAAGGTTTTTCCTATTCCGACAATACTTCACATATCCACTCAACATTCTGCCCATCAACATCCGGAGATTATATGTCTTTACCCTCATCTCAACCTTTATCACACTTAGAACCCGGTATTCGCTTACTCCATAAGTCAGTCGGTTTTATCTTTCAAGCTGCGTTACGTGCAGCTATAAAACTCAAACTTGCTGAACACCTACAAGACGGCCCCCAAACCGCTAAGCAAATTGCACAAAAAATAGAAGCTAATGCCACAATGATCCATAAAATATTACGGTTACTCGCGACACAAAACATTTTTACTGCTGTCGATAAACATCAATTTGCCATGACACCGGAGGCTGAGTTTCTCTTAGCCGATCACCCTCACTCTCTCCATAAGGCTGTGCTAATGTTAACCGACAAAACGCTTTGGGAGCCCTCTTTACACGTTGCCGAAATGGCGCTTGGAGAACCTATTTTTAAACGTATTTTTGGAGAGAGTTTTTTTGAGTATTGGGAAAGAAATGCCAACCTTCCCCATAATTTTCACGATGGGATGGCCTCATTTTCTACCCTAGAAAATCCATTTATCACCGCAAAATACCCTTTCCCAGAAAATAGTCTGATTGCCGATATTGGCGGGGGGACTGGCGGTTTACTTCTTGGAGTATTAGACGCTAATCCAAAAACCGAAGGCGTTCTCTTTGACATGAAAGCAGTAACTGATAAACATATCCTGCATAAGCTAAATGATGATAGCCGCTGGAAAATAGAGAATGGATCTTTCTTTGAAAAAGTCCCGAGTGCTGATTTTTATTTACTGAAATCTATTTGCCGAGACTGGGATGATGATCATCTAATTCAAATACTGACTACTATTCGCCAGTCGATGACCAAAACATCAAAAGTGTTGTTAATTGATATTCATCTTAGCCACGATAATCAGCCAAATTTTGGTAAAAATCTTGGTCTACTTTGTTCCCACTTGATCATTGGTGCCGATGAGCGTACCCAAGAAGAACTGGAGATACTATTGCAGCAGGCTGGCTTAAAAACCACGAATATCCTCAAAACTGACTGTGACTTATCCATTCTAGAAGCGCAAATTGGCTAATTGTATTCCCCACTCGCTTTTGCTGTATTTTAGTAGCGAGTGTATTGTCCTTAAGCAAATGCTGTTTTTTTCCGAGGGAAAACACCGTATTCGACCAAATAAAATATTGCCATCCCATTTGTTATCGCTATGATCCTGCGCGTTTCATTTCTGATGTACGTCAGAATTTTATGTTATTCCGCTAGCTTATCCATCCCTATATTGATATAAGACTGGCAAATGGTCTCCTACTTACTCTCGATATTACAATGATAAAAATAGCCCTTATTGATGACCATATTGTTGTTCGCTCCGGTTTTGCTCAATTACTAACGTTAGAACCTGACATTAGTATCGTGGGGCAATATGCGAGTGCACAAGAAGCATGGCCGCACCTAATTAGCCTCGATATTGACGTGGCAATTATGGATATTTCAATGCCCGATGAGAGCGGTTTACAACTGCTAACTCGCTTGCGTAAAAAAAAGCCCGATTTTCGTACCATAATTTTAAGTATCTATGATACTCCTGCCTTTGTACAAAGTGCACTAGATGCTGGAGCCAGTGCCTATCTCACCAAATGCTGCGGACCCGAAGAGTTAGTGCAAGCGGTTCGCTCAGTATACCAAGGTGGATGCTACTTATGCGCCGATGCCATGCGCGCATTACGCCAAACACCCCAACAGAAACAAGGCATTCAAGAACTGACCAACCGTGAGCGCGAAGTTTTTAACTTGCTGGTCGCAGGGCTCAGCGTAAAAGTGATTGCAGAACAATTAAACCTGAGCCATAAAACAGTGCATGTACACCGTGCCAATGTTCTTGGCAAATTACAATGTGAAAGCACCATTGATTTAGTGCATTACGCGTTAGAACACAACATCATTTCTAGGTAGTCTGATTTCTGCGAATCCCATCAAGGTAAATAATCATGAACAAAGCGGCTCGTTTAGGATTACAGTCTCTATTCCTATTATTTACCTACTCGCTGATTTGGGTGGGATTATGGATTATTGGTTTTTATCTCAGCCAAAATAGCTTTCAAGCGACGTTATTTCTTCCCCAAGCCTTACGCTTAACCTTAATGATTCTATTATGGCGTCGCTACTGGCCAACTGTTTTACTTGCTGAAGGGCTACTCACTTACTGGCTCGCTGAAGAGCAATTAGTAACACAGCCTATTTTGTTATTATCGCCGCTATTAAGTTTGCTTGTTGCAATCGTTATCCAGAATATTTGGTGGCGATATACCCTTTACTGGCAACGACTTATTTTGCTACTAGCTGGCGTTGCCGCCAATAGTGTTCTGAGTGCCTTACTGTTCGGACTACTCTCCCAATACTCTATTAGCCAACTGTTTCTCACGACATTTACGGGTGGAATCTTGTTATCCCCCTTTGTATATCTGATTTATGAATATCTGCATGAACAGCATTACCATATGCTCCTCGACTACGGTACAACGGATAAACAATTACGTACTTCATTGATTATATGGTGTTTCCTTTTTTGTCTGGTCGGTTTAAGCGCCCAGATTTTCTTCGCCCCTGAAATTGAACAACTCATTGTTTTATTAGTTTTTATTCCCAATATCTTTATGGCTTATCGCTATGGCTGGCAAGGTGGTGTGCTGTCCGCACTGTTAGGCAGTTTAATCATCACGTTTGCCAGACAATTCCAAGGGGCGTTTGTTGATCTTCAAGAGCTCCAACTTTTTTTAAGCTCTCAAGCTTTAATTGGCATTGGGCTTGGAATTGCTATCAGCCGCCAAAAACAGCTCTCCAGCAACTTGCAACGTTATCGCCAGCGGTTAGAGCAAGAACTTCATGCACGTCGCGACCTGATGCGCCAACTGGTTCACACTGAAGAAGATGTGAAAAAAGATATCGCCCGTGAGCTCCATGATGAAATTGGGCAGAACATTACCGCCATTCAGATCCAATCAATGCTAGTGAAAAAAACAGCGACCAACGATCTGAGCTATAACGCGGCGAGTCAAATCAATGAGCTTGCACTACAAATTCACCAAGCTACCCGTCATCTATTACGTCAATTGCGCCCCCCAGTGCTAGATGAAATGTCCCTCGAAAATGCCCTCACTCATTTAATCGGTGAATTCGCGTTTGAAGAAAATAATATTCAATGTGACTTTCATTATGGACTAACCGAAACCCCAGCCAACGACACGGTACTGTTCACCCTTTATCGTCTGGTTCAGGAACTGCTGAATAACATTAGCAAACATGCGAAAGCCACAAAAATCCACATTACGCTCAATCAGCAAGGTGACTCGATACAGCTCATGGTGGATGATAACGGCGTAGGCATTCCTTTTAGCAAACGTACATCAGGCTTCGGTTTACGAGGAATTGAAGAGCGAGTTCGCGCCTTAGGTGGGGATTGGACACTGACAACCAAAAATGGCACCAAAATAATTGTTAACTTGCCCACATTTTGAAATGAAATAGTGAAAAACTAGGAATATTTCCTAGCCTCCTAATACCTTATCTCATCCTTTTATTTAAAAACTTCATTACATTCTGCCAAACGGGAGAAACTCTATCATGACAGGTAAAAGCAAACTGGGTTTAGACAGCAATTACCGTTTTTGGCGTCGCCGCTTGATGTTTTCTATGATCATCGGTTATGCCGCTTTTTACCTAACTCGTAAAAGCTTTAATTTTGTTATGCCGGTCATGCAAGTTGAGCTGTTTTTAGACAAAAGTGATATTGGTTGGATCGCCTCCGCATTTTACCTTGCTTATGGTTTATCCAAGTTTATATCTGGTATTTTCCACGACATTACAGGCTACCGTTGGTTTATGGGGGTAGGTTTAGTCATGACGGGGATCCTCAATATCATTTTTGCCTACTGTTTATCGTTTCCTGCATTGCTGGTTGTTTGGACACTAAACGGGTTTTTCCAAGGCTGGGGTTGGCCACCTTGTGCGCGCATTCTAACCCATTGGTATTCGCGCAACGAACGCGGTTTTTGGTGGGGACTGTGGAATATCTCTATCAACCTTGGTGGAATGGCACTGCCACTGTTAACCGCGTTACTCGCAACCCATTATAGCTGGCAAATGGCGTTAATCGTTCCGGGCATTATTGGTGTGATTTTAGGTTTATGGCTATGTCGCCAGCTTAGAGGAACGCCAAAAGAAGAACATTTACCCACAGTCGGGCAATGGCGACATGATGCATTAGAGTTACGCCAAGAGCAGCTTTCTCCACCCCAATCAATGTGGGTGATCTTAAAACAAACCATTGTGTTTAACCCGATGATTTGGCTGCTTGGTTTCACCTACATATTGGTTTATCTCATCCGTATTGGGATAAACGATTGGGGTAATTTATGGCTAACCGAAACACACGGAAGTAATTTATTAAGTGCCAATGCCACACTCGCCCTATTTGAATTGGGTGGCTTGCTGGGGGCACTTTGCGCAGGTTGGGGTTCTGACCTTCTCTTTAGAGGACAACGTGCGCCGATGATTTTGTTATTTTCCTTAGGCTTATTCGTGTCGGTGAATGCCTTATGGTTAATACCCATTCATCACTATGGCCTATTGGCGGCATGCTTCTTAGCCAACGGTTTTTTTGTCTTTGGACCACAGATGTTAGTCGGTCTAGCTGCTACAGAATATTGTCATAAAAAGGCAGCTGGAACGGTAACGGGTTATCTTGGATTGTACGCTTATTTAGGGGCAGCAATTGCAGGATGGCCGCTCTCTCAAGTGATTGCTAATTATGGTTGGTCGGGCATGTTTACCCTACTTGCCAGTGCAGCCGCTCTGATGGGGCTACTACTGATGCCTCTTTTGATTGCTAATGTCAGCAAAAGGGAGCATTTAGCTGGTGCAGTTTCACCAGCAAATAATAATAGTTAATCCGAAAACGTGAATAAAGGACTGACAATGAAACTTAAGACTCTTTCTACACTTGTTGCAGCAGGCTTATCCCTTGCCGCTATGACGACAGCAGCAAACGCTGCAGGTCGCTTAGTGGTTTACTGTAGTGCGACCAATGCAATGTGCGAAGCGGAAACGCAAGCATTTGCTAAAAAATACGACGTTAAAACCACCTTCGTTCGTAATGGTTCGGGCAGTACTTTGGCAAAAATCGAAGCTGAAAAACGCAACCCACAAGCAGACGTTTGGTATGGTGGAACTCTCGACCCACATTCACAAGCGGGTGAAATGGATCTGTTAGAACCTTATAAATCCCCTAACCTGTCTCAAATCATGCCGCAATTCCAAGATCCAGCAAAACGCAAAGGCAACTACTCCTCTGCGGTTTATATCGGAATTTTAGGTTTTGGTGTGAATAAAGATCGTTTAAAAGAGAAAGGATTACCAATCCCAACTTGCTGGAAAGATCTGACTAAGCCTGAATATAAAGGTGAAATTCAAATCGCCGATCCACAAAGTTCAGGTACTGCCTACACCGCATTGGCAACCTTTGACCAACTGTGGGGCAACGAGCAAGCATTCGATTACCTGAAAAAATTAAACGCTAACATCTCTCAATACACGAAATCAGGTATTGCCCCTGCGCGTAACGCAGCACGCGGCGAATCCGCAATTGGTATCGGCTTCCTTCATGACTATTCTTTAGAAGTGGAAAATGGCGCACCATTAGAACTAATCGCACCATGTGAAGGTACAGGTTACGAAATCGGCGGGATCAGTATTCTGAAAAACGCGCGTAACATGGACAATGCCAAACTGTTCGTGGATTTTGTTCTCTCCAAAGAAGCCCAAGAGCTGAGCTGGAAACAAGGTCAATCTTACCAAATCCTGACCAACACCACGGCTGAATCCTCACCTCTGTCTCTGAAACTTAAAGACTTAAACTTAATCAACTACGATATGGATAAATACGGCGATGCTGAAGTCCGTAAAAATCTGATCAACAAGTGGGTGACTGAAGTCAAAATGAGTAAGTAATACGCCCAGTGCGGCGCTTGTCGCCGCACTGAGTATTTCACTCAGCGTTATTCGCTTGCTTAACGATTTGATGTACTAACTACTTACTATAAAAATGATGCCCAATAAGAGAGTGTCTGCTATCCGCAGACGGCTCAAGGCTGGCTCACTCATTAGAACGATAATATTAATTAAGCTCAAAATTATTTTCGTTATAAATCATGATATTAAATTAATGAATTATTAACTCAATAATAATGAACTTAGGGGAAAAACAATGCCTCAGACCTTAACCCTAACAGCCTCGAAGAAAAAGGACAGTATCTTCCTTTGGATTCTGATAGCTTGGCTGGGCTTCGCTCTGTTACCCTCATGGAGCCTCGACTACGGCTTATTCGACTCAACCCAAGAAGAGATTTTCGCTGCGTACGGCTGGAGCAGTGTCAATATCAGTTGGCTATGGTATCTATTGCCTTCTATTTTACTGTTAAGACCCATCACTGCCGCTGATCGCAACCAAAAAACGCGTCACTATATCGACATCGCCGTGGCTGCAATTACCGCCGTTGTCGTCATTATTAGTGCCTATTTGGTAGGCACAGGATTAGGCTACTCCGCCATTACGCTGTTTATTGCATTGGGTATGATAATGACCCACGCCCTGACTCGTTTAGAGTGGCTGGGTGGCGACCAATTTGTGATTGGCTCCCTGATCACCGTTGTCGCACTGATTGCGCTGTTTATCGTATTTCCCAGTGTGGCAATTTTTATTCCGATGTTTACTGATGGGAACGGAGATTTTGCACCATTTGCATTTGTGGCTATTTTAACCCAGTCACACATTGTTCAGGTCATTATTAACTCTATTTTCCTTTCATTAGCCGTCGGTGTTGGATGTACCTTCTTTGGTTTAATCCTGGCAATTTACACTACAAGAATTGCTAAGCGTTCCGCGATTATTGGTCGCGTATTCTCGATTTTACCGATTGTGACCCCGCCGTTTGTTGTCGGTTTAGGCGTCACCTTAATGATGGGTCGCTCAGGCTATATTACTGAGTTTTTAGCGACCTATATGGGGCTAGAAAATACTAACTGGTTGTACGGCTTTACTGGGATTTGGCTAGCGCAAGTTCTGGCATTTACGCCGATGTCATTTATGATCCTCGATGGTGCGATTAAAACTATTCACCCTTCACTGGAAGAAGCGTCATACACCTTAAGAGCTAACCGCTACCAAACATTTTTCAACGTGTTTATGCCGCTGTTGAAACCCGCGCTAGCTAACGCATTCTTAATTGTCATTGTGCAATCCCTTGCCGACTTCAGTAACCCATTAGTATTAGGGGGTAACTTCGACGTTCTGGCGACGCAAATCTATTTCTATATCACAGGTTCCCAACTGGATTACCAAGCGGCCAGTACGTTAGGTGCTTCCTTACTTGTCTTCTCATTGCTGGTGTTCTGTGTGCAATACATGTGGATTGGTAAACGCTCTTACGTCACCGTTTCCGGTAAATCTTATCGTGGCGATGTGCAACCGCTGCCAGTTTCTCTTGTCGCAACAGTGACAACAATTCTGGGTATTTGGGTGGCGTTTAACGTCTTACTGTACGGCAGCATCTTCTACGGAAGCTTCACTGTGAACTGGGGTGTGGACTACACCTTAACACTGGACAACTTTATCAAACTGTTTGGTCAAGGCATGAATGATGGCGCATGGCCGTCACTGTTAGATACCTTGTTATATGCGGGTATCGCTGCACCAATCACCGCGATTTTGGGTCTGCTTATCGCGTATATTGTGGTTCGACAAGATTTCCGTGGTAAGAAAACTATCGAATTTACCACCATGTTGTGCTTTGCCGTACCGGGTACTGTGGCTGGGGTTTCTTACATCCTCGCCTTTAACGATACACCGTTCTATTTAACAGGGACTGCGGCAATTGTGATTATCTCCATGACCATGCGTAACGTGCCTGTGGGTATTCGCGCAGGTATCGCGGGATTAGGCCAAATTGACAAGTCGCTAGATGAGGCTTCCCTCAGCTTACGTGCAGGTTCAATGAGGACAATTTTCCACATCTTACTGCCATTATTACGCCCAGCGATTTTGTCGGCACTGATCTATAGCTTTGTCCGTGCTATCACCACCGTGAGCGCCATTGTGTTCTTGGTAACACCAGACACCCGCGTTGCGACGGCGTATATCTTGAACCGCGTTGAAGATGGTGAATACGGTGTGGCAATTGCTTACGGCTCTATTCTGATCGTGGTCATGCTCGCGATTATCTTCTTATTTGACTATTTAATTGGCGAAGCCCGTGTTTCACGTTCCAAAGCCAAAAATGCACAGTAATCATGGAGTCACTGACATGACACAGAAAAGTTTCGTTGAATTAAAAAATATAACTAAACGCTTTGGCAACAATACGGTCATCGACGATTTAAGTCTTTCCATCCCACAAGGAAGCATGGTCACCCTATTAGGGCCGTCTGGCTGTGGTAAAACCACCGTGCTGCGTTTAGTCGCCGGTTTAGAAAAACCAACGGAAGGACACATGTTTATCGATGGCGAAGATGTCACCGACCGCTCTATTCAACAGCGCGATATTTGTATGGTTTTCCAATCCTATGCCCTCTTCCCGCATATGTCGTTAGGGGATAACGTAGGCTATGGTTTGAAAATGCTTGGCTTACCAAAGGCTGAAATCAAACAGCGCGTAGAAGAAGCACTAGAGCTGGTAGACTTAGCAGGCTTTGCAGACCGTTTCGTTGACCAAATTTCAGGAGGACAACAGCAACGTGTAGCACTGGCACGCGCCCTGATTTTGAAGCCTAAAGTACTGTTATTTGATGAACCACTCAGTAACTTAGATGCCAACTTACGTCGCAGCATGCGTGAAAAAATCCGTGAACTGCAACAGCAATTTAATATTACCTCACTGTACGTGACCCACGACCAGAGCGAAGCTTTTGCGGTTTCGGATATGGTTCTGGTAATGAACAAAGGTAAAATAATGCAGTTAGGTTCACCGCAAGAGCTATACCGCCAGCCTGCTTCCAAATTTATGGCGAGCTTTATGGGTGATGCGAACATTTTCCCAGCCACACTCAGCAGCGATTCCGTGGATATCTTTAATTATCGTTTACCGCGCCCTGCGCAGTTTATGACAGATAAAACCCAAGTCACTGTCGGTGTTCGCCCTGAAGCCATCACATTAAGCAAGCAAGGTGAAGATAGCCAACGCTGTACCATCACTCATGTGGCATATATGGGCCCGCAATATGAAGTCACGGTAGATTGGCATGGTCAATCGATGCTATTGCAGATCAACGCAACTCAATTGCAACCGTCTGTGGGTGAAGATCTTTATTTGCAAATCCACCCATACGGGATGTTTATCTTAGAATAAGTCATACTTATTTGACGCTTTCTCAGCTAAACCGCCTTTCGGGGCGGTTTTTTTATTTTGCTACATGAATAAAAAAATCCCCCGATATATTAGGCGAATTCACCTGTTTATCGGGGGATTTATATTCAACTCATTGTTCAAATAGCCGTTTTAATCTTACCCTAATTGTTTACGTGCATTACGGAAAATACGCATCCATGGGCTATCTTCTCCCCAGTTTTCTGGATGCCAAGAGTTGCTGACCGTACGGAACACACGCTCTGGATGCGGCATCATGATAGTTGCACGTCCATCCGTGGATGTTACCGCAGTAATCCCATTAACCGATCCATTCGGGTTAGCTGGATATTGCTCAGTCACTTGACCATAATTGTTCACGAAGCGCATTGCCACCAGCGAGCTATTCTCTAATTGGGTTAAATGCGTCGCTGCACGGGCTTCTACCTGACCTTCACCGTGAGATACCGCAATCGGCATACGTGAGCCAGCCATATTTTGCAGTAACAATGATGGGCTATTCGCAATTTCCACTAAGCTAAAGCGGGCTTCAAAACGTTCTGAACGGTTACGGACAAAACGCGGCCAATAGTCAGCCCCAGGGATCAGCTCATGCAAGTTAGACATCATCTGGCAACCATTACAAACCCCTAAAGATAAAGTATCTGGGCGATTGAAGAAGGTCGCAAATTCATCACGAACACGGTTGTTAAACAGAATGGACTTCGCCCATCCCTCACCTGCACCGAGCACGTCACCGTAAGAGAAGCCACCGCACGCAACTAACGCTTGGAATTGTTCAAGGGATAAGTTGCCCGATAATAAATCACTCATGTGCACATCGATAGCATCAAAACCAGCGCGATCCCATGCAGCTGCCATCTCCACATGTGAGTTAACCCCTTGCTCACGTAGAATGGCCACTTTTGGACGAATACCGGAAGCGATATACGGCGCAGCAATATCATCAGCAATATCGTAAGTCAGTTTGACGTTCAAACCTGGATCTTGATTATCTTTCTTTGCTTGATGCTCTTGGTCTGCGCACTCTTCGTTATCACGTAAACGCTGCATTTGCCATGTGGTCTCTGCCCAGCATTCACGTAATGCACTACGAGAACCATTATAAACAACCGTATCACGGCTATTGATAATCACCGCATCATCTTGGGTTGCAGAACCTAAGTAGTGAACACAGCTCGCTAAGCCTGCATCTGCAAAACACTGCTCTACATAATGGCGGTCGGCACCTTGAATTTGAATCACCGCGCCCAACTCTTCATTAAATAACGCGGCTAGCGTATCTTCATCAAACGAACTGATATCAACATTGATTCCGCAGTGACCTGCAAATGCCATTTCAACTAACGTGACAAACAGCCCGCCATCTGAACGATCATGGTATGCCAGTAATTTTTGCTCGGATAACAATGTTTGGATTGTATTAAAGAAGCCTAATAACAGCGCTGGGTCGCGAACATCTGGCGCTTTATTGCCTAGTTGACGATAAACTTGTGCGAGCGCAGAGCCACCAAGCGCATTGTGGCCTTGACCAAGATCGATCAATAGCAAGCCGTTATCCGCTGTCGTTTTCAGCTCAGGAGTGACGGTCAAACGCACGTCTTCAACACGACCAAAGGCACTGATAATCAACGATAATGGTGACGTCATTTCTCGCTCTTCACCATTTTGCTGCCAGCGCGTCTTCATCGACATTGAGTCTTTACCTACTGGGATAGTCAAACCTAACGCTGGGCATAATTCTTCACCGACCGCTTTAACAGCTTCATACAGTCCCGCATCTTCACCAGGATGTCCCGCAGCAGACATCCAGTTAGCAGACAACTTCACGCGTTTGAGATCCTGTACATAAGAACAGGCTAAGTTGGTCAACGCTTCCCCCACCGCCATGCGTGCGGAAGCGGCAAAATCTAACAATGCCACAGGTGTTCTTTCACCAATGGACATGGATTCACCATAGTAGCTATCTAAGCTTGCTGTTGTCACCGCGCAATCAGCTACTGGAATCTGCCATGGACCGACCATTTGATCACGAGCAACCATACCTGTTACCGTGCGGTCACCGATCGTAATTAAGAAGGTTTTCTCTGCAACAGCAGGTAAATGCAGAACACGTTTTACCGCTTCAGTTAAGTCGATTGACGTTCTATCTAATGACTCAGGCTCAGCTTTCTGTGATTTAACATCACGCAGCATTTTCGGTGTTTTACCCAATAACACATCAAGCGGCATATCAATAGGTTGATTATCGAAATGCGCATCGTTTAGGGTTAAATGGCGCTCTTCAGTGGCTTCACCAATCACAGCAAACGGCGCACGTTCGCGCTCACAAATCTCAGTGAATAAGGAGAGTTGCTCTGGCGCAACAGCCATCACATAACGCTCTTGAGATTCATTACACCATACTTCTAGTGGGCTCATACCCGGCTCATCATTCAGAATTTTGCGCAGTTCAAAGCGACCACCACGGCCACCATCGCTCACCAACTCGGGCATTGCGTTCGATAAACCGCCCGCGCCGACGTCATGGATAAACAGAATTGGGTTTTTATCACCTAACTGCCAGCATTTATCGATAACTTCTTGGCAGCGACGCTCCATTTCTGCGTTATCACGTTGGACGGAAGCAAAATCAAGATCCGCGGCAGATTGACCCGAGGTCATGGATGACGCAGCTCCCCCACCTAAGCCGATATTCATGGATGGACCACCCAGAACAATCAGTTTAGCGCCAACGGTAATTTCACCTTTTTGGACGTGATCTGCACGAATATTCCCGATACCACCCGCCAACATAATCGGCTTATGATAGCCACGCAACTCTTCGCCATTGTGACTGTTGACCTTTTCTTCATAAGTGCGGAAGTAACCTAATAAAGCAGGACGACCAAACTCATTGTTAAATGCCGCACCACCTAAAGGGCCTTCAGTCATAATATCTAGCGCTGTAACGATACGCTCTGGCTTACCAAAATCTTCTTCCCACGGTTGTTCAAAGCCAGGAATACGTAAATTTGAAACTGAGAAGCCGACTAAGCCTGCTTTAGGTTTTGCACCGCGCCCTGTTGCACCTTCATCACGAATTTCACCACCCGAGCCTGTTGCCGCACCGGGCCAAGGAGAAATGGCTGTTGGGTGGTTATGGGTTTCGACTTTCATCAGAATGTGTGCATCTTCCTGATGGTAGCGATAAGTGCGCCCATCAGGCTCTGGGAAGAAGCGTCCTACTGAAGAACCTTCCATCACCGCCGCATTATCTTTATATGCGGATAAGACATGGTCAGGGGTTTTTTCGAAGGTATTTTTAATCATTTTAAACAGGGATTTCGGTTGTGTTTCCCCATCAATGATCCAATCTGCGTTGAAAATTTTATGGCGGCAGTGTTCGGAATTTGCTTGCGCAAACATATACAACTCAACATCCGTAGGATTGCGTTTTAATCCTGTGAATGCCTCTAATAAATAATCGATTTCATCGTCAGCTAATGCTAAGCCCATTTCTTTGTTTGCGGTGTCTAACGCTAAACGACCGCCTTCGATGATATCAATCACTTTCATCGGTGCAGGCTGATGTTGCACAAATAACGCTTCAGCCTGTTCAAAGGAGGCAAAAACCGTTTCCATCATGCGGTCATGCAATAGGCTGATGACGAGATCCCACTGCTCATGAGTCAGTGAATCGGCTTGAATATAGTAAGCAACGCCGCGTTCAATACGTTTAACTTGTGTTAAACCGCAGTTATGGGCAATGTCTGTGGCTTTAGAAGACCAAGGAGAGATAGTTCCTGGGCGTGGAGTGACTAAAATTAATTTTCCAAATGGCTCATGCTCAGCTAGAGAAGGACCATATTTTAATAAACTACTCAGCTTACCTTGCTCACTGCCACTTAATGGGGCTGATAGCTCAGCAAAATGCATATATTCAGCATAGATATCCGTTACTGGGAGCTGTTTTTCAGCAAACAGCGCCAAAAGGCGGGTAATACGAAATGCTGATAGTGCCGGTGAGCCACGCAAAATTTCCATAGTCTTCAATTCTCTCTTTTAAACGCCAGCCCTGATCACGAAAGCAGGGAAACCGGCGCCCATTATAGAGCAATGTTCATCAATACGAAACCGTTTGCGTGATTAAAAATAGAGCGATTAGTTAAATATTAATATGTGCTAAATACGATAATATTAGTTGCACCGATCGTCATAGTTAGAGCAAAATACGAAACCACTGGATTTATAACCATGATTAAACAGTCCCTACATAGAACACAGCACCCGTGCTTACACGAGAAATAATTATTTGAATAACCTAAAAGTTAACTATTTTATTATCGTGGTCATCACCTTACTTGCCACCATGATCATTGGCTTTAATGTCCGATGGTCAAATACGCCAACACCCCAAATCGACAAAATTATTGCGCGGGGAGAATTACGTATTAGTGCAGTAAGTTCACCACTTATCTATATTGATGAGCAACGTCAGCTCCGAGGTTTCGACTACGAGCTTGCTCAAGGCTTTGCTACATACCTAGGTGTTAAACTAAAAATCATTATCCGCCCCACAATTGAGCAAATTTTTGACGACCTCGACAATAGAGATGCTGATATCGCTGTCGCAGGACTTCTGTATAACAAAGATCGCTTAGACACCATGAAAACAGGTCCAAATTATTTAAGCGTGACTCAGCAATTGGTTTACCGTAAAGGGAAAAACCGCCCAAAAACGTTTAATGACCTGAAAGGTAAATTGGTGGTTATCGCCGGAAGTACTCACGCCAGCACTTTAAAAGCACTTTCAGCGCAATACCCTAACCTAAAATGGGAAGAAAGCACCGACTATACGCCAAGCCAATTACTCGAAATGGTTGCAGAAGGTGAAATCGATTATACCCTTGAAGATTCTATTGCGGTCTCTTTGCAACAACGTATTCACCCCAAAGTGGCTGTCGCATTTGACTTGCGTGATGAGCATGCCATTACATGGTATATGAGCCGTCAGTATGACGATAGCTTAGATGCAGCCCTGCTCGATTTCTTTAATATTAGTAATCAAAATGACCTACTCGCTCGCTTAACGGAAAAACATTTTAGCCATGTAGAATCCTTTGATTATTTTGACACTATTACATTTATTAGTGCCATTAATAATAAATTACCTGACTATCAGCATTTATTTGAAAAGTACGCTGAGACGGTCGACACCATCGATTGGAAGCTACTTGCAGCTATCGCTTGGCAAGAGTCCCATTGGGATCCTCTCGCAACCTCCCCGACCGGTGTTCGCGGAATAATGATGCTGACCAAACCCACTGCCACAACGATGGGAATTGAAGATAGGTTAGATCCTGAGGGTAGCATCAAAGGCGGCGCAGCGTATTTGGCCTATATTATGAATCGATTACCAGACTCGATTGCAGATGATGATCGTATTTGGTTTACGCTTGCTGCCTATAACATGGGCTATGGGCATATGCTGGACGTGCGAAAACTCACACAAAAACTGGGTGGTAACCCTGATCGTTGGTTGGATGTTAAAGCGAATTTGCCCCTGTTAACACAACCAAAATATTATTCTCAGCTCACGTATGGCTATGCTCGAGGACACGAGGCTTATCGTTATGTGGAAAATATTCGCCGCTATCATCAAAGCTTAGTGGGTTATTTGCAGAGTCAGGAGAAAAAACAGAAAACATTAGAGATTGCCAAGAAATCTCATGTTTATGTGGTACTTCCGAATAATGAAACTCAGCTTTCATCGTACGTGATGCCTGCAAAATTAGATATCACACCACAAGCCTCTGCAAATTTAGGTGTATTTGGTCCTAAAGAGAGTAAAAACTCACCTAGCCACTCCCTAGGAAAATACATTCTCTCGAAGCCTACTCGTTCAAGTGCAATTCACAATGAAATGGCGCTATATAACGAGCCTTCTGGAGGGGATTAATCTTCTGGATTTTGCATCAATTTTTCTTGTTGTCGCAGTGCTTTAATCTGTGCTCTACGCATTTTAAAAAATTCGCTGAGCATAGATGAGCAAGCATCTTCAAGAACACCGCTTGTGACTTCAACATAATGGTTTAAACCTGGTTGTGACATAATATTGATAAATGAACCACATGCTCCGGTTTTAAAGTCTTTAGCACCATACACGACCCGCCCAATGCGACTATGTATCATTGCACCAGCACACATAATGCAAGGCTCTAGCGTCACATACAATGTAGTGCCTAATAGGCGATAGTTTTGCAGCGCAGTGCCAGCTTGCTTCAAGGTGACAATTTCAGCGTGAGCGGTTGGATCATGGTTTTCAATCGAGTGATTCCAACCCGTTGCGACTAACTGGTTATCTTTGACGAGTAACGCACCAACAGGGATCTCCCCGGCATCTTGAGCTTTTTTTGCTAACTCAAGGGCTTGAAGCATCCAATATTCATCGATTTCTGACTGCGTCACTCTAACCTCTCACTCATTCAACTCAGACAGTTGATTATTACGAAATGTTAAAGTGACTGCAAATTGAATCGAATATTAATCAATGGCTAATTGCTAAAAATGGCGAGTTTTGCAGCAAATCCCATAAAAAATGCGCCTACCGTACAGTTCCCCAGTTTTGCTAAAATTTGCTTTTCTCGTAAAAAACGGGCGATTAAATAACCACTAAAAATTAATAAGCTTAAATACAAGAAACTGACTGTTTCTAAGATAACCGCCAAGACCATATACGGAATCCAAGCATGGCTATAATTAAAATCGATAAATTGAATAAAGAAAGAGATATAGAATAAAATGG
Organism: Providencia sp. PROV209; assembly: GCF_028479485.1. Taxonomy (NCBI): domain Bacteria; kingdom Pseudomonadati; phylum Pseudomonadota; class Gammaproteobacteria; order Enterobacterales; family Morganellaceae; genus Providencia; species Providencia sp. PROV209. The sequence continues at coordinate 166,077 of NZ_JAMPNR010000001.1, read as the reverse complement.
CTTTAGGGTTTGTTAAACTCAGCACCAAGGCACGTGTGAAGTAATTTTCTTTTTTTATTTCAATGTGTTCCATATCAGCTGATAGCGCTTTCTTCTGCCAAAATGTTGCGTACAAAATTTTACAGCCCAAATATAAAAGATAAGCCGCCCCTAGATACCGCACGATCATGAATAAGGTTGGAGAAGCTTTGATTACCGAGGCTACCCCAATGAATGAAAGAAAAATCAGAATCGCATCCCCAGTAAACACCCCTATAGCAGCACGATAGCCAGCTTTAGTTCCGTGCGAAGTACTTGATTTTAAGACATACAACGAATTTGGACCCGGAACTATAATGATCAACACCAAGCCCGCCAAATAGGTCCAAAAGTTCAACACCCCTAGATTCTCAAACATAGCCACTTCCTAATAATTTTTTCTTATTACTATCACAGTTAGGATTTATTGTGAATATTCTACTTTTATTAATTTTTAAATCATTTGAATATATAAAACAAACTAATAATTAACATTATTTTAAACCGCTCTTTCGTTAAATATGATTAACACGCAATTAAGTTTTCATAATTTAAATAAGAGGAAAATATGGCTTTTATTAGAAGAACCGTGCAAACAAATATCTTTGAAGAGTTTTATCCAACTACACTCGCATTCAGTGCTGGCAAAAAAAACTATTTTTTAGGGCATTCAAAAGATAAGTCTTACATGATTTACAACATGACGGATGCGGGAAGAATCGAACCTACCGTTGTTGTACAAAAAGGTAAATTAAAGACTTACCTACAAAATATCCAAGCTTTCTACGATTCAACTCAAAACAAACAGTATCTATACGGTTATAACCTCGATGAAAAAGTTATCGATGTGTATCAAATAGCAGATAACGCAAGTATACAATTAATGTATTCTGAAGAATTCTCCATCGAAGACTCTATTAAGTCAGCGACCTTCTTTATCATTAATGGCGTACTGCATTTCTATACTCAGTCAGATAAAACTAAAAACTGGTTTATTTACAACTTAATCACTTATTAATTTAATATTTGTGGTTTTCCCAAATAAGGGCTTTTAAAGTCCTTATTTTATTTATATATAAAAAATTCTAATCTTAATTATTTTTGATGAACAACTTGCTGCTGCCTTTTTACGTCTTATTCTTGGGAGCATTTCTTTATCGTAAGTTCAATTTTCTTAACCACAATTCAGTGTCTAATTGATTTACTTCAGTGTAAAATGGCGTTCGAAAACGTATACTACTGGTTTGAATCTGATATAACTAATTGAAATGGCACTATTAATTACTAAAAAATGCATTAACTGCGATATGTGTGAACCCGAATGCCCAAATGATGCAATCTTCATGGGGGCGGAGATCTATGAAATAGATTCTAACCTATGTACTGAATGCGTTGGGCACTACGATAAACCCACTTGCCAGTCAGTTTGTCCCATCACTAATACGATTATCACTGATCCCGAACATATTGAGTCCCAAGAACAGCTTTGGGATAAATTTGTCATGATCCATCATGCCGATAAAATCTAATTTCACAAATACGCTAAATAAGTTTGTTAAAACGACGTGGCTGAGCTCTGCGCTATTCAATTTTGTTTTACTAAAAACCCCATCCATTGAAGTATTCTTTCATTGAGTACTATTTCATTGAAACATTGCCGACCAAAAATAAGTCGGCAATGAATAATGACTACAGACTTTCAATAATCACCGTTGCAGCCGCATAGTGCCGTTCATCTGTAATCGAAACATGAAAATGTGTGGCTTTTAAGTTATTGGCTAGTTTTAACGCTTCACCGCTCAGTGAAAGTAACGGTTTGCCTAGCTCATCGTTTGTAACTTCAAACTGATTAAAAGCCAAACCATTACGGATCCCCGTACCTAACGCCTTAGCCGCGGCTTCTTTCACTGCAAATCGTTTAGCGAGAAAACGCGCAGGCTTAGTTTGTTGCTGATACTGCGTGTATTCATATTCCGTTAAAATTCGTTTCGCTAAGCTATCCGCGGAGCGCTCAATAACTGATTCAATACGTGTAATTTCAACAATATCTGTTCCTAAACCTACAATAGCCATTATTTTCGCGCTTCTATCAATAAGTTTTTCATATCCGACACCGCTTGGGATAATCCACTAAATAGCGCACGACCAATAATTGCATGCCCAATATTTAACTCATAAATTTCGGGAAGTGCAGCAATTCGCTGAACATTATGATAGGTCAACCCATGCCCTGCATTCACTTTAATACCTTTGCCCGCCGCATAGCTTACGCCATCGCGAATACGACGGAACTCAAGTTCCTGCTCTTGTTCAGTTTTAGCGTCTGCATAAGCCCCAGTATGGATTTCAATAAATGGCGCTCCACACTCTTGTGCCGCATCAATTTGCTTATGGTCTGCATCAATAAATAAAGAGACTAAAATGCCAGCATCGGTTAGACGTTTTACTGCCGCAGCCACTTTTTCTTTTTGCCCTGCCACATCAAGACCACCTTCAGTGGTGACTTCTTCACGTTTTTCAGGAACCAAGCAGCAATACGCTGGTTGAATATGGCAAGCAATCTTAATCATCTCTTCCGTGACAGCCATTTCGAGATTCATTCGTGTTTGAATGGTCTTATTAAGCAGTTCAACATCTCTATCAGTAATATGACGACGGTCTTCACGTAAATGAATCGTGATCCCATCAGCTCCAGCTTGCTCAGCAACAAACGCCGCTTGAACAGGATCAGGGTATTGTGTTCCTCTTGCATTTCTAACTGTTGCAATGTGGTCAATGTTAACGCCCAATAACAGCTCAGCCATGTTTAACTCCCTATGAATAAACAGTCACTTATTTCGTATCAGCCATATCCTACTGCAATTTATCGCGTTGAGGGAAAAAATCTCTCGTTCTTCACCACCGATTCCAACCTAATACCTGATTTTCATCAATTACATTCACTTTTTAGGAAGCGCTTCGAAGAAAATGAACATAGCTATAAATTGAATTGGATTACTCGTGAGGTTACGGATACAACAAAGGAAAACAGCGTTATCAAATAAAAATAACTAAGATTTGGCTATATTTGCCGAAGGAATAATAAATTGACGGAAGAGTTCACGACTTTTAAGGGGCTTACCACCCAGATAGGGTTTTAATGCTATACGAGTAAAACGTTTAGCCGCTTTTAACGTATCGGCATCAGGAAATTCACGTTCTGCTAACGCTTTTAATTGTTTGCCTGTAAATGTGAGTTGGTCAATCACCAAGCTGCCAATGAAACCTTTTTCTTCTCGGTAACGATAGGTCATTGCATCAGTAACGGGTTCACCACTACCGGCACAATGTAAAAAATCAACGCCGTAGCCCAGATAAGATAATAAAGCGAGCTCAAATTGGCGTAAAGCAGACTCCGGAGTGCGTTCACTCCCCGCTAAAATTTGTAAACACTGGAGGTAATCAAAAAATAAGGCAGAGTATGGTGTCCCAAACTCAATGACACGCGCTGTGAGTTCGTTAAGGTATAAACCGCTGTATAAGACAGTACCACTTAGAGGAAGAGCGAGAGAGACGGGATCCGCACTGATGAGGGTTTTGATTTCACCTTTACCACTCCAACGGATTAGTAGAGGTGTAAAAGGCTGCAAGCAGCCTCTTAATGGTGAGCGGTTACGTCTTGCACCTTTTGCTAGCAAACGTATTTTCCCTTCCCCTTCAGTGAAAAAGTCGATTAATAGACTTGTTTCACTGTAAGGACGAGAATGGAGTACAAACGCACGCTGCCAACCACTCACGGTGTCACCGATTATTTTAAATCGTCAACATAGCCCAGACTGCGCAGTGCTCTTTCATCATCTGCCCAGCCGGATTTTACTTTGACCCAAAGCTCTAAATGCACTTTGGTTTCAAACAGACGCTCCATATCAATACGAGCTTCTGTTCCAATGGTTTTCAGCTTGCTTCCTTTATTACCGATAACCATTTTTTTCTGACCTTCACGCTCAACCAAAATTAAGCCGTTGATATGGTAGCCGCCTTTATCCATAACTTTAAACTGCTCAATTTCGACAGTCACAGAGTATGGCAATTCGTCACCTAAGAAACGCATCAGTTTTTCACGAATAATTTCAGACGCCATAAAGCGCTGAGAGCGATCTGTAATATAGTCTTCAGGGAAGTGATGGATAGCTTCAGGAATATGCTGTTTCACAATCTTCGCGATAGTATCAACGCCAGTGCCTTTTTCAGCACTAATTGGCACCACATCCAAGAAATTCATTTTTTGGCTGATCATGCCGATATGCGGTAATAAACTGGTCTTATCAACTACATTATCAATTTTATTGATTGCCAAGATAACAGGACAACGCAAACTTGATAACTTATTGAGCACCATTTCATCATCAGGTGTCCAGTGGGTACCTTCAACCACGAAAATAACCAATTCAACATCACCAATAGAGCTGGATGCTGCACGGTTCATCAAACGGTTAATCGCTCTTTTTTCTTCAATATGAAGGCCTGGGGTATCAACATAGATAATTTGATAATTATCTTCTGTATGGATCCCCATAATACGGTGACGAGTTGTCTGTGGCTTTCTCGAGGTAATCGAGACTTTTTGCCCCAGCAACTGGTTTAACAATGTTGATTTCCCAACATTTGGTCGTCCAACTATGGCAACAAAACCACAGTGGGATTGTAATTCACTCATTCAATCTCCAAGATTTTCAATGCTTGTTCTGCTGCGGCTTGCTCCGCTTTACGACGGCTTGAACCGATGCCATGAATCGGTTCTTCAATGCCACTGACTTGGCAGTGGATCGTAAATTCTTGATCATGAGCTTCTCCCTTCACAAGCACCACTAAATAGTTCGGTAATGGAAGATGACGCCCTTGCAAATATTCTTGTAGCCGCGTTTTCGGGTCTTTTTGCTTATCACCCGGACTAATTTCATCCAATCTCGCTTTGTACCATGCGAGAATGATTTTTTCGATAGTTTGGATATCACTATCAAGAAAAATTCCGCCAATTAAGGCTTCAACAGTATCTGCTAAGATAGATTCACGGCGGAAGCCACCGCTTTTTAATTCACCCGGTCCTAAACGTAAACATTCACCGAGCTCAAACTCACGAGCTATTTCAGCCAGTGTATTTCCACGCACTAACGTTGCACGCATGCGACTCATATCACCCTCGTCCACTTTTGGGAAACGATGATAGAGGTCATTAGCAATCACAAAACTGAGAATTGAATCACCTAGAAATTCCAGTCTTTCATTATGTTTGCTACTTGCACTTCTGTGAGTTAATGCCTGAATTAATAAATCATTTTGCTTGAATGTATATCCAAGCTTACGCTGTAATTTTTCTAACAAAGAGGGGTTCATGTGCGCCCAGCCATTCTACGTTTAATAAAAAAGCACACGCAACAGACCTGTAAAATCAGCTATTTTACAAAACTGTTGCGTTTGCACTGACTCCCGTCAACCATCACTCATAATTAATTGATATTCGAGAAATAACTTCGATGAGTTATCGGAATTTAACGAGGATAATTAATAAATAGGAAGTCAATAATGTTTAAAGCAACATTATTGTACACTGGGTAAAATAATAATGCTTTATGATAATGCGAGTTTTCTCATGAAAACCCGCATTGTCTGAAATGAATTATAGAGGACCAATTCGGCTAAAGCGAATGCCTGTTGGCCATTCGTTTTCTTGTTTATCTAAACTTAACCAGATAAATACAGCACGACCAACTAAGTTTTGTTCAGGAACAAAGCCCCACATACGGCTATCTGAACTATTGTCTCTATTATCACCCATCATAAAATAGTGTTTTTCAGGCACTATCCACTCATTAAGTGGTAAACCTGGTTGCACATATTTTGATTGAGTAATGTAGTTATTAATCGTCAGTATTTGATGCGTGACGGTATCTAACTGCTCACTGCGACCATACTGGCGCAATGAATTACTCGGTAATGCTTGGTCTACTGGAATCTGATAATTACCATATTGGTTATCTACCACAGAGCTATTTTCAAAAACCATTGTCCACTCACTTGGCTCTAATGGACCATATGTGACGGGCAATTTTTCAGTACATTGATTATCTGCACAGTTTGGATAAATGGTTAATTCTTTCGCTTCTGGGTTATAAATAATTTTATCGCCAGGTAAACCAATTACGCGTTTTACGAAGTCAACATTTGGCTCTTTCGGATATTTAAATACCGCAATATCCCCGCGATTAGGCTTACCAGTTTCGATTAATGTGGTTTGTGTTATTGGATCTTTTAATCCATATGAAAACTTTTCAACCAACATAAAATCACCAACTAATAATGTTGGCATCATCGAACCTGATGGGATCTGGAACGGTTCATAAATAAATGAACGAACAATCAAAACAATGGCTAACACAGGAAAAATTGAGGTTCCTGTTTCCAGCCACGATGGACGACGAACCGCTTTCGCCAGTTCATCCTCGTTCATTGAGCCGTTTGTTACTTCCCGCAATTTTTTAAGTTTCGCCTTACGTGCAGGCGCAAACTTAAATTTATCTAAGCACCAAATAATCCCCGTCACCAGCGTAGCGAGTGTGAGGATCAGGGCAAACGTGTTAGCCATTAAGACTCCTTGTAAACTTAGCTGTCTTTACCTACGTGCAATATAGCAAGGAACGCTTCCTGTGGGAGTTCAACGTTACCCACTTGCTTCATACGTTTCTTACCATCCTTTTGCTTCTGTAACAGTTTCTTCTTACGGCTAACGTCACCGCCATAACATTTGGCAAGAACGTTTTTGCGCAGCTGTTTCACTGTAGAACGAGCAATAATGTGGTTACCGATTGCCGCTTGAATTGCAATATCAAACTGTTGACGTGGAATCAGCTCTTTCATTTTTTCCACCAGTTCACGTCCGCGATACTGAGAGTTACCACGGTGAGTGATCAGAGCTAATGCGTCCACACGTTCGTTATTGATTAAAACATCCACACGCACCATATCTGATGTTTGGAAACGTTTGAATGAATAATCCAATGATGCATAACCACGGGATGTCGATTTTAAGCGATCGAAGAAATCCAGCACCACTTCTGACATTGGGATTTCATACGTCAATGAGACCTGATTACCGTGATAAACCATGTTGGTTTGTACACCACGTTTTTCAATACACAGAGTGATAACGTTACCTAAATACTCTTTAGGCATTAGCATGTGACACTCAGCGATCGGCTCTCTTAACTCTTCAATGTTATTCAGCGGCGGTAATTTTGATGGGCTATCCACATAAACCACTTCACCATTAGTTTGCTGAACTTCATACACTACCGTTGGTGCCGTCGTGATCAGATCAAGATCGTATTCACGCTCTAAACGTTCTTGAATGATTTCCATGTGCAGTAAGCCAAGGAAACCACAGCGGAAACCAAATCCTAATGCCGTTGATGTTTCTGGCTCATAAAACAGAGAGGCGTCATTCAGGCTTAATTTACCTAATGCATCACGGAAAGCTTCATAATCGTCAGAACTGACCGGGAACAGACCCGCATATACCTGAGGTTTCACTTTTTTAAAGCCTGGTAATGCTTTATCTGCTGGGTTACGAGCTCCCGTTAAAGTATCCCCGACAGGTGCGCCAGTGATATCTTTAATTGCACACACTAACCAGCCTACTTCGCCACAGTTCAGTACATCACGGTCAACTTGTTTTGGTGTAAAAATACCAAGGCGATCCGCGTTGTAGACGTTTCCTGTACTCATAACTTTTACTTTATCGCCTTTTTTCAATGTTCCGTTTTTAATACGGATCAGAGAAACAACGCCTAAATAGTTATCGAACCAAGAGTCGATAATCAGCGCTTGTAAAGGGGCATCTCCATCACCTTCTGGCGGTGGAATTTCTTTCACTAAACGTTCGATAACATCTTGAACACCGATACCGGTTTTCGCAGAACAACGAACGGCATCATGGGCATCAAGACCCACAATGTCTTCAATCTCTTCAGCTACGCGCTCTGGATCAGCGGCTGGTAAGTCAATTTTGTTAAGGATCGGAACCACTTCCAGATCCATCTCAATAGCGGTATAGCAGTTTGCTAGAGTTTGAGCCTCAACCCCTTGGCCAGCATCCACAACTAATAATGCGCCTTCACACGCCGCCAATGAGCGGGATACTTCATAGGAGAAGTCTACGTGTCCAGGGGTATCGATAAAGTTCAGTTGGTAGGTTTCACCATCTGAAGCTTTATAGTCGAGCGTAACGCTTTGCGCTTTAATGGTAATACCACGTTCACGTTCCAGATCCATAGAGTCTAAAACCTGAGCCGCCATTTCACGGTCAGTTAAGCCACCACAGATTTGAATAATACGATCCGATAATGTGGATTTTCCATGGTCGATATGTGCAATGATCGAAAAGTTTCTGATGTTTTTGATTTTCAAGGTAATATCTTCTTTTAAATTGCCTTACAAAATCAGTTTTGAGCAAATTTCGCTACAAAACTAAAATGCTATGATTATCACAAGATTGCTAATTAGCAGCATTTTACATACAAGAACCCACTAACACAAAGATTCAATGTAAAACAACTGTAAACTTGCCAAAGTTTAATAAGTTACTTATTTCGTTTTTTTTCATTTTGAACGACTAAAAACAAAATCGCCTGTAGTGAAAAGCATAACTACAGGCGATTAAGGTATACAGTGACATTCAACAATGTGCTTGAACGCTGATTTCCCCAGGAGGCAGTCCTATTTGTAACACGATAGGCTCAAAGTCGATTTTATTTCGCCAGCGAGAAGCCACTTTTCTTGCCGTAAAAAAGCCAACAAAACCGCCTAAAATACCAGTTAGAGCAACCCAAACTTGCTCTAACTGAGCTGATTGAGCCAATGCAGCAAATAAAAATAGTCCGATTAATGGCGTTAAATAGACTAGCATTGCTGAGCGAAGTAAGCTTCCCTCAGGAATACCAACTTCAATTTTTTGCCCCACGACTAATGGCTGCTCAACGTCAATTTCCAACTCATGCTCTGTGTTAGGTCCGATTTTATTTAAGGCATAAGAGCCACAGGCTGCGCGAGCACTGCAACTTCCACAACCAGCAGACGAACCATAACGCAATAATGCTCGCCCCTTTTGCCACCTAACCACTGTTGCCCATTCTTTTACCATGATTTACTCCCGAAACTGAATGCTACTCGCAATTAACTGTGATGTTGGCAGCGGCAACTCACCTATTATCGTAATCACATTTTGCTTTTGAGTCATGGTGTAAATTGTGCGACGACCATTTTGCAATGGCTGATCAAGTAAAGGACCTTTCGACGCTTTTGTCACATTGACCGAAAATGTAAATAAACCGTCACTAAACATCGCGGTTTCTACAATATCATCTTTATTCAGTTTTCCCGTCGAACGTGAAACTTCCTCAAATCCTGGTGGTAACATGCCCACTTGCCATTTAAACGCTGGGTTTTCATTCTTCGGTGATAATAATAATGGCGGGAGATTCACATTACTCAAAGATTTCAATGAGTCTTGTACATTCTTGCTGTCTAATACCGTCGAAATGACCCGAAACTGCTCCAACGTTTGATTATTATTATCCAATAAATCAACACGCAGTGGCAATTTAGTTTCTTCATCGATTAATAGCACATAATTGAATCGGGAATTATCTTTTGAAATGATACGGATCACTAATGCGGGTTTATCGCCAATATGGGTACGACCTGCATCAATAAAATTATAATACGGCTGAATTTTTTGATAATCAGCAAAAATAACCGTTGGCAAATTATCGATGATGTGTTCACCATTGAGGCTAAATGCATCAAATCCAGGTTCAAAATAGCTAATTCGATTGCCATTTTGCACGATTTCTCGTCGAGATGAATCCATTTGGATCATTTGAGAAACAGGAACACCATTGAGAATCGCATGACGATAGCGAACAGGGACGATATTTTGTGGACTTAGTGTCATGAAAGACATTTCATATGACAAGTTCTGGGCAGCCGTTCCCATTTCTTTAAAAAGAACATCGGCATCCGTAGATGATGCCGACGCTTGATTAGATATAATCAGGCTGCCCGTCAGGCAGATGACGGATAACCATTTGTTCATTATTGCTGTTTAACTCCAGCTGATGCGCTATTTTTATCACTATCGTGAAGCTGTTGATTCAGCATCGAACGTCTTTCAATTTCATACTGTTGTAGCATGGCATTGATACGTTGATTTTGTTGTTCAATTTGTTGAGTTTGCTGCTCAGTGCCAAACAATTGGCTATCTGAAATATTTAAACTCACTGGCGCACCACGTCCAACGGGAACGGTATTGAATACCGGATCATCCACAGTAGAATCAACACTATTACTTTGATTGTATTGTTGAACACCCACAATCACCGCGAGTGACACACATGCTGCTACGCCAATTTGTGTAATTTGGCTTGCCCATGGACGAATTTTGTTCCAAAACGGGAAGCCACTCCAGCTTGCTGGTTCTGGCTGTGACTCAACAACTGCCTGAGGACTAATTCGCACCGCTTCATTTTCTAGCGCTGCCGCAACTTTACTAGCAATATCAAAATGAATAACATCGCCAGTATCATTGCGCAGAGTATCACGAACAAGATGATAGCTCTCCCAACGTTGCTTTAACGTTGAATCACATGAAATGGTATTAATGAGTTCTAAATCTAGAGCTTCACCATCCATCATTGCGGAAAGTTTCTCTCTTTGCATGCCCAATTACCTTCAGTTAATTGCTCACAGTTAAATGGTAACTCGCGATCCAACCAATTAATGCTGTTGGATCAACGGCTGAACTTTTTCATCAATTGCTTCCCTCGCCCTGAAGATCCGTGATCGGACTGTGCCTACAGGGCAATCCATCACTTCAGCTATCTCTTCATAACTTAAACCATCAAGTTCTCGTAATGTAATTGCCATTCGAAGATCCTCTGGCAGTGACTCAATGGTACGGAAAACAACTCGCTTTAATTCATCAGACAACATTAAGTTCTCTGGGTTCGAAATTTCTTTCAATGCACCGGCTGATTCGAAGTTTTCTGCGTCGCTAGCTTCAAGATCTGACGCGGGAGGACGCCGGTCTTGAGCGACTAAATAGTTCTTTGCCGTATTGACAGCAATTCGATAAAGCCAAGTATAAAAAGCACTGTCGCCACGAAACGAACCTATTGCACGATAAGCCTTAATAAATGACTCTTGCGCGACATCAGGCACATCTGCTTGTGGTACATAACGAGAAACGAGACTTGCAACTTTATGCTGGTATTTAATTACCAGTAAGTTGAAAGCTTGTTGGTCGCCTTTTTGTACTTTCTCAACCAAGATTTGGTCTGTCAGCTGCTCGCTCATTCCAGGATCCATCTCCTGAACACAGATTGATAATGACTTAGCTTGTTCATCTTCTCCCTTCCTTAAGCAAGCCTAACTTCGAGTAATAAAAACTGATGAAGTTCAATTTATTCCGAAAAAAACCGAAAATAATTCCAAAAAATGAGATCTAAGTTTCTTAATCGATCCCATCGATCCTTGTGAGCACTACCTAATAGTATACACAAAACAGGCATATATACGGCACGAATACATGGCATTTATTCATTCGTATAATCATCTATCATTTAGCTCGCTATGATTTCTCTAACAAAATATTTTTTAGCAAAATAGTCAAACAACGCACCGCTAAATTATCGCGCTCGCCGATGACGCTAAATGTGGATTAATGCATAGTCAGAGGCAGCTCGATAGGCTAACATAAAATTCTCTATAGAAACACAACACGCAAATACTTATGAACACATCCACACAGCATGACACTGATATTTTAATCATTGGAAGTGGTGTCGCAGGATTATCAGCCGCACTCCGGCTAGCACCCTTTCATCAAGTGACGATTCTCAGCAAAAGCACGCTCAATGAAGGTGCTTCCTATTACGCTCAAGGCGGAATTGCCGCTGTTTTTGATGATACAGACAGCATCGAATCCCATGTTGATGATACCCTCATCGCAGGCGCTGGAATTTGTGAACGAAGCACAGTGGAATTCATTGCCTCAAACGCGAAGCATTGCGTTCAATGGCTGATTGACCAAGGCGTACTTTTCGATACCGAGGTCAACGAAACGGGAGAAACCCAGTATCATCTCACTCGAGAAGGTGGACACAGTCATCGTCGTATTCTGCACCACGCAGATGCAACGGGAAAAGAAGTTGAAACCACCCTTGTGAACCTTGCTTTCAACCACCCAAATATCCAGATCAAAGAACGTTATAATGCCGTTGATTTGATCCTCGAAGACAAAGCACAAAAAACAACTCACTCGCGCATTGTTGGCGCCTATGTTTGGAATCGTCAAAAAGAGCAGGTCGAAACGATTCGAGCCAAAACGGTTGTCTTAGCCACAGGTGGTGCTGCCAAAGTCTATCAATATACCACTAATCCCGATATTTCATCTGGTGATGGCATTGCGATGGCATGGCGTGCGGGCTGTCGAGTCGCTAACTTGGAATTTAACCAATTTCATCCAACGTGTTTATTCCACCCCCAAGCACGTAATTTCTTGCTTACCGAAGCACTACGAGGCGAAGGGGCTTATCTAAAACGCCCCGATGGTAGCCGCTTTATGCCCGACTATGATGAGCGTGGTGAATTAGCGCCACGGGATATTGTCGCTAGAGCCATTGACCATGAAATGAAGCGCCTCGGCGCTGACTGTATGTATTTGGATATCAGCCATAAATCACCGGATTTTATTAAAAATCACTTCCCTACGATTTACGCCAAATTACTGACATTAGGGTTAGACTTAACCCAAGAACCGATCCCAATCGTTCCCGCAGCACATTATACCTGTGGCGGTGTAGTCGTTGACTCGACTGGCATGACCGATATTCCTAATTTATATGCTATCGGTGAAGTGAGTTATACCGGACTACACGGTGCTAATCGCATGGCATCTAACTCGCTACTCGAATGCCTTGTGTATGGATGGGCAGCGGCGGAAAACATCATCAAAACAATCGATGCAATCCCTGCCGTTTCTCACCTACCAGAATGGGATGAGAGCCGAGTTCATAATTCTGATGAACAAGTTATCATTCAGCATAATTGGCATGAATTACGCTTGTTTATGTGGGATTACATGGGGATCGTTCGCACAACAAAACGCCTAGAACGCGCCTTGCGTCGTATTCACTTACTTCAGCAAGAAATTAATGATTACTATGCTAATTTCCGAATTTCCAACAATTTGTTAGAGCTACGAAATTTAGTACAAGTCGCAGAATTAATGGTGCGTTGTGCCCTTGAACGTAAAGAAAGCCGAGGCCTTCACTACACGTTAGATTATCCAGAGCTTTTACCTGAATCCGGTCCAACTATTCTAACGCGATAATATTGTCGTGATTCATCAAAAGCTTATCGGTGAGTCAATCACTGATAGGCTTTTAATATTTAAGGTAGAAAGGCTGAATCAAGGCAATAAACTCATTGGTATAACTCCCCTCTTGCTGTTTCAGCGTCAAAGATGAAATCTCGGTCTCCATCTCCTTCTCTGCCAACCCTAATAACATACGATGATATGGAGTATGTAATTTATCTTGAATCTGCACACGATAAGCTAAACTCCAACCACTCGTGAGCGCCATGTCCTCAACCTTCTCCCCAACATCATAAGGCAAGACTAAGCAAAAAATACCTTCAGGTGCTAGACAACGCTTGGCGCTATCTAGTAACACTTGATGATTAAGTGTGCGGGTATAGCGCGCTTGATCCCGCTGTTCATCTCGACACGCCACTGCGGGTTCAAAGTAAGGTGGATTGCTGACAATTAAATCATATTGCCGATGAGGCTGTTCACTAAACGTAATAATATCCTGATGAAATACCTGCAATCGATCAGACCATGGCGATGCATTAAAATTTTCATGGGCCTGCGAAGCGGCATCCGCATCAAGTTCAACGGCATCAATATGCAACTGAGTGTTACGCTGAGCCAACATTAATGCGATTAAACCACTTCCACTACCAATATCTAACGCATATTTTGCAGGGCTTACTGGCGCCCACGCTCCCAGTAACACCCCGTCCGTTCCGACTTTCATTGCACAACGATCATGGGCAACAAAAAATTGCTTGAAAGTAAACCCGCCTTTTCGATAACGCTTTTTTTGTTCGCTCATACAGCCACTCTGGTTTGAATATGATTTGCGTACACATTCTCAATTTCAGTCCACAAATCTAGAAATTTAATTCAATTACAATAATATTATTCTCATAATATGAGAATGTGATTTGTTAGTGATTTTTTTTACTGCTAAGTTCGAGAAAAAGGAGATGCCATGAACAGTATTAATCGAACACTAGATATCTTATCGTTTGTCACAACTTGTGCATCTCCCGTCACACCACAAACTATTTCTAAAGAGCTTGATATTCCAATCTCAACAGTTTATCGACTTTTAACTATTCTCATAAATTGGGAATTCGTGACTTACTCTAAACAGTATGGCACTTATACCGTCGGTGCGCAGAGTATCAAAACCCAAGAAAAATACTATCACCATAGTTTATTGATGACTTCGTCAAAATCGGAGCTTCACGCATTAGCGAAAAAGACCCAAGAAACCGCGGCAATTATTACCGCTAATCTACGGGAAACCATTTGTGTCGATAAAATTGATAGTGAGCAAGCCGTACGCTGCTCTTTCATTGTGGGGCACGGTAATACAGTAATCCGAGGCGCGAGTGCCAAAACCCTCTTAGCGTACAGAGATGAACAATACCAAGAATTGGTCTTTGAAACCCACGCAAAACAGCTACACAAAAATAACTATTTGCAAAAATTAAAACAGGATTTGGTGCAAATTCGCCAACAGGGTTATGGCATCTCCGTTGGTGAAATTGACGCGGGCGTTTTTGGCGCTTCAGCCCCCGTGTTCAAAGGGAATGATATTTTAGCTGTCGTCTCAGTGATGGCACCAGAATTTCGGGCAATTAATCGCGTCGATGAGCTCATCAAAGCGACATGCCAAACAGCACAAAATATAACAAAACTGATTAACTTGGAGTAACTATGACACAACCTTTTCAATGGCAGGGTCGTACTGATGGTGAAACACCTGAACATTTGCGGATCCACCAAGTCATCAACCAATGCTCACCTGCTGAGTTTGCCATTCTAGGCTTTGCTTCGGACGAAGGTGTTCGTCGTAATAAAGGTCGCCTAGGGGCTAAAATGGGGCCGGATGCTATTCGCCGTCAACTTGCAGGTCTGCCTATCCACCAGCCGCTCGCCATTCGTGATGCAGGGACGGTTAGCTGTGATGATGGCAATTTAGAAATCGCTCAACGCCGCTTATCCGATGAGATCATTTCCATTCTAGAACAACAACAAAAACCGATTGTGTTAGGTGGTGGGCACGAAGTGGGCTTTGCCAGCTTCCAAGGTGTTTTTGATTATATTCACAAACATCACCCGGAAAAAACCATTGGGATCATAAACTTTGATGCGCACTTTGATTTACGTGAAGCTGACGAAGCCACCTCTGGTACACCATTTTTACAATCATCACAACTGTGCGCCAAACATCAGCGCCCTTTCAATTACTTATGCTTAGGTATTGCCGATCATGGTAATACCAAAGTGTTATTCGACACAGCAGATCGCTTAGGCAGTCACTACATTCGTGATAAAGCATTAACTCCGAGTTTATTACCACATGCTATTGAAAAAATTAAGCAATTTATAAATTCAGTGGATTTCCTGTATGTCACTGTGGACCTGGACGTATTTTCTGCCGGTATAGCTCCGGGAGTCAGCGCGCCTGCCGCCAGAGGCATTTCCACTGAAACATTTGATGAATTGTTTAACGTCATCAAATCTAGCGGCAAGATTACGCTATTTGATATCGCTGAATGTAACCCTGAATTTGATATTGATAACCACACATCAAAATTAGCAGCTTACTTGGTTTACCAATATTTATTCTAAAAACAACAAACACAATAAAACGACTGATAAACAATTTTACCTTGTCTTTCAAAATATAAATAAAAACTTAGTCAACTAAGTAACTAGTTAACAATAAACAGCACTGAGGTTCGAAATAGCCAACAACACTGTAGTTTGAAAATTAAGCGTATTTATCTCTTTCATCATAAAGTTATTTATACCCTTGGATTTCGAGTTACAGCTAGGTGGTGAATGAAGGTATTCCTAGGAACATACACAAGTATGTGACTAGGGTAGCTGAGAGAAACCAACAACGCTGTAGCACGAAAGACAAAGTAATAAAAAAAGGGAAAAATATGACGTTCCACATCGACACACTCACCACCCTCTTCTTGACTGTAATTTGTTTACTAATGGGAGTTCACCTCAAAAAGCGCATTGAATGGCTACAACGTTTTTGCATTCCTTCGCCGGTCATTGGTGGATTTTTAGTCAGCTTACTTATCTGGGGATTAAAATCTTTCGACTTAGCTGAAATCTCATTTGATACCAGCTTACAAACTTTCTTAATGGTCGCATTCTTTACCACTGTCGGTATTGATGGCAGCTTCCGCGTATTAAAAAGCGGCGGACGCTTATTAATCACTTACCTTTTAATTTGTTGGACCTTAGTCATTTTCCAAGACACATTTGGAGCAGGTCTTGCCCATTTATTAGGTATTGACCCGGTTATCGGGATCATGGCGGGCGGCGTTTCTCTCACCGGGGGACATGGTGGTGCTGCTGCATTTGGCAGTATGGCTGAAGGGCTTGGAGTGCAATCCGCAACTGTCGCCGCGATTGCTGCGGCAACATTTGGTTTGATTTCGGGTAGCTTGTTAGGTGGACCTATCGCGAGCTATCTCATTAAGAAACACAAGGTGACCATTCAATCCGAAGAAAATGTCGAGAATGTAAAAGTTGAAGAAAAACTGGCGGGTAAAATCGACTCAATCGATGCTCATGCTTTCTTAAAAATGTTAGCTCTGATTTTAGGTGTCATGGTCGTGGGACAGTTTGCTTCAGCGCAATTTACTAAAGCGACCGGTTTTTCTTTACCGAGCTATGTGGGTGCAATGATTATCGCAATTATTGTGCGAAATATTAATGACCAAGCTGAAATTGTTCGTATTAACCAGAAATCAATCAATTTAATTTCTGATGTTTCTCTGGGGTTATTCTTAACCATGGCGATGATGTCGCTAAAAATTTGGGAATTGAAAGTCATCGCCCTACCGCTCTTCATCATTTTATTGGCGCAGACTATTGCTATCATTCTGTTTGTTGTCTTCGTTGTCTTCAGACTCCTTGGTAAAAACTACGATGCTGCCGTCATGTGCTCCGGCATGATGGGGCATGGACTGGGCGCCACGCCGAACGCGATGGCCAATATGTCATCGGTTTGTGAGCGCTACAAACATGTGTCGATGAAAGCGTTTATGATTGTGCCACTCAGCGGTGCTGTGCTGATCGACCTCGTCGGTATTCCTTACCATACTTGGCTAATTAACATGCTTAGCTAATTCCACATCTTTTCCTTACCTGCTATGAAAATGTCTTACGGACAACACCTCATAGTAGGTAAGGCGCTTCCTTATATACCCCCCGCTAACAAAAACAGGTAAACTCTGCACAAAGCTGATTTTTGTGGTGAACAATTTTGCTAACCTGTTTATAATCAGCGCCCCAAATAGAGGTATATCATGACTGCATCCACATTTTCTGAACTTGAGCTTGATGAAAGCCTGATCACTGCGCTGACCAATAAAGGTTATGAGCGCCCGACGGCTATCCAAGAAGCTGCCATCCCTGCTGCAATGGATGGGCGAGACGTTTTAGGTTCAGCCCCAACCGGAACAGGTAAAACCGCGGCATTCTTGTTGCCAGCCATTCAGCATTTACTTGACTTTCCAAGAAAAAAATCAGGGCCACCTCGCGTCCTGATTTTAACACCAACTCGCGAACTCGCTATGCAAGTCGCTGACCAAGCCAAAGAGTTGTGTGCACATAATCATTTAGACGTTGCCACAATCACAGGCGGCGTTGCTTATATGAACCACGCTGAAGTCTTCAGCGAAAACCAAGATATCGTCGTCGCAACGACCGGACGTTTGCTGCAATACATTAAAGAAGAAAACTTTGATTGCCGCGCGGTCGAAATTCTGATCCTCGATGAAGCAGATCGGATGCTCGACATGGGCTTTGCTCATGATATCGAAACCATCGCAGGCGAAACTCGCTGGCGTAAGCAGACCATGCTATTTTCCGCGACCCTTGAAGGGGAAGCTATTCGCGATTTCGCTGAACGTCTGCTTGAAGATCCTATCGAAATTGATGCAGAACCATCACGTCGCGAACGTAAAAAAATCCAGCAGTTTTACTATCGTGCCGACACTTTAGAGCACAAAACTGCCCTACTTTGCCATCTTCTTAAGCAGGAAGATGTCACTAAGTCAATTGTGTTTGTGCGTAAGCGTGAACGCGTTCGCGAAGTCGTGCAGTGGTTACGTGATGCCGGTATTGAACCTTGTTATCTTGAAGGTGAAATGGTTCAAGCAAAACGCAACGAAGCGGTTCGCCGTTTAGTGACAGGACAAGTTAAAGTCTTGGTTGCTACCGATGTAGCCTCTCGTGGATTAGATATCGAAAATGTCAGCCATGTGTTCAACTTCGACTTACCGCGTACTGCAGATGTCTATCTGCACCGTATTGGTCGTACAGGTCGAGCAGGACGCAAAGGTACTGCCCTCTCTTTAGTGGAAGCTCACGATTTCCCTCTACTGGGTAAAATCACTCGCTACATTGAAGATCCAATTAAAATCCGCGTGGTGGATTCTTTACGACCAACAACAAAAGCGCCTTCTGAAGCGATGCTAAATAAGCCGAAGCCATCTAAGAAAGTGCTGGCTAAGCGTAAAGAAAAGAAAAAAGAAGAACAAAGTAAGAAAAAAGAAAAAGTACGCCATCGCGATAAGAAAAATATCGGTAAACGCCGCACTCCTGTGGCGCCATCGACAACCGATAGCAATAAAACCAAGTAAAACACCTAAAAATGATACTCATAAAAGCGGGCTTCGGCCCGTTTTTAATTCATTAGTTTATATACTTTCTCTCTCATTATCCGGCTTTCATGGGTCAATGACTCTGCTTTTATCATGTGATTATCTAAAATATCGCGGCAATTATAGCCTTGACTATTTTCCATTCGCCAGTCAGCACCACTCGATAATAATAATTCAGCAACCTCTAAAGAGTGACTATTTAAAGCGTCATGCAATGGAGTATTTCCTAAATTATCTTTAACATTGACCATTAAGCCATTACTTAACAAAATTTCTGATTGTGCGACTCTTCCACTTTGAGCTGCCAAATGTAAAACTGTTTTTTGTTGAGCCAATTGCATTTTTTTAATTCCCTGACCATAAGGGGATTCCAACAATATTTTAATGAATTGACTATTTCCAGCTCGAACAGACTGCATTGCGAGCTTATCAATATCACAGTGCTTATTTTTCATTGAAAGTAGCGCAATAAATTCGTTTATATTTTCTCTCTTAATTGATGTTTTACAGCTTTCTTGCCAATTAGAACTTCGTCGTTGCTCTATGTTTGGAAGATCATTCAACATAGAATCCGAAGTTTTATCAAATTCACCTGTAATCGCATTCCAATTATTCCATGGTTTATGTTTGCACATCATCCTTATAATCTTAACCATTGAATGTGCAATAAAGCTCCTGGTCAACAAACGGTGTGGTAACCAGTCTTTCCAAGAATTATGTTCGCTATAAGCCATTTTGATACAATTTCCCAACGCAGAAGGGATTGGTAACCTGTTTTGCAGTACATCAAGCCAATCATATTGAACAGTATAAAAGCGTATCAAACCTTCATCTGCTCGCTGTTTAGCAATGTTATAATCCATCCCAATTTTATGTACTGTGTTTTGTGCAAGTCCTGACGGGCTAAATGAAATACAAGGTGATTGACTTGCCAATGCTGCTATCGATGCTAGCCCTCCCCCTAAAGAGTGCCCAGTGCAAATAATATTGCCTTTAACCGCTCGATATAGAATATTCGTTAACCCCACAGCCTGAAAGAATTGAGGTTCGTAATATCCTAATCCTTGTCGAATATTCGCATAGAAATCGACAATATCATTCGTTCCCGCAAAACAAATAATATATAGACCATTAAAACAACAAATATTCGATTGGAAACCGGTAAATTCATTATTTAAAAGTTCTGCATCAATACCTAACGCGTTAATTTTTGATGTACTGAGTTTTTCTATTCCATGAATATCTCGCCAATTATGATGATAAGCACCTTGTGAAAGTAGCGCTAAAAGATAATCTTTATTCTGTGCATCTCTTCCTAAAAAATCCTCCCGCATTATATTTTTAGACCATTTATCACGAGGACTGCATAACGATTCCAAAAATGTATTCTGTTGATATAAATTTAAACCTTCCTCAACAAAAGAAAGTTCATCCTTACTTACTGTCTGCTGTATTAATGTACTCAATGGCATAAATTCTCCCTAACAAATGCTGTATGCTGGAAGAATATTGAAATATAAATAACTAAGGAGGGAAATAATCTACTTTGTTAGAGACAAATAAAAAAGCCATTGAGAACAATGGCTTTTAGAATTTATTAAGATAAGAGATCTATTGACCCCTTAATGTTTATTACAGGCTTTCAGTGAAAGTACGGGTAATAACATCGCGTTGTTGTTCAGGCGTTAATGAATTAAAACGCACGGCATAACCAGAAACACGAATCGTTAATTGAGGATATTTTTCTGGATTTTTCACTGCATCTTCTAATGTTTCACGGCTTAATACGTTAACATTTAAGTGCTGACCACCTTCCACACGTACAGTCGGTTTCATTTCCAGAGGAACTTCGCGGTACTCAAAAGCACCTAATTCATCTTTAGCAACAACCTGACCTTCGTTATAATCCGCTTTCGCACACACACAGCGAGCTTCATTTGACTCGCTATCGATTAACCAGAAAGAATTAAGTAGTGCAGCATTATCACTTTTTGTAATTTGAATACCAGTAATCATCTCGACCTCCACGTTCGAATCAGATTTTGATCAACCTTTACTAACTATTTTTAATCGCTGTTGATTGGATAATTGGTCTAACCAACCTGTTTATCTAATATATACCAGCTAGCCCCCTCGCTTTCTTTGATATTTATCAATTATTTCGTATGGTAATTAACCAAACCCGTGCATCTTTATGATTTAAATCAATATTCATAAATGGATTTTTTAATTATTTTTGTAAATTTTCAAAATAATTTTAAATAATTTGAGGGGGTTAAGATGGAACAACACTTTATCTATGCGCCATGAACCAGTAAGCTAAGCACTATAAAACACATCACTATGGAATAATTCATGTCAAACACGATGACTTGGCACGACGTAATCGGTGCAGAAAAATCACAGCCTTACTTTAAAGATACCCTTGCGTTTGTTGCTAAAGAAAGAGAAAACGGCAAAGTGATCTATCCTCCACAAGAAGATGTTTTCAATGCTTTTCGTTATACAGAATTGGGTGATATTAAAGTCGTGATATTAGGGCAAGACCCTTATCATGGTCCGGGGCAAGCCCATGGTTTATCCTTTTCAGTGCGTCCAGGCATTAAAGCACCACCATCACTTGTAAATATGTATAAAGAACTTGAGAAAGATATTCCTGGATTTGTTCGCCCAGACCATGGGTATCTCCTAAGCTGGGCACAGCAAGGTGTTTTATTGCTTAATACTGTACTAACCGTTGAACAAGGTCATGCCCATTCACATGCACATTTAGGGTGGGAAGCGTTTACAGATAAAGTTATCCAAGCAATTAATGACCATACTGAAGGCGTTATTTTTCTGTTATGGGGCTCACACGCGCAAAAGAAAGGTCGCATTATTGACACTAAGCGCCATCATGTACTCAAAGCGCCTCACCCATCACCACTATCCGCACACCGCGGTTTCCTTGGGTGTGGTCACTTCTCTAAGGCTAATCAATTACTTGAGCAGCAAGGCCGTACCCCTATCAACTGGAACCCAGTTATCCCTGCGTAATAGCAATCTATGGATATAAAAATGGGATGCTTAGCATCCCATTTTGTTCTATATCCTAAAATCATATCTCGTTCTAAACTTATTTAGAAACGATCACCATCGCAGGGCGCAACAGACGATTATTTAAGGTATAACCTTTTTGCATCACGTTAATCACTTGACCAGCACTGTGGTCAGGAGATTCAATCATGGTCATCGCTTGGTGAACTTCAGGGTTGAATGGCACATTTGCCTCATCAACAGGCACAATACCAAACTTAGACACTGCATCTAAGAACGTTTTTAGCGTAAGATCCAAACCTTCTAGCATTGCTTTGGATTCTTCACTTTCACGGTCTGCCGCGTCAATAGCGCGCTCTAAGTTATCAATCACAGGCAACAATTCATTGGAAAATTTCTCAAGTGCAAACTTGTGGGCTTTTTCAATATCTTGTTCTGTGCGACGACGAATATTTTCGATTTCAGCATGAGCACGTAGCATTGCTTCACGTTCAGTTTTACGAGAAGCTTCAAGTTGCTGTTCAAGCTCAGCAATACGCGCGGCTAACGCTTGTTCTTCTGCTTGTAAATCAGCTTGTTGAGTTTCTACTTCTTGCTCTGCTTGCACTTTTTGTGTTTCATTTTGCTCAGAAGCTTGCTCATCATGCATGTTTTGTTCTTTACTACTCATGAATATCTCCGCGTATTTAGCAATAATTCTATCTATGGGAGTATTATGGGGATCTAATACAGGGATTCAAGGGAAGTCATACAACGAGGAGTTAAAAAAGTATGCAAAAGGCTAAGATGACACCATCTTCACAATTTAAAACTATCGGTATTGTCGGACACCCAAGGCACCCTGAAGCACTGGCGACCCATGAACTCATCTACCATTGGCTCATTTCAAAAAATTACCATGCAATCATTGATAAGCAAGTGGCTAAAGATTTGAAATTAAAAGATGCCAATACAGGCACTTTAACAGAAATCGGTCAGCAGGCAGATTTAGTCGTTGTAGTCGGAGGGGATGGCAACATGCTCGGTGCTGCACGAATTTTATCTCGCTATAACAATAAGGTTATTGGCGTAAACCGAGGTAATTTAGGATTTTTAACTGACCTTGATCCTGATAATGCACTCCAACAACTGTCTTGTGTTCTTGAAGGAGAATATCATGAAGAACAGCGCTTTTTATTAGAAGCCCAAGTTATCAAAGCAAATCAAAAGGCCCGTAAAAGTAGCGCAATTAACGAAGTGGTTCTTCACCCAGGAAAAGTCGCACACATGATTGAGTTTGAAGTCTACATCGATGAGAAATTTGCCTTTTCTCAGCGCTCTGATGGTCTAATTATTGCGACACCAACAGGTTCAACCGCCTACTCTCTTTCCGCAGGTGGTCCAATTTTGACACCGAATTTAGATGCAATTGTGTTGGTACCAATGTTCCCACATACCCTATCATCTCGCCCACTCGTGATTAGCAGTGACAGCAGTATTCGTTTGAAGTTTTTACGTACAAATATCGATTATGAAGTCAGCTGTGATAGTCAAATTATGCTCCCTATCCAAGATGGTGAAGAAGTCATTATTAAACGCAGCTCAAAGAGTCTGAATTTAATCCACCCTAAAGATTATAATTATTTCAATACGTTAAGCTCAAAGCTCGGTTGGTCTAAAAAAACTTTTTAATTTTTTTACTCTGCCTCTTTACTGTATAAAAAAACAGGTTAAACTGTATGAAAACACAGTTGTGTATTTAAACAGGAGAGCGCAGATGCTAACCCAACTAACCATCAATAATTTTGCCATCGTTCGTGAGTTAGAAATCGATTTTCGTAGCGGTATGACAACAATTACAGGTGAAACCGGTGCGGGTAAATCCATTGCTATTGACGCTCTCGGTTTATGTTTAGGCAACCGAGGGGAAGCCAACATGGTGCGCCCAGGAGCTCAACGTGCTGACTTATGTGCACGTTTTTCTTTATCTGATGCACAAATGGCAACAACCTGGCTGATTGAACATCAACTTGATAATCATAACGAATGCTTACTACGTCGTACCATTGCTGTTGATGGCCGTTCTCGCGGCTTTATTAATGGTGTTTCTGTTCCGCTTTCACAGTTACGTGAACTGGGTGCGCTACTGATTCAAATTCACGGTCAACATGCTCACCAATTATTGTTAGATAGTGACCATCAGCAATCTCTGCTTGATGCGTATGCAAATCAGCAACAATTACTCGCTCAAATGAAGCAAACATGGCAAACATGGCATGAATCTTGTCAGCAATTGGCTATTTTTCAAAAACAGATGCAAGAGCGTGAATCTCGTCAGCAGTTACTTGATTACCATTTAAAAGAATTAAATGACTTTCTCCCTATCCAAGGGGAATTTGAAGAAATTGACCAAGAATATAAACAATTGGCTAATCATGGGCAATTTCTCACCATTGGACAAACTGCTTCACAAATTCTCACCGAAAGTGATGAGGCTAACGTTATTAGCCTATTGAACATGGCAAAAAATGAATTGACTGACTTAGTCACTCTAAACCCCAAATTCTCTGGATTACTGGATAT
Source organism: Providencia sp. PROV209 (assembly GCF_028479485.1). Taxonomy (NCBI): domain Bacteria; kingdom Pseudomonadati; phylum Pseudomonadota; class Gammaproteobacteria; order Enterobacterales; family Morganellaceae; genus Providencia; species Providencia sp. PROV209. The sequence continues at coordinate 141,375 of NZ_JAMPNR010000001.1, read as the reverse complement.
GCTAGAAGAAGCCTCTATTCAAGTTAGCGAAGTCAGTGATGAAATTAAACATTATTGCGACCAGTATGAATTAGATCCAAATCGCTTATTTGAATTGGAACAACGCATTTCCAAGCAAATTAGTTTAGCCCGTAAGCACCATGTGACACCTGAAGCTCTACCAGAGCTCTTTCAACAATTAGTCGAAGAGCAAAATCAAATTGCTAATCAAAATGAAGATTGTGAAGCCCTCAATGCACAAGTCCTCGCTGACCACCAAAAAGCATTAGAGTGTGCAGAACGTTTACACCACGTTCGTCTACATTATGCACAAGAGCTGAGCCAATTAATTACAAACAGTATGCATCAGCTCTCTATGCCCCATGGCTTGTTTACTATTGATGTCAAATTCGTTCCTGAAAATCTACAAATTGATGGTGCTTGCAAAGTGGAGTTCAATGTCACGACTAACCCTGGACAACCACATCAAGCGTTAGCAAAAGTTGCATCGGGGGGGGAATTATCTCGCATTGCTTTAGCTATCCAAGTGATTACAGCGAAGAAAATGGACACCCCTGCTTTAATTTTCGATGAAGTCGATGTGGGGATTAGTGGTCCAACCGCTGCCATTGTTGGAAAATTACTACGTGAGCTCGGAGAATCCACTCAAGTCATGTGTGTGACTCACTTACCTCAAGTGGCAGGGTGCGGTCACCACCATTTTTATGTCAGCAAAGAAACCAATGGCGTAGAAACGGAAACGCATATGCAATTACTGGATAAAAAATCAAGATTACAAGAGCTTGCAAGATTACTAGCAGGTTCTGAAGTCACCAAAAACACGCTGGCTAATGCAAAAGAGTTGCTCGCAGCTTAAATTTCGACAACTTTTTTTATCTCCTGTTGTCTTAGAGTCGATCTGGAAGGTTTTAAATTGTATCAATGTCGATTATCATTGATGTTCTGACTCCAAAAGGAATGAGATATCCATGCGTTATAAATTGTTAACTGCTGCTGCACTATCATTCGCATTAATGTCCACGGGCTGTTCAATGATGGAACGTCTTGTCTATCATCCGGATATTAACCAAGGTAACTATCTGACAGCAAAAGATGTTTCGAAAATTAAGAACGGAATGACACAGCAACAGGTTGCTTATGCTTTGGGCACCCCAATGATGACTGACCCGTTTGGTTCTCAGACTTGGTTTTATGTTTTCCGCCAAGAGCTGGGACATGACCCAGTGAAGCAAGAAACATTAACGCTGACGTTTGATCGTAATGGTATCCTGACAGATATCAAAAACGAAAAGAACCTTGAAGCTCAGCAAGCCATGGAAGCTGGTGAAGTTAAAGCATCAGAACCAAAAGTAGCGGAATAACACCCCATATTGCTTAACGCTTGAGAGAGTATAAGTAACTACCTGAGATCCTTTAAATCATGGAAACCAACAGGTAGTTACTTTAAGATAATTCACTGCAAGTGTTTTCTTTAAAATTGTAGCGTTTCACTCTCTTATCCTCTGCGAAATAGTATTTATTAAATAAAAAAACCGAGCTTTCACTCGGCTTTATTTCACATCAATACATTCAATGATGTTGTATCTTACTTGTTGTTTTCTTTTGATTTTTCAGCTCGTTTACGGCGTAGTTCTTTTGGATCGGCTATCAATGGGCGATAAATCTCAATCCTATCCCCCTCTTGCACCACATCCCCCAATTTAGCTGGGCGGCTGTATATTCCGACTTTATTTTTCTTTAAATCGATATCCGAGCGCAGCGCTAAAATACCCGATGCAATAATTGCATCTTCAATCGTGGTTCCTTCTGCAACCTTCACTGAGAGCAAAAATTGCTTTTCAGGTAACGCGTAAGTTACTTCAATATTGATATCAGACACGATAGACGACCTTAGCACGAGACGTAAATGCTTGAACCATATTGTTGGCCAGCTCTTTAAATATTTTGCCAAATGCCAGCTCAATAAGCTTATTGGTAAACTCAAAATCGAGATGGAACTCAATTTTACAGGCATCAGCACTCAAAGGAATAAACTGCCATCCCCCTGATAACGTTCTAAAAGGTCCTTCGACTAATTGCATTTGAATGCGTTTATTGTCTTCCAATGCATTTTTCGTAATAAACGTTTTACTAATTCCTGCTTTTGAAACCTCAACTGAGGCCGTCATTTCATCAGAACTGTGGCTAATAATGCGACTTCCAACACATCCTGGTAAAAAACTTGGATATGAAATCACATCATTCACAAGTTTATACATTTGTTCCGCGCTAAAAGGGACTAACGCAGAGCGACTAATCTGTGGCATATCAATTCCTATCCCCAAAAACTGCGCATATAATAGCACCATTAGTGGGTTACTCAAAAAACAAAACCCGTGCAGGGCAAGAAATGCACAATCACAAAAATATCAGTGTTGAACGATTTCATTCAACGCATCTTAACGTATAATGAATGAACTATGACAAAGAAAAAACCATATAAACCCGGTTCAGCAACAATTGCTATGAACAAACGTGCTCGCCACGAATATTCTATCGAAGAGGAGTTCGAGGCGGGTTTATCCCTACAAGGTTGGGAAGTTAAATCATTACGTGCAGGCAAAGCCAATATTGGTGATAGCTACGTTCTCTTACGTGATGGCGAAGCTTATTTGTTTGGTGCAAACTTTACACCACTAACTGTCGCCTCATCTCACGTAGTTTGTGACCCAACACGTAGTAGAAAATTACTTCTTAACCAACGCGAATTAGATACACTTTATGGACGAGTGAATCGCGAAGGTTACACAGTTATCGCCCTTTCCCTCTATTGGAAAAATGCGTGGTGCAAAGTCAAAATTGGCGTTGCTAGAGGTAAAAAAGCCCACGATAAGCGTTCTGATATCAAAGATAGAGAGTGGCAATTAGATAAAGCACGTATAATGAAACATTCTAATCGCTAAGTCCTAGCTTTATAGAGTTATTTTCTGTTATACTGCAATCACAACTTGGGGCTGATTCTGGATTCGACGGGATTTGCGAAACCCAAGGTGCATGCCGAGGGGCGGTTGGCCTCGTAAAAAGCCGCAAAAAAATAGTCGCAAACGACGAAAACTACGCACTAGCAGCTTAATAACCTGCTTAGAGCCCTCTCTCCCTAGCCTCCGCTCTTAGGACGGGGATCAAGAGAGGTCAAACCCAAAAGAGATCGCGTGGATGCCTTGCCTGGGGTTGAAGCGTTAAACTTAATCAGGATAGTTTGTTGGTGGCGTGTCTGTCCGCAGCTGGCAAATGAAATTAAAGACTAGACTAAGCATGTAGTACCGAGGATGTAGAAATTTCGGACGCGGGTTCAACTCCCGCCAGCTCCACCAAATTTTAACTGTCAGTGATGTGACAACAGCTTTAAAAACAGTAAGTTAGTAAAGTTGAGCAGACAGTAACATTACCCAGAATGGACTTCGAAATGCACGTGAAATGCACGCGCACTAGAAAAATAGAAAAGCTCACTCCGGTGGGCTTTTTTATTGTCTTTTAAATACAGCCTATATGGCGCAGCAGTATATTCCCCTGAAATAGTATCATATTGATTTTAAATGTATTTTTATTTATGATTGATTTAAGAATTTCAATTATACATTGTAACCTATTGATTTATATTGTAGTGATAAAGAGTTTTGGGGAATCCCTTTTATCACAAACATAACACATCCCTCCCCCTCACTTCACATCACAATTTCTACACATTTCGTCACAGTAATTCACTCTCGATGCCATCATCATCAAAAAACCATACATGGTAAACCACAATGAGCAAGAAAATCCTCGGCATATTCATCAAACAAAAACGCATCGAGAAAAATATTTCAATATCTGAAATTGCAAATCATCTAACAATCTCAGAAGCTATGTATATTCGCGTTAAAAACGGGAATGACTCAATCTATGTAGATGACTTAATGACTATAGCTGAAATGCTCGGTGTTGATGAGCGTGAAATTTTGAAGATGGAAGATGTATGAAAAGAAATAACAACTAACTGCACGGATAAAAAATACCTAATGTGATGAAAAACCATGATATGCGGCTTCTATGCTAGAAAAGATTAGCAATACAATATCTATAAAAGCAATGAATTACACAAAATTACATCATTAGCAAAATACCTTTCTTATACACCTAACTTCTTATAGGACAAAAGCTTTCCATTACTAGATATTCCTTCTAACAAAATATTTTGCTTACAATCTTAAGCCTATTTAATATAATTACTGCCAAAATGAATGAACTAAAGTTTATGTCTACCAGCTCTTACCTTAACAAAACTATAATTTTGTTAAGGTCGATAATCTAAGAAAAGCAAATCTAAAAAATTTCTGACTAAATTTGATATTCAATAAAAGTCATTTCACTTAAAATTTCACTTCAAAATATTGGAGACTTCATGAATATCACTCAATTATTTCTATTAGCTCTAAATTGTATCAATGAGCATCGGGAACCATCACATACTGAGCAATCAATAATTTATGTATTCTATAGAACAAACATTGCTGGATTGATTTCTATAGATGAATTTATGGACAAATTCGTTGAGCTATCCGTTTACTGCGATTCATCAAAACAAAACAAAGCGTTTGCTATCAAACTTATAGAAAAATATTTACATCTATCAGCAAACAAACTGACAGCGATAAAAAGTATGCCTACCTAATAACAGACACTCCAAAGCTGCTCTTAATAATGAGGAATGTCTAACTAATTCACTTAATAGTTAACGCTACTGAATTTCCCACATCACCTCATTAAAAAATTCTTTAATATCAACACGTAAAATCTTAAGAGCTGAAACCAAAGTATCTATATCTATTTTATTTATTCCTCGTTCATAACGATATAACTGCTGGGCGCTTTTACACCCTATCAGTTGAGCAAATTCAACAGCAGTATATCCAGCGTCACGTCTCAGACCTTTAATCTTATTTCCAATCAATGTTGTTACTAAGACATCAGAACTCATGCTTCGATACTCCATTCATATAATTAGACACAATCTATTATGCTCTCAAACCTCTGGATTATTCACTTTTCCAACTTCTAAATCACTTATAGAGAATCGATAAGTGATAATTGTAATTTGAAAATTTAAAATCTCCCTATAACTTTATTGACTTTACTAATATTTCTTATTATTTGTAGACTACAGATTTATTTCAATAGGCGTTATCACTAGAAAACGAAGAGGAATATTTATGAATAAGTTTCTAATTTCTGCTTGCATGATTGCATCAAGTGCTCTGTCCTTTAATGCATTAGCCGCAGACAAAATGACCTCAACTCCCGAAAATATGACATGTAAAGAGTATGTGGACTTAAACCCTAAAAGCTGGGCTCCAGTTGCCTTATGGGTAACATCACAAGATACTCAGTTTAAAAGTGGAGACTGGGTGGCATTATCTGAACAGAGCGTTGCGGAAGCTCCTTTAATCCTTGAGTTTTGCAAGAAAAAACCTGAAGGAACTTTAAAAGATTACCTTGCTAGCAAAAAATAAAGTTTTTTAACTGGTAATAGCCGCAGTTTAATTTCTGCGGCTAATTAGATTACTCGCAGCAATTCTATTTTCTGTACCCTGATTCTTGATACCAATACAGTGACAGTTTTATTAACTTCACTGCTTCAATGAGTTAAATAGAATCACTCAATATTAACTGAGACTGATCTTTTTATTGCTTTGATGAGTGTCCCCTCTTCTTTGAATATTTCAGCTCGCTTTGTATTTGTAGTACTCGATACAACGACTGCATATGCACGCAAAGATACAAATATACTTCCTCCAAATCCTGTGGTTGGAATGGGAATATCACTGCTCATTAATAAGCTATATGGAAATAAATGAAGAAGAATTATGTTTACAAGCGATAATCATCGCGGGATGAATTGTAGTCTTGCAACCGTTTTTATGGTACGTGATATATCTAATTGTCACCTTCACATCTTTAACCGCCGCTTTGAGTGTAGTATACAAAGAACAAATCAGTCTTCGATCTTTTTCTGTCGCTATTACCGTAGTTTGAGGCGAGTATTTAACTCCATTGATGATAATTTCTACACGAGTAGAGTGAATCGCGCCGGGCACAGATCCCTCCGCAGTGAACTGCATCGTTGGCATCAATAAATCAACATCATAAGGCATTCCACCCTTATAAATTACCGATGTTTCTATGATTTGGTCATAACGCTTACCATGAATCTCGCTCTTAGATACCTCCTTATAAATTGTCGCGGTTGCATTATCACCAACAAGTTTGTCTACATAAACAGTTCCTCTAAATTCACCATCTCTAGCATAAATCTTTCCTCTAAATATCCCGTCATTAAATTCAGGGGTACCATTTTTATTAATTTGCCATCCTGATTTACCCGAAACGAAATTATTCGACTGAATCACACTTCCTATCTTGGCATTGCTAATCGAGGCATCGGCGATGAATGATTCGCGCATGAAAATTTGTCCATTTTTCATGAACATCAAGGGTTCCATTTTTCCTCGTGTTGGATTAAAGAAAGCAAAATTATTTGCATTAAATCCAATGAACGATTCAATTTTCCCCGCCTTCACTTCAGCACTAATAACCATACTCGCGGCACTATATTTTTTCCCATCCACCATGATTGTGATGTTTGTATTGTGCATCGCGTACCCGGCATTTTGTTTAAATTCCGCCTGCATCTTAGAGTTAATCAGCGCACCTTGATTATCCAATTTCGCCTGAACTTGCTTCTGTGATTCACTGAAAGACCTGTCTAAATTCGTAACCGCTTTATCAAGCCGAACAACGCTTGCGTTTACCCCATTAATTGATGCGGTCACTTGTGCGTATTTTTCTGCCCACGATTTTCGTTCATCCGCAAACGCACGCTCTAACGTTTTATGTTGAGATTGTGACTGTTCATGGTTTACCGTAACCTCTCTCTTCACTTCTTTAATTGCTGCACTATTGACTAACACCGACTCATTCAGCCAATCAAGTTCTTGAGAGAGCTGTTTCCCAGCATCTGTCGACATGAAATGCTCGTTCAAATCCGGCAAGATGGTATTCACATCAAACTCTGATTCTCCTCGCACCCATTGAGTCCACTCGGATTCATTACCCGATTTATCAACAAGTCTTGCTCTGAAGTAAAATACGATACCAGCGGCTAAACCTGCCATCTCATAGTTTCTTGACGGATAAGGGACATCAGATAACAGCATCAAATCTTCACCATTAGGGGTCTTACTGTACTGAATTTCCGTTTTCAATGTGTCACTAGTATTTTCATCAAACCCCCAATCCAACTTAATGCCAAACACCCTTGGCGAGGCTTTAAAATTGACAGGTTTCGGTGGATTACCCACTTTTCCTGTCAGGCTAGTTTCGGGGGCATTTGTCCAAGCACTAGAAATTTCAGACGCATTAACCGCTCGAACTCGCACTTGATATCGACCAGAATAAACGCCCTCAATATCAAACCCCAGTGATGATGTCCTTGGTGCATTGACCCAGTTCCCGTTATCACGACGCCATTGCGCTTCATAAGCAATCGCATTTTCAGCCGCGTCCCAACTGACACTGAGCGTAGTCAACGCCATGCCTTGGTCAACTCTTGAGTAAGACGTGATTTCGACCTTTTTCGGTGCAGGCTGAACGCGAGGCGGAATAACCGTTACGGGACGTTCGTCAATGCGAGCACCTGAATCGATATGGTCATAATGGTCAGGATTATGGATAGCACCGCTAATGGTATAAGTGTTATCGCCGTTATCGCTGATATTAATCACTCGATATAGCTGGACCGCTAAGTCATCAGAATCCACCACCCACACGGTCTCTTTCTGTGGTATTTGGGAATATTCAACAGAAACTGTAACCACTTTTTTATTTACTGAAGTAACGGTTCTCCCTTCTGATTTTCCGTCTGGTAAGTTGATGATCAGGCGATCACCCGCTTTAATTGATGTCTCTCTATCAAGAGTAATACTCCTTCCTTTCGCGGAAGAGATACGCCCACCGTTATCACGCCCAGCTAAATTTGAATCAGCTACCGCGATAATATGACCCGGTGAGGGAATTGCCCCTTCTAACCCCGTGGCAAATGTGATCATGCGGTCATTTGCGTTAGTCAGTAATGCCCAGCGACCACGTCGATTCGCTTCACTTCGACGGGTACACCCAATTGCAGAGAGTTCTACTTTACGCACGCCATAACGATGCTGAAGTTTTAAATCTGCGACCGCCTCGATATCATCTTTGCTGTGGTTATCCGTATCCGTAAATGAAACTAAGGCTTGGGTGTAGCGATTTTGGATACTGCCCCCCGAGTAAGACGGTTTTCCCCCAACGATATTGGCATTGGTAAATGTACGAAAAATACTGGCTGGCATATCGGCAACCGCATTGACTTTATTGTCCGCCCAGAAGGTCATTCCTCGAAAAATAGCCGCAATATCCCGTAATACGGTATACGCTGCCTCTTGTGATTGAATATACACATCACATAAAAAACGAGGCTCTTTTCCCTCGCCTCCTCGTCCATCAGGCACCCATTCATCACAATACTGTGCGATTTTGTACAAATCCCACTTTTCAATCTGATGGGGTTTGATTCTGTCACCACTGCCATAACGATTGTTCAGGACTAAATCATAAAACACCCAGGCGGGGTTATTGGTTGCCGCCAGCTTAAACGTTCCATCCCAAACACCCGCGTACGTTCGATTCACAGGGTCATAATTTGTCGGCACTTTAACTAACAATCCCCCTTTCGGACGAACACTAATTTTAGGGATACGGTTGTTAAATTGACGGGCATTAAATGTCACAAAGAGAAGCGCCGTATTAGGGTAACGTAACTTGGCGTCAATCACCTCGGTGACCGCAGCAATCGAGACTTTATCGGCAATACGAGCGGTATTCTGATTTTTGGTGAGTCGCCGAACGCGCAATTGCCAACCTGTCGTGGCTGAGGGTAAATCGATACGATGGGTGCGCTGATATTCACTGGTCGTTTTACCATCAAATGCAGACTTAACGAGTTCTTGATACCCAGCACCGTCTGTAGATAAATCAATCGCATAGACAATGCGATATCCCGTTGTATCACCATTATCGTGTTGACGCATTAACTGAGGCACTGAAAAGCGAAGGCGAATAGCGGATAACTGCGTATTATTAATCATTCGGATATACGGCTGATCGTCTCGCAGCTCTACACCCACGGCGTTGTCATTATCAACCGACGGTATCCCTTTGATATACTCTTGTTGCTCGCTACCGGGGCGAAACTCCCATGTTACCCCTTCGAAGTTTTTCGTTCCATCCGCATTACCAATTGGCGTCTCATCTAAAAAAATACGCGTATCATCCAAGCCCCCCGCAATTTCCCCCTCAGAAATGGCTAACAGAATTTTTGCAGTCGATTCTGAAAGCAAATTATCTTTGGCTTCTACGGGCGTATGACCGCCCCCTCCGCCACCTTTAGCGCCGTATATCGTTTCCATATTTCACCCATAAAAAAACGGCACTCAAGCCGTTTTCGTATATGATAAAGATTAATTTTGTTATTTTTGGTCTTCGGTATAGATACCCGCGGAGATAATCGCACCTCCGACTTCACGGCGGTCTAGTCCATATAACAGCGGCACAGGATTGCCCTGCGCCGTGGTATTTACAGCACCACCAAATGCATAGGATGGCTTATTATCCGCATCTTGTCGCATGGATAAGCCTTGAGGCTGGGGTGAGAGCATTTGCACCAAACCACCGATTGCCATAGCAGCACCACTCAACGCCAATGCCCCTCCCCATGTCCCTGCAGCGGTAAATGCGACAGAGAGACCTCCCGATAAAAATGCGGCAGCACCAATTAGTGCAACCCCTAAAATAGTTTGGAAGAAACCACCCCGTTTACTCCCTTTAATTACCGGAGCAATGCGAATTTCTTCACTGGTATCAAGATGCAATTCGTCTTCAGCAATATTGCGCTGACCTTTAAATACCGCAAATTCCAGCCCTTTCAGATGCGCATTGGCAAGGAACTGCTCGAATCCATCATAGAGTACCGATAACGCTTTAATCGCTTCACGCGGAGAATCGATAGCAAGTTGATGTTCGCGACCAAATTGGGTACCCAAAACACCATAGAGTCGTATTGTTTTTAAACTCATGCCAACTCCTTACGTCTGACTATTTTCACTGTCCTATCACGCCAATAATCACTGTATGGAACGATGCGGCTGAGCTGACCGTATAAGTGGTGAAGCAGCATACCATTCACTATCACCCCTGCATGGTTCGGAACATGAGCTTGCACTTGCATAATGACCATATCGCCCTCCTTTAAGTCACCGGCAAACTCGACAAAGCCCGCTTGCTGCCAGTTATCCATATACAAGTTTTCACCCTCTTCCCACCAGTGTCTCTCAACGCTGTAATTATGCAGCTCAATCCCGTGCATCTGTCGGTAATAATCCATAATGAGCGACCAACAATCTGCGTGACCAAGCACAAACGGACGACCTTCTAACTCACGCTCAATTCTAGGCTGGATTATGCGGATATCACCTTCCGGATAGGAAGCTATCACCCACGGTAGTCCCGAAGCATCACATTGCAATTTGTCTATTTCGCTCGGTTGAGACGTCACTCCATCCCCGCAATGGCTATGAACAATCGCTATTGGATTGCCCCAATCTTCGGCTGCGGCATAGTCTTCTGGGGAAAGTTCGAAATGATCAGTTGGATTATCGGAAAGATTTCGGCAGGGAAAATATTTTTTGACTCGACTTTTTTGGCAAATCACGCCACACGCTTCTTTAGGGTATTCCGCTTTGACATGCTGAAATATTACCTCTGTTAATTTCTTCGTGATCATCGTACTAACCCCGCGGCAGGGAATCCTCCAAAATCCAAAGGTTCATTTTCGCCAAATCGTTTTTTACAATCGCTAATGAGTCCACCGCACTTATCTAATGCCGGATCATCAACCGGTTCACCACGCTCATCGAAATATTTATTGTCCGTATAATTGCAACCTCGCCCGCTTCGATAATCGCCTTTCATACACCAGAAACAGAGGTTGTGGATTTGGCGACCGGGGATCATAACCCCTTGCAAGTCGAACGGACTCGACAACTCAAATTCAACTGCTTCTCCCGCGACTTCGCTCATTTTTCTGTCGATGAAATAAACCTGTTTGAAAAATTCTTCAGGGTTAGCGGTAGGATTTCCCTCTGGAAAATTCCTAGCATCTAGATAGTGAGCGAAGGTTTCATAAATAGTCACTTTCGCCAGTGCCATATCATCGAATTGCAAGCACAACGAGGATATCAAACCATCAATATTAGCCACTCTTAATAAGGGTCTGGCTGGACTACCATCACTATTTTTAGCCATGCCCTCGATTTCATAAGCCCATGCGCCATATTCATTTCCTTGCCACCAAATAGATTTTGGTTTGATACCTCCCTCTGCAGCGTCAATTTCTTCGGGTGCATGCGGCAAATTGTAAGCATGGAATCGAAGAGTTGGTCCATCAAACTCACTACCGTCCACTTCAATTAATTGAACCTTACTCCCCGGCTCTAATTTTTGAATGTCAGATGTTATATTCATACACTAAACGCCTGTTCAAAGGTTGCAGTTATAGTGATAGAGCTACCGCCAATTGGCTTTAATGTGATGGAATCTGCCTTCACCCGATACAGACCTTTATCACCAAATGGTGGAACCCAGATAAATGATTTTGCTGTGTGCGACCGGATAAAGGAAAAAATAGGCATTACCTCAGATTTATGACCTGTATAGGTAAATCCCCATGATTGAGATTCAGTATTGAGACCATCGCCTGAAACTTGCTTATAGCCATCACCAAATGCCACTTCTTTTATTCGATGCTTAAATTCGCCAGTTGGCGAGTCTTGGATTTGAGTTCGCCACTTAAACTCTTCAATCATTATTACCCCTAAATAAAAAAGCCACCCGAAGGTGGCTATGTGAGGATCAATCTAGATAATCTTTACTGATTTAATAATTTGATAGTTTTCCGTGCATGATCTTTAGCTTCGTCAAAGTATTCGGCTAGCGGTTTACTAGAGTTCAAGTTTGTTTGGTAGACTATATTTGCCAATACGAAATCAACACTATACTCATCACCTTTATAAACATCGACAGGAATGCTGATTTGCTCATCTTCTGGGTTAATGATTACAGTTCCAAGTTTTAACTCCATTACTACCTCTCATTAATTTTTTAATACTGTTCTTATCTTCCAACAGAAACAGCTTTGATTATTTTGTACAAATCACCACCTTCACGCCCCTCTATTGCCATGAAGCGCTTAAGCTTATTATTTAAGGATTGCTCCGCAGCTCGGATATCAACATTCTGCATAGAACCTTGCTGTTGAGCACCACTTACAACGCTGATGCCACCAAAATTAAGATTGACGTTAATCCCACCAGCAGGATGAGTGCCGTAAACTTGCACTCGAGGCTGACTCACTGACATTGGCTGAGAGCCACCTACATATCCACCAGATGCATAACCTCTCTTTCCTGCATCCATTAACCGATATAGATTAGCTTTACCTAATTTAGCCGTACTCTCTTTGTCAAATACAAATTCGCCTCTATGCACGATACCAGCTACATCATATTTACCGCCGTCACCAGTATATCCGCCTGTTGCATGACCTTTTAGCCCTAAGAATTCACCAACAACAGTCCCACTAAAAGCAGCTTTCATAGCATTCAGCATCGCCATTTGCATAAGCATTTTAATCGTCATTTCTAAAAATGAGCGAGTAAAGTCACCAAAGCTAGCTTTGCCCTTTAAAACAAAATCGACAACGCTATTACTCATACCTTGAAATACTGATTGGCTAATTTGAGATACGTTACCATAAACATTGGAGACTTGGTCTTGAAATTCTGCAAATCCCCTTTTAACTCCAGCCTCCCAATTGGTACGTAACGAATCTTCTTTACTGTAATAATCCTCTAATGCCTGCTTCTCTGCTGGTGATTTAGCTTGCTCAAGTGCGATGTCACGTTGGTACATACGGTCAGATTTACCAGTGCCCATATCCAGCGCTCGACTCTTAGCTTTTATTTCTTCAACTCGTTTTAGTTGCCTATCTAACTCTCTATTATGTTGCTTTTGACGCTCTATTTCATCGCCAACTACTGCTAATGCGCGTTGAGAAGCTAATACATATTCTTTTTTAGCCAATAACGATTGCTCATCATTGGTAAGCTTACGTGTCGCTTTTGCTTCTTCTAATACAGCTATTTTGGCTTCCATATCCCAAAGCTTTTTACGCTCTGAGCTAATCACATCAGCAACAGTTTTATGCTCTTTTAATACTTTAAGTTGAGCCTGTAGAGAAACGAGAGCTTCATTGGCTGACTCATCCGCACGAGTGCCATAGTCAGGTCGATATGCTGTAGGTTTCTTTTTCCCTCTCAGTTTTTCTTTCTCATACCGTTCCTTTTCACGACGAATCGCTTTATCCTTTACAGCCTGAGAAGCGTATTCTTTATTTTTTATTTCACTTAATTTGCGTTGGTGTTTCTCCTCCGCGGTCTCATATTCTCGCCTTAATGCTTCATCAGCCAAAATCTGTGACTTTTTAACCTCTTCCTGTTTTCTAGCCGCCTCTTTTCTCGCATTCTCTATATCCCTCTGAAACTTTTCTTCGTTTAGTAAATCCAGTTCTCGCCTTAAATCTTCAGGTGTCTGACCTGTTTTATAATGATGCAGTCCTTTAGCAGCAGGGTCTAACTGGAACTCAAGAAGTTTCTCTTCATAGTCTTTAATCTTTTGGTCTAGCGTTCTTTCTCGTCCTATATTAAGCATTGCATCCCATGCATCGCTCGCCATTTCCTTAACGCCTTTCCAAGCTGATTCTAAAAAACCTAAGTTGTTTTCAATTTGCTGACTACGCTCCTGCATTGCATTGGCATAAGACTCCATTGCTATCTTTGCAACCTCATGCTCCTTCCCCTGCTCTTGCAGTGCCATTATTTGCTCTAACTGAGTAGCCGTTAAGAAGTGAAGGGATTTATCTAGTTCAGTAACAGCTTTAACTGGCTCCTCTTTTAAACGCTGAAATTGCTTGATTGTTTCATCAACTGACTGACCAACAGCCTTTTCGATTGCGGCTGCTGTTTTAGAAACCATCTCAACTGTATCGCCGGAGAATCCCCCTGAGCCAACAACTTTTGATATAGCATCAGCCATACCATACTGGGTAATACCATTTCCTGATAAGTTTCTAACAAGAGTATCCAGTTGTGCCGCAGTCTTCCCTGCATACCTACCAGTAAGAATCAGTTGCTTGTTATATTCACTAAATTCCTTAGAGCCTTGATATGCAGCAAGAGCTACCGCAGAGGCGGCACCAACAAATCCAAACATTGCAACTCTTGCTGGGGTAATTAGCGATGCTAACGCCTTCAATGAGTTTCCTATACCACCGAAGGAATCTTTTATCTGACCACCTTGCTGTATCATCACCATCCATACAGGCATCCCAGATGCCAACGATGTGACAATATCCGTCATTTGAGCGGGTAACTGACGCATAGCGTTTCGATATTGACCAATCGTGATTGAACCATTTAAGAATGCTTTTTCTTGTTCTTTCAGCTTGGCAATCATTGGCGCAGCTTGTTGCGAAACTCCCATTTGCGCTGCTTTCAACTCTAAAATTTCAGTTTTGGTTTTTCCTATAAAATCCGTCTGATTTTTAAGAGATTGTAAGAATTCATCTGCGGCTTGCTTTGCTTTATTCGTTGCAGCCTCCTGAGCTAATAATGCTTGCCCTTCTGCAGTCAGAGACATGTGCATTCTTTGCAGCTTATCTCTAGTTTGGTCTAATATGCTGCTATAATCTTTGAATTGATCTTTGGGAAGTAACCCTTTTTTACTTGCTGCTACAAGCTTTGTCTGCCAGTCATCTAATCGTTCAAAAGCTTTATTTGTAGGGTTCAGCTGATTAAGTAACTCATGAAGCTCTTTACGCTGTTTCTCCGCAGCTTGAGCTGCTTTTTTCTGGTTATCAACGCCGCGTTTAAATTGTTCGTTCAGGTCTTGAGCTGAGCCATTTACCTTTTCTGCTGTGCTGCCAAACTCCTTTAATTTTTGAGTCCCACGCTCTAAATCAGACGTATCAGCTTTAAGCGAGATGGTTGCTATATCTGCCATTTACCTTTCTCCAGATATAAAAAACCACTCATAGGTGGTTAAATTAGCTTGTATGTAACTTTTATTTAAATTAACGCCATATTATTCTAGAATTTCATTTTCCAACATTCATCACTAACCAGATAACCTTTAAACACACAAAGGATTATTAACATGCTTAGAAAATTGACACTCATCGCAGCCCTTTTCATCGCAGCCAATGCTCATGCTGGAAACGAGTTAACTATCAGTAAGTTAGCTAGTAATGCAAAGACTAAAACAGCATTCCTTCAAGTTGTAAAAAATAACGACCTCCCATCATGGGTCTTAACTGGTGGTACTGAATCCCCATCAAATACTGTGACTTTAAACGGTAATGAATACCAAGTAGCAACAGCGTGCAAACCTCACAATTGCCCAGCAGAGCGAATTGCGATTATGTACTCTAAAGAAAAGAATGTTATGGCAGGTGTATTCTCTTCAAATGATGAAAAGAACAATACTGAGGATTTACTCTGGTTTAATATCACCGATGATTTATCAATCGATGGGAAAACGGTTTTATTTGCAGCACTTACGGGCAGCCTAGATAATCACCCTAATGATTTTAACTATAAGTAATTAAACTTAAAGTAGTTATTTTCAGAATTAGCCCACCAATGCCAATAGAATGGCGTTAAAATAGAAGCCCAAGGACGGGCTAGATTAATTACTTTGCAGTCAATTTGTAACTCTCATCAATCAACACTTTAAGCTCATCTTCAGGAAATCCACTGTCCAACTTTATAGTAATCCAGTGCTCTTTATTCATGTGATATGCTGGATATACCCCTTTCTTTAACCTCAACGAACCAACTAATTCAGGAGGTGATTTAAGGTTTATAATATCTACCATCTCATCACTCTCGCTTTCATATAACTTCTTTGATGATATTGTCAGAATGGCAGCAAACCATTTTGAGTTATTTTTATGCCTATAAATGATGTAACTAGGAAACTTAGCCCATGGATACTCAGCGACAGCACCATAATTACTCTGGATATATTCCATAAGTTCATTTTTGTTCATCTCACCATCCCACGAATAAGTTTTAGTTATGCTAACTTAGTGGGAGTGCAAATTGAAGCAAACAAAAAGGTCGCATAAGCGACCCAATCAATACTTTTGCTACTTTTTATTACTTATTGACGTAATTTGCATACAGTATAAGTAATATTGGCGTTGCAATAATATCAGCAGCAATAGTAAATGGTGTAATCATGACATTACCAGCCAATTTACCAGCACTAAGTGATGTGTATTCCTCTGTAGTATAAAACTCAACCTTATATGATTGATTTAGCTTAGCATTGGGTACTAATGGAAGAGTTATTCCATTCCTATCAAATAAATATCCACTTAGCGGGATTGTTTTAACCCATGACTTATCATTATCAAATCGCCTCTCACTAAAACCAAAATCCTTAAGGCTTTTCTCTTGTTCTGGACTTAACCTGTACTTTTTATCTATATAAACAAAGTAACTGTCATTAAATTTTACTAGTCCTTCTCTGCGCTCATCTGGCTTTATCTCGATTCTAATAACTCCCTCCGGGTTATTAAATGCTGACAATGGAATTACTTTAACCAACTCATTTAATTTCATTAATTCAGCAGAACCATTCGTCAGTATATAAATATATTTATCACCTAAAAAACCATAACCTGAAGTAGGAAGCTCAATCTCTTTTAATTTTTGATTAGTTAGTTTATTTTTAACACTAATATCTTTATATTCAAAAGCAGATACAATATTATCTTTTAAATCAACACGTTCCCTTATATTGGTCTCTTTTGCCGTGTTCGAATCCCAAACCGCCGCAGTTACGCACCCAGCAGAACTTAAAATCGATACGCTCAAAAAGCACGCTAGTAATTTATTCATTCCATTGCCTTAATAAGTTTAATTTAAGTCCAATGGATATTAGGATAGATGCAAATTTCAGGCAATAAAAAACCCACCGGAGTGGATTATTAACACTATTTATAGTTGAGCACATGTACATTACAAGTTACGAATATTAGCAATCTCTTCTTGTGTGACTTCTAGAGACTCTAGAAATCTCTGGTATTCATTGGGTTCCATTCCTTCAAATTTTTGATGTCACTCTCATCTATTCATGTTTTTTTAAAATAAATCTATTACCTATAGACGGGTCAACTGTTTTCGTATTTGCAATCAGCTAAACCGACACTAATTTCTTGACCTTTGTTGCTATTGTGCAAAATAACTTTAATACCCATTCTGTCGTATATCATATAAGCAAATGTAACCCCTGAATTTTCACTAAAATACACAGTAGCTTTAGCATCAGTTGAAAGCAACTCAAGCTTTGGTGATGTTATAACTACCCCTGTATCAAAGGTTATATTTATCATTGCATTGTTATAATCTGCATGCGGAGTTACTTCCAACTTAACAGTCCCGATTTGCACTCCGTTATATCTATTGCTATCACTAAGGTCATCAGGTATGGAATAAACTCCACAGTTATACTTTCCCGCCAAAGCCAAAATATTATAGTTATTATCTCGATATAACCCCATATCATTCTCGTTATTAGCAGACAGGGTATATCCAGAAAATAAAATAAACAGGGCGCAAATATACTTAATCATCTTTAACCTCATTAATAAATTAGCCCCCTGAATATACCTGAATAGCTTTACTACACATAATCGAACTCTTTAGTTAAAAATAATTATGTGATCTAGAATGCAAGCTCATCCTTGGGCTATGTGTAGGTTAGGCAACTTCCTTCCCGTGAATAATATGGCGTAACGCGCTAATACTGTTCTCATTATAACGGAACGCTTCAACCTGCTTTGATGAGTAAGCTGACTTGTCCAAAAAGAACTTACCGAATTCGTCAGTTTTCAATCCGTTCTTGTTTGCAATACGACCAATTTTATTTGCTGACACTTCTAACCATATTCTTAATCACAAAGAGGGCTTCTGATTTAGAAGCCCTCTAGTATTAAACTCGCTTAACTACATAAATTTTACATTAATGACCGGACGTTTTAGCTTCTCGACAAGCCTCGAATAAAAACCAGACACGGCGTTCTGTTTCATCAATCCAGTTTTCTATTAGGCTTGTAGTGGAATAATCGCCATGTTCTGCGCATACTTCATGTGCTTTTCGAAATTCTGAAGCCAACATTTTATTATCTTCACAAAGCTCAGCAAGCATATCTAAAGGTTCTACGTATTCCGCATTGTTATCGCTAATCCTTTGCATTTTTGATATTTGCCCTATAGAACGTATAGTCACACCACCTATTTTACGAACTCTTTCAGCTATAGGGTCTGTCATGGAGTATAGTTGTTCACTTTGTTCATCAAGTAATAAATGATAATCGCGGAAATGTGGACCACTCATGTGCCAATGAAAGTTTTTAGTTTTTAAATAAATAGCAAAAATATCAGCCAAAATTGCATTCATTGCTCCACTGATATCTTTTGTTGCTTTTGGAGATAAATCTGTTGGCGTTTTAAGTGGGCGAATTTGTAGTTCTTTAGCTTTACTCATAATTAACTCCTAAAGATAGTCACATCTGTTTTGATATTAAAGATGTTAAAACAAATTATTACACTAATGTTCTTTCTATATATCTCTTAATTGGTTATGAAACTATTTAGCCAACATTGCTTTTCAATATGTGCTGATTATTTTAATTATGTACTTAATAACATCATTCATTGATCTATATCAAATTCTAATGCATTGAATAAATTAACTAAAAAACAAAATTGAATATCAATCTTTATGTGACTACCTAATTAAATCCGATCTTCAGACTTTAAACCTAACTTACTGAATTTAAACTCTTGTAATCCTCGATATTCTATTTTCCATGCTAGATTTTAGCTACAGGCAGCTCATTAAAATTTGTCGTGTACGCTGGTGATAACATTTCGCGCTTCATCTGATATCCACTATCGCTCCCTTTCGCAGCAAACCAGACTTTACCTAAACCACTATTATTTATTGTATCTAATGTTTTCATAAGTTCATCGCCGTTCTTAAATGGTTTTTGAGTAGAAAACATATCAAACTGAGTAACATCTGAATCTGTGAAGTCAGATAACATTATCCCGGCTTTATAGTAGCGGTAACCATCTCGCCATATAGAATCTAAACCACGCATAACAGCATTAATGATGTCTCGCGTGTCGCTGCTAGGGTATTCAAGTTTGATACTGATACTATTAGCGTAATCTTCACCAAATGCGTGTCTGCTTGTTTGAATGAATAAACCAATAACTCGACATCGCTGTTTTTCTTCGCGTAGTTTCTCCGCTGCTCGTTCTGCATAGTCACAAATAGCCTTGCGCATAATGTCGATATCTAAAACTTTCTTACCGAACGAGCGAGAGCATAATATTTGCTGCTTAACTTTTCTGACTTCTTCAAGCTCAATACAGGACTCACCGTTAAGTTCTCTGAGTGTCCTTTCTAGCGTTACGCCAAACACTTTGCGTATTGTAGTCACTGATGCATTAGCCAAGTCTAAAGCGGTATAAATGCCCATAATTCTTAACTTGGCTGAAATCCTTCGTCCTATTCCCCACACGTCTTCAATCGGAATAAATGACAGTAATTTTCTTTGCCGACTTCTATCAGATAGCTCAACCACACCACCAGTCTTCTTCCACGTTTTAGCGGCATGATTCGCAATTTTAGCCAGCGTTTTAGTCGGACCGATGCCAACACTTACTGGCAAGTGAGTTCGCTGCAATATCGTTGATTGAATTTCTCGCCCATAATCTTCTAAATTAAAGGTATGAACCAAGCCAGTGAAATCAAGAAATGCCTCATCTATTGAATACACTTCCAAACGCGGAGCATACATTGATAGTAGAGACATCACTCTGTTGCTCATGTCAGCGTATAACGCATAGTTCGAGCTAAAAATGTTAATATGATTTTGCAGGTAATAGTTTCTTCTCTCATAGTAAAGCTCCCCCATTTTTACACCGAGTTTTTTTGCTTCAAAAGAACGAGCAATTACACAGCCATCATTATTACTCAGAACAATTACTGGCTTTCCTGCTAAGTCTGGTCTGAAAACTTTCTCACAGCTCGCATAAAACGAATTTACATCAACTAAGGCAAACATTACTGAGCCTTATGAATAATGAATGTGACTACGCCAAATATCTGTAAATCCTGCGTATCACCAATATGTATTGGTTGAAAATCAGGATTCATCGGTATCAACATCGGCGGATAAGACTTTAATCTCTTAACTGTAAACTCCCCATCAACACTGGCGATAACAATATCCCCGTCCTTTGCTACCAATGCGCTATCGACAATCACAACATCGCCATCGTTAATGTTAGCGTCAATCATAGAATTACCTTCGACGCGTAACATATACGTACTATCTGGATGTTTAATCAATGTGCTGTTAAGGTTTATTCTTTCCTCCATGTAGTCAGCCGCAGGAGATGGAAATCCCGCTGCTACTCTATCTAAGAATAATGGAATGCTGAGAATTGATTCGGAATCGATAGGCTTTAGCTTCATAATGCACCAATATTACTGTATTTATATACAGTATATTTCACTCATTTTCATTGTAAAGATCATTTTCAAGTATCAAAAGACTAGAAATATGCAATCCCCTCCTAGAAAATCAGACCTACAGTGTCGTTATTCCTCCTTCATTTACTTTTTATAAAGTAAACTTATGGCTTATAACTATTAACTGCATTGCCGAAAATATGAAATATACATTATTGTTACTGACATCAATTCTAATGGTTGGATGTCAAGGAAGAAGTTATTCAGAATTAACTCCAGCAGAAAAAGCTGAAGTCCGAGCTGCTCATGATAAAAGTGCCAAAATATCTAGAAAATGCAATCGTATAGAAAATCAATCTAAACGTACTGATTGCTTTCTCGATAGAGACGACAATGACTTTAACCGGCTCTATTAATTTAAAGTTAATACTGGGGGCATTACAGCCCCTGACTACTTGTTTATCAACTCAAGAGCCTTTAGCTCCATAACCCTTAAGTCATCAAATATGGTCGCTTTATTTTTGATGTTAAGTAGCTCTAAAACATTGGGAATAACGCTATAGTCGAGTCCCGTAGCACCATTCATACCAACTCTCCACTGTGTACTCATCGCAGAAAATACCAGATATGACTCCCATACATCAGGAACAACTTCAACATCATCAATATCAGGCGGAAAGCCAAAAGCTCGCTCAAAATTTTCAGCCTCTTGCTTTGTCATTCCCCCATACATTGCTTCAGCGACCGATATTAGTTTTTTTCGCGATTACCTAACAATTCATTGTAATACGTTGTCGTAATAGCCCCTGCGGCTGATGGATAGTTGTCAAATAACAACTTTAAATTATCTTCGTTATAAGGCTCTTCAATTGCCCAATCAGCAATAATTTGAGTAAAAAATTTGTTTACTGGCTCATTTTTTAACTCTTCCAATTTACTCATTGGTAAATGTTTAAACGTAAATGTCACAACCTCCGGCTCGCTTTTGCCAGCCACTCGGATTTTTACATCAGCTTTAAATATTGGAT
Source organism: Providencia sp. PROV209 (assembly GCF_028479485.1). Taxonomy (NCBI): domain Bacteria; kingdom Pseudomonadati; phylum Pseudomonadota; class Gammaproteobacteria; order Enterobacterales; family Morganellaceae; genus Providencia; species Providencia sp. PROV209. Next base: position 119,566 of record NZ_JAMPNR010000001.1, on the reverse strand, counting down.
TGGGATTCAGAGTAAATTTCGCCATTAGGTTTCCTTAAAAGCCCCAAAGGGGCTGTTATTATGCGGTAGTGTAAATTTTCATATCGGATTTAAGAGAGAAACGTGCAGATACGTTCTCAACCTCGTTAATTGCAGTATTAGGAACGCGTTGGAATGACACACTAGCTGAGTAGTAACGGTCTTCACCAGCCCGTTTATTATAAAAACGAATCGCTGTTAACTGCTTTGTATCATCCAAGGACATTAATAACCCTCGAATAGGTAATTTCGCATCATGAGCAAATGTATAAACCTGCACAATACCCGATTTATAGGTATCAACTGTTTCTGCTTGCTCATCTTCTAAGAATTGAATTTCTTGTGTTTGCTGCTCACCACCTTCTGTTGATAAGGTCATGACTTGGGGCATTACTTCCCATTCTTGAACTGATTTTAGCGTTCCTTTGCCGCCGCCAATCGGAAAACGTTCTGTATCTGTCGTATCAACACCATCAAGCGTGATACTTGTGTTTTCTGCTGATTTCACACGAAAGACACCAGACATTTGTTTCCACCCAGATGTGATGAGAACAACATCTCCGGCTTTAATGCCACTTGATGCTGCGACAGAAAGTACAGCTTCAGTGGCATTACTTGCCGCCGTAAACTCAACATCTTTTCCGTATTTACTCGCAACATAAACACGTGAGCCATTAGGAATGTTATAAGCCATTATGAACCTCATTTTTATGCATAAAAAAACCGCCATTTAGGCGGTCGTTTATCGGATTGAATAACATCGATAGGATGTACGTATTGGAATGATGTAGTTGATATCACTAGTAAGTGGCGGTAGCTGATTTGGTTCACCGTCTAGATACAGTGACTCCGTTAGTGTTAGACCATTTTCGAGCTGCTCTTTGACGGCATCAACCAAGCTAATAACCGCCGAATCACCATTACCAATCTTTTCAACAACATTAAGTTGAATAACACCTTTTTGAACTGGCATATCTAACGCTAGACCTAGATTTTCGGTTATGGCTGGCATTATATGTAATTGCAAATATGGAGTGCTAATATCGTCAAACTCAATATTTGACCAAGCCACCTTCACCCCTTCTTGCTTAGCAATTTTTGCCACCAGCGCACGAATAGACTGATTGATTTCAGATTGTTTCATTTACTTCATCTCTGCGATAGCGTCTCTAAAGAACTTACCTACGTTTTCAGCGGTAATTGCAATCATGCCATTAGGAGCTTGTCTTGAGTGCCCCATTTCCAACCTGTAGGCATAAGGAACATTGTTAGTAAAATAGATAGCATTCATACCCACTTTGAACTGCTCAAGCACATAATTACCAACCGCCTTAGTCATATTGCCTGATTTATCAACTCGCCCAGTTTCACCATCAGCAGGTGAATCAAAAGTGACTTGCCAATTCCCACGGAATCGCCCTCCTGTATACCCCGGAGGTGCCTTGATATCCATAGAGTCATTAACGCGAACTCGTTTTTTTAACAAACCCCTTTTCGGTGTCAGATTATTAGGGTCTTTTCTCAGTGCTTCATTGTGCTCAAACACAGCTTGATTATAATTAACAGCCGTCTGATTAACTTCCCATAGTTCAGGATTACCAACCGGAGACATTTCAACTAACTGTGCGAGAATCTTGAATCCCGTTTTACTTACTACCGTTTCCATATTTGCTTGAGATTTCTCTACAAACAAATTAACGGACCTCATGAATGAATCAGTCATATCAAGCCCTCAGCTGAGGTTTGTAGCAAATAACAATATCAGCAGGTTTCACGGGGTTAGGCTCATGCACGCGAAGCCAGATACCATCAACAAGAACAGAATCCCCTTTTCGAATATCAACCTCTGGAGAAAGAACCATTTTAATATCCGTAGAGAGAATTAGAGTTCCATCAATTTCATATGGTTTGTACAAAACCTTTACACCAATAATTGAAAATAGAGACTCAGGCTCATGATGCTCAACACCATTATCATCAACCCAATGCTTGCCAGCGCGTTTCACTTGATATGAAGCACCGTACTTTTTCAGTATTCGTAATGCTGTGTGACAACCTCGCTGATAAATATTCATCACTACCTCACTGCAAATGTGTTAATCACCAAGCCTTCTGAGCTATCAATCAAGCCATATAGCAAACCTTTCAGCCAAGCAAAATTAGGCACGCCAGTATTTGTGCCTTCTGCATACTTCAAGTCAATTGCCCCCTCTATACGCTCAGAAATGATTTCCGCACCTAATGTTGGCTGTAATTCATTCTCTTGTGCTTCAAGTGCAAGGCGACACTGAGCCTGTATAACCTGATTAGGAATCGCATCACTAGCAATTGCAACCCCATCACGAAATAATCCAGTGCGAGGAAAAGATAATGGCTGCGTACTGTCGGAACGACTACCCTTCCATTTTTGGGATTCTAAGAAGTCCATAGCAACGATGAGTAATGACTCGAGTGACTTGCTGTCTGACAGAGGTAAATTCCTGACTTTCGCATATGCTTTTAAATCTTCAATACCAGCATAACTATTAAACGTAGGTGAGTTTTTATCGGCATCAATCATGACCACCTCAAAATAAAAAGGGGCATTACGCCCCTATCTTCACTTGCCATCAGTAGTTTTTTTCCTTTTCACTACTTCAGGCTCTATTGCTTTGCTGCATTTTTGCTCTGGGCAGTTAATTTAATCATCACACCTGCTGTCAATTTGTTGCTCGTAAAGTGTTTTTTCCAGTTACCCGCAGTACCTAACTTGGTTAGGTCTGGATTTTTGCCTTTTGATTCATCCCAGCTATAACCAAGCACGCCTACGTTAACAACGCCTTCGCCACGATATCCAATCTCTAGGTTTTCCTTATCATTAATCTCAAATGAGCGGAAGGTTGGCTCTTGTGACTCTATGATAGTCACCGCCCCCGGAACAAGACCAAAAATAGCATCAACTGGCGCACTGTCTGTTACCAAGACGGGTTTACCTAACGTTCCCGGCTGCCCACCATAGATAACCACACCAGCCTCTTCGTATACTTTGTTATCAATCGCTTGGTCAACAATATCGAAATACGTAGTAGAGTGCATGACGAAGAGATTTACACGGTTAAACTTGTCCCCATATCGACGCAGCCCTTTGGTGAGTGTTTTTTTCCCATCTGTAGCAATGTCTGCTGTCACGACCATATCAGTATTACTACCGATAGCTGCCCCCAATGCGGCTAAGGAATATTTAATGTAACCTTCTAGAGATGCATCAGCAGCATCAATACCAACTAGCTCAGAAAATTCAGATACATCTCGTCCTCGACGTTTAAATGCCTCTTCCGTTGTTGCATATGGACCATATTTCCATGGAGCTTTCACTTCAACAGATTCGCCCGCACCAATTTTTTTACTCTCTACTGTCCCTGTTGAATCAACATCACGATGCTCAATCGAGCCACCAATTTGATAGAAAGCACGCTTACGGAAATCTCCTTCAATAAAAATGTTATCAAGCACAATGGCACCATTTGATGCCTGATTAAATACGGCTAAATTATCTTGGCGACGCTCTAAAAACGCTGTTTGCGCCAAGTCGTTGTAAATTACTAAATCGCTATTAGTCGTCGTAGCCATTACTTATCTTCCCTTACTCTTTAGGTAGTTTTAAAAATGTGTCACGTCCGTATCTGCGAATATAATCAGCTTTCTCACTCGCAGACATTTGAGAACGTTTAAGGTGTGCACCACCTTGTTTATGTTTTCCTGCATCCGTCCCTGAAGCAGCAGGGAACAAATGAGGCGCGCTTTCTTTTAATGATTCGACCCATTCAACGGGTGATAACGGTGTTCGACCATCTTTCCCCATAATTGGATTACCATCATCATCAACGGCTACGGCCTGACCTTCATCGTTGATTTGGAAAATGCCTTTGGCACGTAAAATTAAGTCTTCTTGTGCGCTAGCTAATGCGCCGGCTTTACCAGCAGCAGAGCGCACTTCATCTCCCAATACACGTTGGCGAAATTTATTAGCAAAAGCCTCAGCCCTTTCCACTCGGCTATTGGCTTCTTTCAGTTGTTTATCAACGTCATTGCGTAAGCGCTCAGTACGTTTATTAATGACTTCATCAATTTTGCCGTCAGCGATTAACTTGGCTTCTTCATCATTTTCAAAACGTTTGAGAATTCCACGTACAGCATCGGGATCAATACCATCAAAACGCTTGAGATTATCGTTTTGCTCTTTGAGCTTACCCAATAACTCATCACGTTTAGCCTTCAACCCAGCTACTTGCTCACCGACTGCTTTATCGATAATGGCTTGAATTTCCGGTGTGATTACAGGTGCAGTTCCACCGCTTCCACCACCAGCTCCATCATCAGCCTGTGAGTAATATTTGCGTTCGATATTCATAAATAACATGTTGTTCCCCTTGGGATTCATTGCGCCTAGCGCGTTAAAGTAAACCAGCCCTTGGCTGAATTTAGACAATAAAAAAGGTCACCGAAGTGACCTTGGTTAAATCGTTAATTGATTAGCTATAACCTGCATCTTTAAATGCTTTTTCGTCTAGCTTTTTGAGTTGTTCTAACGAAATAAATTCTCCCTTATCTGTATAAAATTCAGAAGGATGCATACCGCCCTCTTTCATTAATCTAAATCGTGTTTCACCGAATACTTGCCGTTGTCGCCAGTCTGGTTGTCGCTGCACCCAATCAAGAAAATTGGTCTCTGCTGGAACTTGCCCATCCATTGATGCTCTCGTTCCTGCGTCCATCTCATTCGCATCAATACCTAATTCACGCCATGACTTAGTGACGAAAGTTTCCGTTGAGCGGCAATTAAAATGGATTTTACCGGGACCTTGTAGATAGGGGATTTTGTGTCCTATTGGTTTACCTTCCAGAGTATACTTCAGCCTATCCCGGACAATGCAATCATGGGAGGTTTTATTATCGAGAGTGGATAGCCACTGTTTGCAGTCAAGGATATCTTTATTAGCTTCAGCAAATTGTTCTCTTGCTGTCGCTTGTAAGTGACTGATTGCCGTCTTCGCTATCGTTGTTACGTTAGCTCTACTAAGTTGTAAGGCACCATCTTTATAGCCTTGATTTGCATGACCTCTGATTTTACGCCCAATCTCTAGCGCACTATCGCCATTTAAATAACCATTGCGAACAGCATTGTTTATGCGTGTCATGCGGTCAAATTCTAATCCAGCAGCCCACTCAGACAGTAATTTCCCTTGAAATGGACGAGACATTGCTGAGGAAAACAACATCTCCTCTGTAATACCCATAAGCGGATATTGGCGTAGAACAGCATCAGGTAATAAAGCATCGAATAATGAGGAATAATAACCCGCTTCATACAAAGCATGCTCTCGCATTTCGCCTATTAACAACGTAAAAGCGCTATCAATCGCACGCTTATTAATAGCTTTCACGCTCGATAGTAATGACTCTAATCGCCTTGCAGTAAAGCCATTAACGTCAATAGTGTCATCATCTAAGGCAACAATAAGCGAAGCTGTTAATTCAGCGTCAAATTCATTGAGTGCATTTATCATGCGCCTTGCAACACCTGTAGAATAACGACCAGAAAACAAAGTGTGAGCTATCAATTCATCCCTTAATCGCTCATTCACTGATTTCATGTTTCACCTACTATTGTCGGCTCTTGGTTGTTAAGCTCATCGACCACCATATCAATATCATCAGCGGGATCGATAACATCATATTTCTGTAAACTTCTCACCAAGTCAGACTTGCGTGTTGCACCAGATTGCCATGCAGCCACAATTTCACGGATCATCGAACTATCAGCAATGTGATTAACGAGGTCTTTGTTAATTTCAAAAGAAGTGTCTTTAGTATCTAAACCTAAGTATTCAGCGCACCACATTAACGCTTTGCTAAACGCATCTGAGACATTTGAGCAACAAATACTAAGGATAGAAGTTTGGGCGTTTTGCTCACCAACAGACTGAATAACCGTTTTGACTTTACTGTCAGCGGAAACCAATTGAGCGCCCAGTGCCACCATATAATCACGCTTACTGTCCATAGCTTCTTTAGCCAACATATTTGGCTGAGCTTGCTCGTAACCAAAGAACCCTTTCACTGGCAGCATTAAAGGTGAACGAGACCCAACCATGATGCCTGTTTTTTCTAAGTGATCTCGCCACTCTATATCTAACCCGCCTAGATATGGCTGAACTTGCCCACAGAAAAACACTGAATCTTCATAATCAGCAGAATTTCGATAATGCCCTAGATTAATTTTTGCCAAACCTAACAATGGCGCCTCATCTATCGTATGGTCATTGTTTTGAGCACCCATAAACGTAAATGGAATTTCATCCCAAGCACCACTACCTGCACGCTCTGGAATATATTCAGAGTGGATTTGATACACACTGCTGCCAGCTGTCTTGCGATATACTCTACAGATAAACTTGCCATCTTCTATCACTAACACGCGGTATTGAATGGCATCTTTAAATCCAAAACCGTCCGCCTCTTCAACAGTCTCTCGCAATACCACCAGCGTTAGCATCGTCCTGCCATTAATACGATCAGTCCGCCAGTTAATAATATCTTCAGCACGATATTGAAATATGTACGGGAGCTTAGAGTCGCTGTTGTAATCAACATATAGCCCATGTCGTCCCACTTCCAATACCGATTCAAGAGAGGATTGAGCTAATTGGTAAATGCTTGAACCTGCACCATCTGCATCATCTTTTAAACAAGACAGCTTTTCAGCAACAGCAATCAATGGATCTTTCTTGAATGCCATCCCTATCATACCGTTACGAGTGTTACCTGTTATTGGGTAAAACACCGCACGGTCTTGATAGTCTTTATTGCGCTTTTTCTTACGCTCACTTTCCTTTTCTTCCAATTCAGGAAGATAACTCTTTACTTCCTCGCCACCTCGACAAACAGCGCGAACTAACTCCCACTGAGGAGCAGCCGTTTTATACTCCGGTCGAGTAAAATCAACATTATTTATACTCATCAGAAGGTTGTTCCTAAGTTAATTTCGAATGCTGGTCGTTTAACGTTCCGTCTACTTACAGCAAAATATCTAAACCCATCAGCATCATGTGATGTGTAATCATGAAGTGGTTTATCTTTCCAGCAACCTCGTTTGTCATCCCACTCTTTTCGGTATGCTTCGAGATGAGCAATGCCTTCACCACATTTATGTTCGTCAAAGACACACAGAGGAAGAATTTCACGTACAGCCTCAATACCTTCATCAATAGAAAGCTTTGGCACTACGTCAAATTGAATCGAGTAAATTTGCCCGCCAATTTCATACCCTTCACGAGCTAGTTCTCTACGCGATTTCGCATCTGAACCAAATTCACGGTTATCAATATCATGTGGTCCATTATGACTCGCGTATGTGTAGCCTTTATCTTTCAGCACTTTCATATAATGTCTTAGACCTTCACCACTGTTTGAGTAATGGTCTATCACGTGGAATTCATTACCGACTTCACGAATAAACCAGATTGACGTTGAATCACCAACGCCGATATCCCAATACGTATGAACAGGTAAGTGAGAATTATCAGGAAGTGTGCCAATGCGTTTATTTTCGTACAGAAAGCGGAATTGCTTAGCATAGTAAGCACCTTCAACTGATTGCTGGAATGCCTCTGAGGGTATTGACGGGTATTCCCGCCTCATATCATCGCCAAGTGTTTTTTCTTTTGCGTAGTACCACGCTTTCTGATGCTCATCCAAGTGAATGCCATGCTTGCGGGATATCTCATCAAAATAATCAATTAATCGCTGCGGCAATTGCTCAACAGGATCAATCGCATACTCAGGATTCTTCCACCATGAAAAGAAAAAGAATTTCCAATCTAAGTTAGATAGAGTTTTACACTGAATTTGCGCTTTCTCGGCCGACTGACAATAATCATAAAAATAGCCCGCCCGCCCCTCAGCAGTGCTTTCAATTGTTGTAAAACAGTCACTTGATACCGCTTCAAACGCACCAGTAACAATCTCACGAGCCTTTTCTGGATATTTGGCGCATATCTTACCGAACTCAGATACATGTAAATATCGGAGTGTACCGCCACGAAATGACGTGCTGATATAAAGTGATCCGCCTTTACTAAAAACCAATTCACCAGCCGCATCATTACTCGCCGGATTAGCAGCCTTAATTTCATCAGGTAGTTTTTCATAGGCATACTTTATCTTTTCCCTGAATAGTCGCTTAGCATCGTTTAGCGTGTGGGCTATTAAGGCACATTTAGCCGCCTCAAATAGCGCCGCATCTAATTGGATAATGCAAACCTCAGTTGTGAAACCAAGTTGACGAGCTTTGAGGATAATATTTCGCGTGTGCATCCCTTCAAAGTATTCAAGCTGCTCAGGTGTCATTTTAAATCGAACTGGCTTACCTTCTTTGTTGGTGATCCAGTACAAGTGATTCAGTCGCCAGAGCTTATCTCTTAATAATGCAAGATATTCTGGCTTCATACTTATTCCTTCGATAGGTCGTCCATCAGTGACGATATAGAGTCGGATACTTTATTCTGCTGTGCGTCATCCAGCCCATATGCCTGGCGCTCAAGTCCAATTAGGTTTTTAAGTGTCTCACTTAATGCTTTAGCAGATTTAACACGTTCGGGGAGGGAGATGATTGAATTGTAGAGTTCATTGAGTTTGTCTCGCCCATTGCTATCAGGCTCAAACATTAATTCACCTAGCTTCCTTAAAGCAGGTACATCCGTACATTCAGCAGATAGCTCATCAAATAAACTGTTGGTTAACTCCCTAGCCCTGCGAATATCACCCCTATGTTCCATACGAACATTGGCAATGACTTCAGCATTAGCTTCGATAAGTTGCCACTCAGAAATAGCCTTCTCGGCGGCAACCAGAGTGGCAACCTCTCTTTTGGCAACCAAGTTTTCAGCTCTAGCCTTAACCTTTGCCTTTAGATCTCGTTCCCATCCTTCTTTCTTTGCCCGTTTACTTATCGCTTGATGGGTTATCTCATATTGAGAGGCTATTTCTCTTATAGACATTACGCCAGCTCGGTAAGCCGACTCAATAGCCTCCCAATCTGGTCTTTTGAACATTATTCACCCTCATGATAAATCAAAAAGCCAACACAAAAACAAGATTTGCATGATTTCACAAAAACCTTTAATTTGATTTAAATCAGAATAATAATAATAATTAAATTAATGTATTTTATATGTTCATTGTTAATTCCATTGCCAAATACAATATTTAGTATTATTGCAATCTCCCTTATTGTGTTCGTTGCAATAAGGGATTTTTTATCTACACACTTATCTTTACATCTTAGTAGCCAATTATTTTGTCGATTGGTTTCACCAAAAACCTTGAAGTCTTTTAGCAAGAAAACAACTTGTCCTTCAAGTATGAATATTTCTTAAGGAATTTCTCATAACAAATTAAAAATTCACCATTTTGAGCTTTATTATTTACAATAAAAAACCCGCACTAGGCGGGTTGTCTATTACAGTAATTACATTTGTACTTGTTAATAAATTAATGTCGTAACAAGTAATTGACTTGTGATTCTATTGAAATATCAATACTCTTTGCCTGTCAAAACCATTAACACTAGCAAAGTTAAGGTATTCATCTAAAAGTTCTGGCGGCATAGTTGGTGTACGCGATAATACCCATAAGTAATCTTTATTAGGTCCCACAACTAGCGAATATTGATAGTTGTCATCAAGCTTAATAATGTTATAGCCACCGTAAAAAGGACCGAAAAAAGACACTTTCAAGGCACCTACATCCGACGATTCAACAAAATAAGCTTTTCCTATACTCTCTTTCCACTTTTTCCCGTTTGAATCCCATCCTCTGTTGACTACCTTTACACCACCATCATTGCGTAGAGAATAGTTTGCAGAAACTTTACTTAGTCCCTTTTCAAATCGATTATCTATTCTAGCAACTTCATACCATTCGCCAAGATAACGGGATAGTTCAAAATGTTTAACTGGTGTTATGTCATGTGGAATTTTCACACTACACCCATTAAGTAACAGCATACTTACAAACATAAAAACTGACTTTATCTGCATTGCAACCTCACATAAAATTGATCTATGAAGATACTTTCGCATAAAAAAGAGCACAGAGCGACTATAGTGATTTAGTATTTCGTGACTATAGAACCCTCGTATTTAGATAAAGTCATTGTCGCACTAACTTGGATTACACTAGCCAGTGTGGTAAACCGATTGATGATAATATTAAAAGAATACCGACTAAAAGGTATTGAAAAACATGAAGCATACGGATAAATAACTCTTTTAATATCATAGAGCGTACCCCTTATTGCTAATGTTATTGTATTATCAAAATGAATAGCACCACCTAAAATATAGCAGCTTTTTTTAATTTGTCAGATATCATATCTCACTAAAGCACTTCGCTATTGCTTATAATCATCTATCACATTACATATCATTCCAATAAACAATCAAATTATTCTGCTATAATGAAAGATGACCTTTGTAGCTTATAACCTCACACAATGTAAGGAAGGAAGTATGATTAAAAAATTCAGTTTCCTCATATGCTCACTAGTTATCGTTATGAACTTGGCTGCCTGCAATACGACTAAAGGCGTAGGTAAAGATATAGAAGCCAGTGGAGAAGCCATACAAAGAGCTGCTGAGTAAAATTAAACTTTGCCCAATCCTAAAAGTTTAGATATAAATACATCCTCTTGAGCCTTAATATTTAAGAAATAAAATAGCATAGCCCGTATTAATTGATGAAATTGAATGTTTGACGTCAGATTCATCATTATAATTTTTAGGGTGAATTTTCATTAACTGATTCTAACTTATAAGAGATATTACATATGAAAAGAAGAATAATTATTGCTACATTAATGACATTATTTATTCCAGCCATTGCGAGTGCTTCATGCGAAAGCGTTGTTGAAGAAATTACGCAAAAAATTATTAACAATGGCGTGCCTGAAGAGAGCTTTACCATTACCGTCGTTTCAAATGAAGAAGCAGCCTCACAACAAGGTACTGTTGTAGGTAACTGCTCTAATGAAACACAAAAAATTATTTATACAAAAAAATAACTCATGCTATGCAGAGGGCTCTAAATGAAGCCCTCTCGCTTTTTATTCTAGTTGTAGAACGCCATATTATTCAGAACTTGAATAAGCGATCAAGCCTACATATATAATTTCGTCACCTTCACTAATAATGTCAATTCAATTGTATAAAGCTGTTCTTCTTCGTGTGCAAATTCATATAATGGCTTAATTTTCTACTATGTTAATACAAACTTACTAAGTTGAGTGATAATCCCATTTGGATAAAAAAATAAATAGTGATACTATTTTCTCGCTGGTCAAGGATGACTAGCCCTACAATAATTATGAGTTAATCTTAAAAACTCCCCTTTAACTGAAGGGGAGTTTTTTTATTTTTTAGGAGCAGTCTTATTCACTTATTTGCGGAATTAACATAGTGCCTTTCAATTAAAAATTGCTTTATTTCTATGTTTGTTGTTGTTTAATTGTCCGGATTACTTTTTTGCAAAAAAATCGCCATTTCTTGAGGCTCTGCTTTGTAATATCTTATTGAGATTACTACCTTTTTAAGGTTGCCCCCATTCACGATTAACGTATAGTGACGCTTATTCATAAGTAGTTATTCTCATTTAGCCTCGATATCTGGGGCATTTCTTTATTGTTCAATTTTCCGTATTGCTTTCCTATTGAAAATATACTTATACTACTGGATTAAACTTTCATTACATAAGAGAACTGTATCAATATATATATGTATAATAATCCCGTTACTCTCTTACTAATATTTATCCCTACTCTTGCCTGCATCCTATTGATTATTGTTAAAGATAAAAAACAACCAAATATAACGACACTTTTTTTAAAATTCTCTATCTACCTGTTAAGCACTCTGACTTTCATAAATTTAATTTTTTTTGCAAGGGCATTTACTGATTGGTATTAACGTAAACACTCGGTTCTAATGTAATCTTGCAAACCAAGTATCATATTCTTGGATTCTGCGATTCGCTGCCTGAGTAGCCAATAATTTCCGATAGCGGAGTCAGTAGGTCTGGCGGTTGTTCCATCATCCAAGCCGGAGGTGGAATTGGTTTCGACTTTCTGGCAGCTGGCTCGGATGTACACCCGCTCAGGATTACGCTCAGCAGCAATACGCAACTCATCAATTTCAATTTTTGCATTGGCTAGTTCCTGAATATGTTTAGTATCGAGTTTATGGAGAGATTGGACACGTTCTTGGTAATCCTCATTAATTTTGACCTGCTCTGTCAACTTAACGAGTAGTCCGGCATTTTTGGTATTTAACTCACCTATCCTCTCGTGTTGTTTCCACATTCCCCATATCGCTATCAATGCGACAATAAATAACAATATGCTGACTTTATTCATGGCGATTACCATAGAGACGTTTAAAAATTAACTTGCCGACCTTTGTAATGCTCGATAGCTTTCTGGCAACGCTTTTCTAAACTTATCTTATCAGTGCCACCACAAGTGTCGTCTCGAAGTGCGTATACGCCAATTGCCCAGTAGATGGGTAGACAGATAATAAAGGAGGATAAGCATAAGCAAACTCGCCAAGACACACGTTTTTTTCTACCTCTCGTCTCGTCATTAGCCCTTTCCACGCCTTCCCCCCTGCATATATCCAGCGTTTTAGTTCATGACATGCGCCAGCTTGGTCACCAGTATTAAGTTTTTTAAGTAATGTTGAGCGCGAGAAAGCACCTATTCCCACGTTATAAGTAAATGAATAAAGTGCCGCCCTGGTGTAATCAGGAATATTGATTTTAATTAAGGGGTTTACTGCTTTAGCGACGATTGCTAAGTCTTTTTCCAGTAACTCGTCACACTCGACTTTTGTATAGGTTTTCGTCGGAATAATGTCAGAACCTGTATGCCCATAACACACCGTAAGAACACCACCTACATCACGGTAGGGTTTGGGCTCATATCCCTCAAAATTAATCACCATTGCAACAGTTAATGCCATCAGCCCACCTGTCACAGCGGCTATTTTTATTTTATTTGGTATCTTTGCCACTGTTAGCCTCTCTTAATTTGAATTCTTTCCGTTTGTAGTACCAATTCACCAAGAAGGTAGCGACAGTACAGATAATCCCAATGAGCACCGCCCACTGGTCTAGTGATAACGCCCCAGCTGCAGTAGTGATAACTCCAAGAGCATAAGAAAAGGGGCTAGAGTATTTTTCGTGCATACGCATATCCACCCCTGCGGAGTGTTCCAATATTTGGTTAATAGAAGTCCACCCGCTATAAAAACTAGAAGGTGTTAATGAAGTCAGTTGAAATTTAGGCAATAAAAAAGGTCACCGAAGTGACCTTAGTAAATTCTAGATAATTAATTTTTTTTCTTACCCGTTATAGCATCGTAAACAACACTTAAACCATAAATAATAATGGCTAGAGGCAACCCCCACTTCACATCTCCGGAGATGACACCATAATTTTCGAGTAATGTAATTATGCCCGCGAAGACAATAAATATACCAAAAAACATAAATACCTCATTCATGTATATGTGAGAATACCATTATACATAAAGATTAATTTAGCTTACATCTTGAATAGAGATAGCCGTACACAATCACCATTCGTCAAATGAATTAGATTGATTAAAATATTGAGGTAATCGCGTATTTAGCGCACCAAAAAAGACTTAAATCTAAACAGTACAATTATGATTTACTAACTTTAGCTTTGAACGACGAATTCAAACAAAAAACTGCACTAGGTAGGATATTTTCATCGTATTACCTCGCACTTCTACTGGTGCAACATGCACATATTTTAATAAGGTTATATCCTGAAGCTTTAGCCGCTGCTATTGCATGTATAGCATTAAATAGGTTACCTAGGTAGAAACGATTTGAAGTCATCGGCATTTGTTTACAGCCAACTTTGTGTATTTTGTAATTACCTTTTGGTCCCATCGTCGTCTGAATGTAATAGTTCATACATCTCCGCATTTACATTGTACAAAAGATTTATAACTTATGGACCGCCATCGAGGTATCGAACCCCGACTCTTAGTTTTGCTAAGACTAAATACTCTTCCAATTGAGTTAATGGCGGAATGATTTTACATCCAGTAGACCAATGCAAGGGAGGCTAAAAGCAGCCCTAAAATAGTTAGTGCATTTTGCGTTAGTGACAAAATTCGTTGATAAAAGGTAGGTAAGTTCATAGGTGATCCCTTAGGAAATGAATCCTTTGGATACCGCATCTATTTTTAAAATAAAAACTCGCAACTGCAAGATTTGCTTTTATAGCAATGAGGTATGATGTCACAGCTATTGTAACACATAACTCTCTCATTGGGGGGTAATGATATATAAAACAAAAAAACCCCGCTTTTTGCAGGGTTTCATAATCTATACGTTATTTAAGCTAACGTCATATTAGATTTACAGAAAATACATTTAGCACCAGAAGGGTTACTTTTTGTTACTTCAAAATGGTACCGTCTGTACTGAGACCCTTTACAGCAAGGGCATCTCATAAAGATATCGCCCTTAAAGCGCCACCACGTTTGCCGCAGCTGGACCTTTTGCGCCATTCTCTACTGAGAAGCTAACTTTTTGTCCTTCGTTCAGCGTTTTGAAGCTGTCACTTTGAATTGCAGAGAAGTGCACGAACACATCTTTGCTACCATCAGCAGGCGAAATAAAGCCAAAGCCTTTAGATTCGTTAAACCATTTTACTAAACCAGTCATTGTATTAGACATATTGAATTCCTTTGAATTTTTAATTGTTGCCACATGGCGTATAGGTTTGATGTTTCTTGTTACTTATGGAACTAATTAGGAGGAATTCACTACGAATGGGTATCTATGGGATAACGCTAAACGGGGGAACTTTCAAAACTTGCTTTCATAAATAGGTCTGTACTTCCAAACCAGTGATATTATTAAGCCACACAAATACAGGGATAGCAAATTTAATTTTCACTCTCACCGCAAAAGAGTTGATTTTCCTTAAGACACAACACATTCACCGTCAATAACTTTTTCAAACAAATCATGTTGATAGCCAATTTCTTATCAACCCAATTA
Organism: Providencia sp. PROV209; assembly: GCF_028479485.1. Classification (NCBI taxonomy): domain Bacteria; kingdom Pseudomonadati; phylum Pseudomonadota; class Gammaproteobacteria; order Enterobacterales; family Morganellaceae; genus Providencia; species Providencia sp. PROV209. Next base: position 104,413 of record NZ_JAMPNR010000001.1, on the reverse strand, counting down.
TTTTTTGCAACAGTATTGATTTGATTAACTGAGGTTGTATATGAAAAAGCCTCACTAGGTGATTTATTTAAATATGGATGATTTCGTTCATCCCGACAGTTATACGCTAACATAGCTCTTAGGTTCAATATTCATATGACTGGACAATCCAATCATATGAATAACTTTGAAATTCTAGAGTATTATTTTTAATATCATAACCCATACCGCAGCCTTAATGACTGAGGATAAGGATGGAAATATTTTTGATTATTCAAATAGTTATCAGGATATTCAGATAAATAGTGCGTTATTAATGTTAAGGGTGCCAATAAAGGTTGTGTTCCTTGTCGATACTCGAGGATTAACTTGCTTAATGCTTGTCTTTGGTTTGATGTTAGATAGCGTTTAAAATAACCTTGGATATGCATAAGTACATTAGTATGATTGCGCCTAGTTGCTTGGTTCTGTAATAAATTCATAAACTTATTTCGATACTCATCAAAATAAGAGTCGATTGAATCCCATTCATTGTTACTAGCAACAAAACGACCAAGTTCTCGATAAAGCGGTTGTGAATGAGCCAATAAAAGGAGCTTATATCGAGTATGAAAGTCGATTAATGAGTGGCGATTGAAGGAGTTTTTCTTTAGTTCATTTAGCTCATGAAGAGCAAATACCCGTATAATAAAATTTTCGCGAATATGGGGGTCACTTAACCTACCATCTTCCTCAACTGGTAACCAAGGCATTACTTTTAGTAATTGTTCAGTAAAAAGCCCCATTCCAGATTTTTTATTACCATTGCCAACAGAATCATACACTCGAACCCTTTCCAAGCCACAGCTAGGTGAGTTTTTACATACAATATAACCACTTAAATCTGAAAGCCCACTCAAATAGGCGGTCGAAAACTGAACCATTTCTTCAGTTAAATCGCCTTCCCGACCATCACTGAATTTGAGTCTAACGTTATTTTCTTCAGATTTAACTAGCCTCAATGCGGGTCTAGGTGTAGGTAAGCCAATTGCCATCTCTGGGCATGCTTGTTGGTATTCGAAATAATCTGATAACTCATCTACAGCAAAATGAAAACGCTTATGACCACCATCAAATCTAACACTATCACCCAATAAGCATGAGCTAATACCTACAGTGATTTTTTTACCTGATGTATTGCTCATATCACTAGAGGTAAGAAGATTAACCATCATTGCCACCTTATATGAAATCACTTATATACGAAATTGATTTATAGTAATAATTGAATTCATATTAGTAACATTGCACTTTATTTACTAGCTTTATAAATCACTACTCCACACTCTAATAAAACAAACAAAAAAGCCCCACTGAAGTGAGGCTCATAAGCTGCTGACGTTGTAGTCATTCTTATCACAATATCAGCTATTTTACGATCGTAAAGTATTTTATTAAATCTTCTCTACATACCTATCTAATTCTAATTTTATGTCTAACATCATCAACATTCCGTCAATGACCCCCTCCGCTTTTTGAAGTTTTTTCCCTATATGGGTATCTGAGCATTTATGTTCTCTAGCTAGCTGCATAAATGTTTTCCCAAATAAATAATAATCCAGTAGCAGGTCATGCATCTCTCTATTCTTTATACTTAATTGAGCCATACAGCTAGAGATAATCATTGCGTCATCTTCACAACATTGAGGTCGAGATTTCACCTTACTAGGTATTAAGCGGCTAAATCCTGCCGCTGTCGAATACCATTGAACTGACTCGATGTTATCCGCAGCCCATGCGCCCCACATTTCTAGTACTTGTTGAATATTACGCATCCGTTACCTCGTATTAATTTGCGAGCTTTTGCCGTCGGATTCAGCGTTAATACGTTTAGCTATAGAAATGGCACTATCTGATTCTTTGGCGAGATTTGAAGTGCCTCTTTCTCTTGTCTTGTACATAGTCATTAATCGCCCATTTATCACAGCATGATTTTCAGCCTTAACATCGGTAGAATATTTTTTTACTGTCGCGCGATAACATCCTAGGCACCGAGAAACCTCAGCCATATTTCCATATGTCTTAATAAGCAACTCTGGAATAGTCGTGATTTCAGCCTTCATAAATCCCCCATCTGATAAATGATCCCTTTCTGGTACCAATCAGGTAAAGTGAACTCAATTCGACCTATTACACCGCTAGCCCGTAGTGCCTGAATTCTTTTAAGCTCAATCTTCATGTGCTGATATAACTCATCCATTTGCCACGGTTTCAACTTCACTGAAGTACCTGCTAAACGAGCTATGCGGTCAATCGTCATTTCGCTGTAAGTGATAACAGCGTGAGCATTGAATTCGTGTGGGTCTTCGCCAAGTTTTCGATGGCAACCTACGCAGTGAGCGAAAGCATTAAAGGGATGGTATCGGGTTGATTTGTGTCGTCGTGATTTGAAATGTGAACAGTGGAGTTTTGAAGGTTCGTGTCTAAATTGTCTTCCGCAGTAGTCGCATTCATAATTTGCTCTTTCTCGGACCAACTGCGAAAACACAATATCGTGCTTGTCGCGTTTTAATGCCATTTATTTCTCCTGAATACCCCACTCAGCGACTACAATCACAACCATCGGGTTTTCGCTTAACTCTATCGTCCTCATAGTATCTACTGCATGCGGTAATATAAATTTGCGCTTTAACATTCCAGCACACTTCCTGACCGCATCATTTGATTTATGAATAGCCCAGCATAATTTAAGGGTAGTAAGTGCGCTCATAAACACTTCAGCCTCATCTCTCATCTCTCTTGTTGCTCCTTAAGTTTCATATACTCCGAGTTATTGGGAATGATGATTGGGATGCCTTTCTCAATACACCATTGTTCATGCTTCTCCATCATTAGAAGCATCCGTGCTTTATCCATCTTGCGGGTTTTCTCACGCTCTCCGTTTTCATCACGACCTAGCCAGTGACCGACAAAATATTCATGAGTTTCTTCATTAGTGATTGGCTTTGATAGAACGACTTCACCTGCCCCATTTTTAATATCAATGACAACACCACGCGCACGTAGCCAATCGCCTGTGGTTTCTATCCACATGCGCCATGTTCTGTTCATTGGTATTGTTCTGAGGTCACGCCATTCAGTAATTCTGATTCGATATCGCTTACCGGTTTCTGTTAATTCTGAGAGGGTTTTGAATATTCCTTTGAGATTAGATTTGTGGAGACAGATGCCATCTGTCAATTAGCCTCCTATTTTACCCTTGCGAAAATTAGTTTTGAGGCGTAGCCTAATAAAGTTAACTCGTTAATTAATCAGTTTTTACCTAGCGGCCATCGTATAATGGCTATTACCTCAGCCTTCCAAGCTGATGATGTGGGTTCGATTCCCACTGGCCGCTCCAATCGTCTTATCAGCCACTTTATCCCAATTAACTCTCAACTCCATTGCTAAGTTTAGCTATCAACTCATTTTGCCAAACCTTGATATAAGCTGTTCCACGAGGGAAGCATCTCAATAATTTTTTATTCAATTTACTTTGAATATTTAAGTAGTTCATCCCATTGAGCTTATGTCCTTTCTTTAATGACAGTAACTTACTATTAATATAACAATTGTTTTTTTCATCTAGCTTATGGTCTTTATGAAATAAAATACTCATTCTGTAATCTCTTAGCCGACAGCACTGTGATATTCAACATTCAAGTCATCAAGGCTAGCGTTACCTAAATTAGCCCAAAAGACAATCGTAGCCTCAGCATCCAACGCACACTCTGCTAACATTAGCTTTTCAAATGGCTTTCCATTCCATGTGCCGGTAATGTTGTATACCGCTTCGTCATCCATCTTAAAACTCCTTATGATTCTATGTGTTACTTGAGTCCATATTTGTTTTTCCAATCGGCAATGATTGATAACGCTTTGTCACGCTTAGTGGGTATCACTAAGCTTTCAAGTTGCAAAACTGGATCAGGGATTTTCTCACCTAATTTAATACGATTAGCCATAGTCTTAAGCTCAGACGCGCAAAGTTTTATAACCTCTGAATCCGATAAGTTTCGACTTCGCATTTCTGAGTAAATTTTAGTGACCATCCAGTAACAAGCGTTCGACTGCCAATTAAATCTACGCCAACCTCGCTCAGAGCAATACTTCTTGAACATGTCGTATAGTTCAGTTTCTGTGGGCAATCCGAGCTGAGTAAAGTCTTCCTGTTTGCACCACTTGATGAATTGACCGACTGCGGGGAAAAAAGGCGAATCACTTGCCCTCGCGTGTCTCATTCCGTTTTGAAGTTGCTCGCGGGTAGTAATTCCATTTTCAGCAAAGGCGGCAACCCACTGTCGCTTAGCCGCGAGCTCGTCACTTTCATTTTTGAATATGGTATTTACTGCCGCAGGAAAGATTTGTTTCAGGTTTCGGAATAACACATCAACGAGTTGCTCAGCTTGTGGGTTTACTACTTTTTGCGGCGTACTGTCTTGAGCAATTTTAGCCAGTGCGCCTACATCACGATTAGCAATTGCAGTTGCCAAATGAGATTTCATATAAATTCATTCTCCCATGCTTCACGAGTATTCCAGCTTTGTGTTGGCTCTTGCTCTACAGCTTGTTTGTTTCGGTTTTGTTGCTGACTTTGAATGACTAAAGTCGCCCATTTTTTGCGAAGTTTTGCAGGAGATAACACGACGCTACACCAGAACGAATCGCGGTTAGCCCATTGGAATAATCGGCAAATATCTTTGTGTGAATACCCGTCTAATTGCCTCATCAAGCGAATATCATTAGCCCATGATGACCAGTTTGGCTCTTTGGATGTAGGACTGATTATCAACACTTGTGAGTAAATCCATTGAGCTGCCTTGAGGTCATCAGCATTTCCCCACTTATTACCTTTGGGGGAACAAACAACAGCATCAGCCTTCAAGGTTAAAATGTTATCCAGTGAGTGGTCAGAGGATTCGTTAGAATTCGTGGACGAAAAATTATTAATATTATTGTCTTTGGTAAGACTGTTTTTGGTGTTGGGTGATTTCGCCAAACTAGAAACCTTTTTTTGCCCAACTTTTTGGGCGATTTCGCCCAACTTTTTTTGTGGTGTTTTTGGGCGTTTTTTGGGCAGTCTTTCTAACTGCCATTGCTCAAGATTTACGTTGACACTTACCAGCTTAAATCCGCCGATTTTTCTGAGATTGATAATTTTTCTCTCAGCCAAAACCTTTAACGCATTACCGATATCAGAGTCATCTAACCCTGTCATTTCTGCTAGATAGGTGTTGGTTACCTTATCCTCTGATTTATTCCAGCCATATGTGCAATCAATCACAGCATCGAATACCTGATGCTCTCTTCCAGCCATTTTTAGCTTTGGCTTGAGCCTACTGATACTGGTAGCTAGACGCATATAGCCATTATCAAGACTAGCCACTTGCTCCCCCGATTTATCAGCCAATCGTCGCTTATTAGCAAAATCCACATGCCTAACAATACTCATAGCGACCTCCATATCGATTTGTGATGTAATTCATTTTCATATATAATCACCTTGCGAAATTAAATAATTAATACGCCTCAGTTGCTCCAACAACTGGGGCGTTTTCTCGTGTAAGCAAGCGTGAAAGCTCGCCAATTTGCTTCCACAAAAAGCGATATTCCTCTTCACTAATTTTCTTTTCGCCCGGCAAAACAAAATCAATTACCCCTGCCGCTGCTAATGTCTCGCATAGCTCAGGTATCTTTTCGGTTCTACGAGTGATAGTTGAGTCATGAACGCCTAATGATTTAGCGATAACTGTTTGAGATGTTGTTCTGATAACTTGATAAGCGGTTGCCACCAAGTGATTGGATACAAATCGGTTAAACGATTTGCGTGAATTTGCGTTTTCCATAATTTATATTCCTTCATATATAGTTAGTCCGTTACCCACGATCCTGTGGGCGTTTTTATACTTGGTAAATCTGCCGCTTTATCAGCGGCTCCGTAGCAGCAAAAAACTGCGATTGTTAAAGAGCCGTAAATCTATGATGTTTTAGGTGGGAAAACATCATCTAGAGAGCATTTTGCACCAAGTTTTTGTAGCACTTCGACAATTACTCGACAATCATTCAGACTAGGTGTTCTGATGTTTGACTCGTAGTTTGCAATTCGCGATTGCCCCCACCCGATTGATGAAGCTAAAACAGCCTGAGAAATTCCTAGTTTTTTTCGCTGTTCTGCAATGTTATTCATTATAAATATCCTCCATGTCCACTTATTACATTACACACAATATGTGATTAGGTGTCAATCACATATTGTTTGAATACTTAAATCACATTTTGTGTTAAAAGATAGACATGAAAAAAATAAATGAAATTATCGGTGAAAGACTGAAGTCTATTCGGGAATCAAGAGGCTTAAGCCAAGCGCAACTTGCAAAGCTGTGCGGATATTCAGCAGCCTCTAGAATTGGAAATTATGAACTTGGGGAAAGAAAAATAAGTGCTGATGATGCATTGGTCATCAGCGAGGCGCTTGGTGTATCACCAGCAGAGTTAATGTTTGGTACCCAAAGTGATCAAGTTATTAGTAATTACGAATACCCATTACTGACCAAAATTCAAGCAGGCGCATTTACCGAAAATAGCAACTCTTATACAGAGAAAGATGCTATTGCATGGATACCTACAGCCAAGAAAGCAAGTGAACGCGCTTTTTGGCTTGAAGTTGAAGGTCATTCAATGACAGCAGCACAAGGAGGTAAACCTAGCTTTCCTGAAGGAATGTTGATACTTATTGACCCAAAAGAGCCTGTGAATGTTGGTGATTTTTGTATCGCTAGGCTAAACGGTAACGAATTTACATTTAAAAAATTAATAAGAGAATCAGGACAAACATTCCTTGAACCTCTTAACCCGAAATTTGATTTAATCCCAATAAATGAAAACTGCGAAATCATAGGTAAAGTTATAAAGTGTCAATGGTCTGATGACACATTTTGAGGAGAAAGCATGGCATTCAATGATATTGAACTAGCAAATATTGAAAAGTGCATGGAATTTTTCTTAGAAAAACGCCGCCCAGCAGAACATCTCAGAGATGAGCTCGATTTACAGTATCGTATTGAAGATGACTCGGTCGTTATATTCGAGGTTAGACAGCTAACATGGAGTGATTCAAGAGTAGAAGAACCTGTAGCAAAAATAATACATAACAAAATCACAGGCTCTTGGTCACTACTATGGATGGATAAAGACAGTAACTGGCATCATTACGATGAAAAAATGTTAGGTAGTTTTTCAGATGCTATTAAGCTTGTAGAAGATGACTTGCAAGGTTACTTTTTTGGTTAATGGAGCTTTCAACATAAAGCAATACAGCCCAAAAAAAACACATTAAACCACTGATAATATAGTCATCTTTCAATACACAGTTTTATCTTACTGTTACTAGTTACTTTCAACAGCCATTAATCTGCGTAGATGAAAAAATTGTGGAAGTACATAAAAGACCATAAGTTAGTAATACTATATTTTATTGCTATAGTCATTATTGCTTTCTTGATTGACTTTGATGATGACGCGTTTTGGCAAATATGGTCGATGGTTTTCTGATGCATGACGCCCCTTTAGGGTGTAGTTTAATCTTAAATTTTACCCTTGCTGGGATAAAAAATTTACCAAATTGGTAAAGAATGATAGGATAATGGTGTCTTGGAAATTTTATTTGAAAATAGCAAAATTCAAAAAATTTGCGAGCAAAAAAAGGAAGCTGAAAAAAAATTAGGTCCCTTGTGTGCTCGAAAATTAAGAACAAGACTAAGTGATTTAGAATCTGCCAGTAGAGTTACTGATTTGGTTGCTGGAAGCCCTCACCCTCTAAAAGGAGATCGAGCAGGTCAGTTTGCCCTTAGTCTTCATAGTGGCTATAGACTGGTTTTTAGCCCATCCAATGACCCATGCCCAACCAAGCCGGATGGCGGTATCGATTGGGATAAAGTGACTATTGTTTGTATTGAATATATAGGGGATTATCATGACTAATCTGAGTGCAAATTTCGCGCCGGACTGGGTCTCCCCACCTGGCGAAACCATACTTGATATTTCTGAAGAGCGCGGATGGTCTCAATCCGAGCTAGCTAAACGATTGGGGTTTAGTGAGAAACATTTGAGCTTGCTGGTAAATGGGAAAGTATCCCTTACCACAGATACAGCAGAGAAATTGGAACGCGTATTAGGTGGATCTTTGGATTTCTGGTTATCCAGAGAAGCCAATTACCAAGCCCATAAATCTAGAATTGAAGCTGCTGAGAAGCATGCTTCATGGGAGCCATGGCTCGATGAAGTGCCTGTTAAGGAGCTGATGGCTTGTGGTGCTATAGAGAAATTGAGAATAATCTCTAAGCATAAATTAAAAATAGTCGAGTCATGCCTGAAGTTTTTTGGCGTGGCATCTCCTGATGAATGGCGTGATATATATGGTGGAATGCAATTGTCATTCAGGAGAAGCCGAGAAGAGCAGTGCGATGTAGGTGCTATATCGTCATGGCTAAGGCTAGGAGAACAGGTGTCTGAATCTATAAATGCGCCTAAGTTCAATAAGAGTAAATTTGAGAAATCTCTAAAAGAAATACGTGGATTAACTGTCGAAAAGGCCGAGGTTTTCGGGCCAGCCATGAAGGAGCTATTGCTTGAATCTGGCGTAATTCTCGTTTTTGTTCCAGCTATACCGAGATCACATGTCAGCGGCGTCGCTAGGTGGATAAACCCTACAAGGCCATTAATTCAACTTTCACTATATGGAAAAACGAACGATAAGTTTTGGTTCACATTCTTCCATGAGGCTGCTCATATATTACTTCACTCTGATACCAAAGAGGATAAAAAATCAATTTTCTTAGATGACCCTAACGCTACAAGATCTCAAGATAAACATGAGATAGAAGCTAACGAATGGGCAGGAAAATATTTGATACCAGAGAAGTATAATAAATATCTTCCAGACCTTAGAAACAGAGATGCCGTCACTCAGTTTTCTAAAATGATAGGAATTCACACAGGAATAGTTGTCGGAAGATTACAGCACGACGAGCATATTCCAATTAATTGGATGAATGACCTAAAGCAGAGCCTAAGATTCAAATAACCCAAATAACAAAAGCCCTCCCCGCGAGGGCTTTTTTGTATATAAAACCCACGTCACCTAAATGGATAACCATATGAAAAAAATCATGATTTTATCAGCTTTAATTTCGTTAACTGCCTGCTCTTCAGGAAAAAATGAAAATCCGCCAACACAAGTAGGAATGGCTAACCCTGCTTCAGTTTATTGTGCAAAATTAGGCGGAAAACTAGATATAGTTAACACCAACGATGGACAAGTCGGATATTGCACCCTCCCCTCTGGCGAAAAAATTGAAGAGTGGTCTTTGTACAGAAGAGATCACAAATAAACATAAGAGCCCTAAGGGACTTTTTTTATGCCTTCCCCCTACGAATGTGAATAAAATCACAAATCGTGTCTAAAAATAAAGTTTTTTTCATTTAAAATCATCACGTTAATATCTAAACCCATAGTTGAACACAATTTGTGGTTGACATTTAAATCACGATTTGTGAATATTATGAGCGTCAACGGAACACAGCTCGTTGATGTTCTTTAACAACGATGATAGTGAGCTGTGTATTAACTATCAGAATGGAGTCGCTGATAAAGCGGCAACCTTCTCAGAAGGTTTTTGTGAGAATAAGGTGTTCACTCACTCCAGAGAGTTCTGCCCAGACATGAGAAACCGCCCTGTAAAAACAGATATAATCAAGGATTTCAATCCTTATTCTCACCAAAACCAACTATTTGGAGGGCATATGGCAACTATTTATGTGAAAAAATCACGCAAACCTGAATTTTTGCGCGGATTATCTAGAAATAGACGTCACGCTAGACGAAAAGCTGAAGCTATTTCGAAAAAAAATATTGAAATGAAATTGGATTCAATATTTCCAACAAGAAAAAATGTAAAACCAATTAGCCGAGTTGAAAAAGCAATTTCAATTCGCAGTACTAAAGTTTATGACTCAGTAGATAATACCTGCTTACCCAACGCTAGTATTTACTCAGCCAAATATCGTAAATCAGGAACGTTATTAGAATCTGGCAAAGTAACGGCAAGAGCTTAAAAGCCCATTCAGTGAGTGAGCTATGGTGAGTAACTAGGAGGAAATGAAAGTATGATTTAAAGAGTTTACATCACACGGTAGACAGGTTTTAGTAAAAAAAGCGCATAACCCTGATGAGTCAAAACTATCTGTTCGTTTCTGTTGGTTTGAAGAAAACTTTCAAGTTAAATTCGGAACTTCTTTTAAGTTCAATGACGTCTGCGAAGAAAGCTTTAATAAATCCAAACCCTTAGAGATAAGTACGTCGAAGTAATCAACCAAGAAGAGACCGACAAAGTTGTGGCGGCAATCATGCCAGAAATTTAATCATTCATCGAATAGCAATACTTACTCTAGCGTCTTTACGAGGGCGCTAGGTTGAATAATAGGAGGTATAGAATGGCTGGTAAAAAAGTACAGTTACATAGAGTAAAAGTTTACGGTAAAAACTTTTATTTTCATGAGAATTCAATTTCTGGGTTCTGGGAAGATGATGAAGATAAAGAAGATATCAGATCAGCAATTATGCTAACTAGCGGTAGTGACTTAGTTTATCCCGTACCGCTATCTGAGCTACTAGAACAATTAAAAGAAATTATTGATTTTCAGCTACCTTAAAAGGTATCTAAGAACGCTTTCGATGGAGGTGGGTTTTCTTTACTCCATTGCTTCTTGGCGACTTCATAGCATTCAGGATATAGAACTTCAATCTCAGCCATTAGTTGCTCTGGTGTCTTGATTGAATTTTGTTTAGCGGCTAATGCTAGAGCCATATCAAAAGCAACCCTTTCTACAGGGTTATGTTCGGTAATAACATTTTTAGACATCAATTCAATCCTCTCTATCTCAGGGGAGGAATAAGTATATCCAATTTATTACTGGGAAGTAATAAACCTCAACTGCCTGACGTGGTTAAAAGCAGGCAATTTGATACTTATTTTACTCAAAAAAACACACATAAGGAGGCAAAATGCCACACGCTAAAGCATCAGTAGATATTAATTTGAAACTCATTCTGTCTGATGAAATGCAACCCAAAGTAAAAGGTATGGCTGAAATATCTGTACCTGAAAATGAGCCAAATATAAAAATGCTATTGGATGAGTTTGTGAAAAATCTAATCGGGAACGAAGCGGTGAAAACAGCTCTCAAAAAAGCCGCATTAGAAACACTAGTCAGAGACATTATCCATTAAAAAAGACCTACATCTTTCATATTTAACCGAATAAATATTACCAACACCAGGGTACTTTCTATCGCTATCGCAAGATAAGTGAGGGTTTCGCACATCCGGAGATAAGCATGAATATTGATAAATACAAACTTTGTTTAGCTCAATCACAAGCTGGAATTGCACGCTATCTCAAGGATGAGAATGGATGGAGCGAAGCAAATGAAACATTAAAGAAAGCATATGGAGTCAAATATGAACGCAAAGCAGAAATACATAAAACAGAAAATATTCGCCCTACTGCGAGAGTCTGACATGACTGATAAACAAATAGACGAATTAGTAGCTGATTGGAAATTTAAACAGCAATTCGAAAAGACAAATAGAATCCTACGGCAAGTTAACTCTCGTGGGTCATACGCATTCACGTAAGGATGAGATATGAAAACTTCAGAATGTGAACTAAAGCAAAGGCTGGATGCCGAGAAAAGACGCAGAGAGCGCGAAGAAGAAGCTGAATACTATCGCATGGAAAGCTTAGGTGTTCAGCAGCAATCGACCCCTATTCGATGGATGAGAGGTGAATATGGGTAAATATCTAGTTAGATGCTTTCCATCTCATCCTATAAAAGAAGTAGCGTTAAACTCAGCGATAGAGCAAATCAAATTATCTAGGCAAGGAAAGCCTCAAGATATAAACGCATCAGGGAAGCAACGCGAAGCCACAAGTGTATGGCAATCAAATCTAGCAATGTCGAAATTTTTCCCTCCTCTACCAGATCACATCGAACAGCAACGGATTGCAGAAGACCTGATGAGATATGCGCGTTATATAGCGAAAGGAATCGCTCCAGACAACTACGGCTATGGTCAAGGTAGAAATATGGGCGACTAATTTTCGGAGGTAATTATGAGTGAGGTATACAAAGCAATAAGTAATGTTGCCAAGGAACTAGCAGAAAAAGGCATTAGTAAGGAAAAACCAGAAGGTGGTGGCGTTAATTATGCGTTTAGGAGTATTGATGCGGTATATAACGCCCTAGCCCCCGTATTAGTTAAGCATGGATTGCTTATCTTAACTCGCTGTACTGAGCGCTCTGTATGTGAACGAACTAGTAAGGGCGGAGGCGTATTAAATTATGTCACTGTAAAAGCTGAGTTTGATTTTGTGTCTGTCTCAGATGGCAGCAAACACACGGTCATGACTTATGGTGAGGCGATGGATAGCGGAGACAAAGCCACAAATAAAGCAATGTCGATTGCATACAAGTACGCAGCATTTCAAGCGTTCTGTATACCGACCGAGGAAACGGCGGTTGACGCTGACTCGGAGGTACATGATGTAGCACCAAGAACACCAGAGCAAATATTAAGTGATTACACAGGCTTTTTGTATAAAGCAACTAGCGAACTAGTGATCACAAATGAATACAAAAAAGTATGGAATGAACTCAACGGAAACAGTACTCAGCAAGAAGAGTGTAAACGGTTAACAGGAATAAGAATTAACGAACTTAAAAAGGCGGCATAAATGGCAGATAGAGGAGTAAATAAGGTCATCATTATTGGTTATCTAGGTAATGACCCAATAGTTAGATATGCACCAACTGGTACTGCATTTGCTAGCTTTTCAGTTGCGACAAGTGAAATATGGAATGACCGAAATACTGGCGAACAAAGAGAACGCACTGATTGGCATAATATTTCCATACAAGGAAAGTTAGCGGAAATAGCCGGGCAATATCTAAGAAAAGGCAGTCAGGTTTACATCGAAGGAAAACTCCGAACTCGTAAATATCAAGGGAATGATGGGCAAGAAAAAAATATTACTGAAGTTTTTATAGGCATCAATGGAACAATGCAAATGCTAGGTAATAATAGCCAAGCAAGAAGCTCGGAACCACGACAGCAAACACAGCGGTCTAGTCAACACCAACAACAAGCATCACAACATATTGAACCACCGATGGATTTTGACGATGATATTCCCTTTGCCCCTATCGGACTCCCCTATCCTCGCCACGCGATTTATGTGATTTAACCAAAGGATATATTTGCAAGGATGCAATAAAAAAACCGTCAACTTAGACGGTATAATTCTAACAAGGGAATTAATCATTAAATGAAGCTTAAACCTAGCCCCAACAACCAAAGTACACGAATAAAAACAAATAGATACTATTATTTTGAAAGTTTGCAAAAAAAAACCGACGCATGGGAGCATCGGCAAGGACTATAAAAATAATTAGAAAGTTCTAATTAACTATAGACTATAAATTTAAAAGGCTGATGAAACGTTTTAATCCTAGCGATTAAACAAATGCAATGAAGAGGAATGAATATGATTGAGAAGCCGATTTATTATATATCAGCGGAAAGAACAACCATTAAAAAGAATCACTTCTTACTTTGCATCGTTGCAGTTTCTGGTGATGGTTGCGAACTTTTAGCTGAAAAGAAGTTTGTTGTAAAACCGACAAGGCGGCAAATACGGAAGGTAACTAAATTTGTAATAAATCACATTAAAAGGTGGAGTGATGGATAAATCAAGGCTGCAATTTGAAGAATGGTTTAAAAAAGAGTATCCGTTAATTGAGTCTCAATCAGAAAATACTTTACTTCAGTCCGTAAAACGTCAATGCCACAAAGCATGGCAAGCATCACGCCAGAAATTACAGATTGAATTACCAACTAAAGAACCTAACCCATCACAAGATAATAGCTACGCCTTTGGATATAACAGGGCTATCACAGAATTAATTAAATTATTAAATAGACAGGGAGTGAAAATAAAAAATGAAAGTTAGCGATGAATTATTAGAAATAGTGGCAAAAATTGAACTTGAACTAAAAAATAGTAAATCATCTAAGATTAATATTGAGATAATGAAGCATGAAGCTCAAATTCTAATTTATCACTTTAAGGGGCTAAGTAGAAATAATCCAATTGGCTACATGTCAGTAACCGGAGTTGAAAATATACACGATTGTGGCTGTTCTACTGTGTATGAAGAATCAGACGATAAACGAAACATTCCTGTATACATCCAATATTAAATAACCATGCCAATAATCGGATATATATTACTGCTTGTAATACGAGGTTCTACTGTAAAATAGCAAGAATGTGAGAGCCGTAATGAGGCATCTAAGAGATAATCAATAATTAAATCCATCTATAGCAAAATATGGAGACTATTATGCATACAAACCTTTCTGTTGAGTGCTTACCAATATCTAAATACTGCGAATTGTTTGGTGAGAGCACTGATGCAATCAATAAACGAGTTCAAAGGCGCTTCTGGCAAGAGGGAGTGCAGATATTAAAGGTCGATGGTTCAAAAGAGCGTTGGATTGATATAAAGGAAGTCAACAAATGGGTCAGAAAAAACAAACAGGATACCTACTACCAAGAGGCGTAACCATCCGTCAAAATAAAACCAAAAATACGTTGGTTATTACATTCACTTATAAAGGGGTTCTGTGTAGGGACCCCCTATCCCGGCTAACCGTAGATAATAAAAATATTAAATACGCAGAAAGGCTACTTGCTGAAATTCAAAATAATATTGAAAAAGGTACATTTAATTACCACAAGTATTTCCCTAACTCTAAAAAATCAAATTTCTTCGGGGATAATAATCGTGAAAAAAGAGTTATTGATTATTTGGAGGAGTATCTTGTGATTTGTGAAACTAGAAATCTGTCACCATCGACTATCAAAGGCTATGAAAAGTGTAAAAATGCCTTATCAGATTTACACCAATTTCATGTTTCATCACTTACTCCTGCTATTCTTAAAAATTGGATACAGAAGCAAACGACAGTATTAAAAACTATCCGTAATCAACTCTCTTTCTTACGTAGCTCGCTAGATGAAGCCATTACTGATGGGATTATATCAATTAATCCTGTCAGCCTTGTATCGGCATCAAGATATCAATCAAAAAATAGCAGTGCCGAAAGTAACTATATTGTCGACCCTTTATCCCCACAAGAAGTATCAGCCCTACTCGCTGCAACAAAGTACGAGCAATGGAAAAACTTATTTCAGTTTGCCATTAATACTGGATTAAGAAGCTCCGAATTATGTGCATTAAGATGGAGAGATATAGATTTCATAGAAAATACTGCACATGTGCAATCCGCCAGCGTGGTAGGTGTTATTAAGAAAACAAAAACTAAAGCTGGTACCAGAAAGGTTGAATTAAATAGTGAGGCCATGAACGCCCTGAATGGGCAAAAGCAATTCACATTTATGAAAGACGGTGTAATTTTCGAGGACCCGAAAACAAATAAAGCTTGGGCAGGTGCTGATGCAATCAGAAAGAAAGCATGGGTGCCAACGCTGAAAAAAGCGGGTATTCGATATCGTAATCCTTATCAAACAAGACATACCTTTGCTACGAGGCATATCAGCCAAGGGGCTAATCTGTTTTGGCTAGCAGGACAAATGGGACATAAAGGACCTGAGATGCTGTTTAGGCACTATGGGGGATATCTTAAGGAGTATGATGGGAGTGTAGTAAATAAAATTTCAGATTTATTTTCAAACTGATATCTGAAAAATATATATCATAGCCTATACAACATTAATTATAAGATAAGATAAGATAAGATAAGATAAGATAAATTTTATTTAGATATGTGACATATATAAGGCGCATATATTCTTATGCGCCAAAATATTTAAATATAATTAAGCTGAATCTGTATCTAATAAATTTGGCTCAATGCCAACTAAACTTAACTCTAATGACCTGGCCTCTGGATTATAATATCGACCAACGGTTAAATTAGTGTCTTCATATTCAGGATTTATCTCTGATGTTGCAAAGATTAATTGAAAATCATGCTGATAATTTGCTGTTTCCTCAACAATTATTTTTTGCAAATTATGGCTTCGACCTTTCTCCATACCACCATCATCTATTCCATCAAGCATCATAAATCTAGGGAGGCGCATATACTCTTTATTCATGGATGCACTAAGTAAAGCTAAGTGAAAAACGTGACGTAAGATAACAGCAGAGCTCTCAGAGAAATTTTTAGAACCATTAACAGAGACTGAATTATCTTCAAAACTAAACTTAACTTGTTTAGCATCAATAAACTCAGCCTGTAAAGGCAAATCTAACCTCAGAAGTCTAATAGTATTAGACTCAATTAATTTTGCCACATCTAATTTTAAACTATCTTCTTTTAGTTCCAAGGATTCAATATAGCTTATTAACCTTTCTTTTTCAGATTCGAGATCACTCCTACTTTTCTCTAATTCTAAAATAACTGTATTTAGTTTCTGATGCTCATAAGCCTGATCTATAGCTGCCTCCACTGCTCCTAACTCTCTTGATATTTTTTCAACTTCAATCTCGTATGCTGTTTGCCAATTTTGTGATATAGATGAATACTCATCTTCGAGTCTTTTTACATCTTTCCTTAATCGTGGTGATTCTTTTTTGTGCTTTTTGAGCTCATCATTTTTATGATCCAAAATATATTTAGACTCATTTAATTGCACTTGGATTTCGTTACGCATTCTTAATAACTGCGGTGCATTTTCACCTTCAATTAATTCGGCTTTACATAAATTACAACAATTTGTATTTTCGACAGATTTAATTTCACTCAAGCAACCAGGACAAAACTGAAATTGTATGTCATTAAAATATTCCCTAGTTTTAGCTGACTCATTAAGATTCTGTAATCTAGCTTCAAGCTCAGTAATAAACATTTCAATATCAGCTATTACGAAAGAAAGTTTATCTATTTCATCTCGATTTTTCAGTTCTAAAGATTTAGCTTTGTTCAGAGACTGTCTAATAGCTCTAGTCTTCGCCTTATCGTCTGGTAAATCCGTATTAGTTTCGGTGCGCTCTAATCTTATGTCGTCAAGACTTTTCAGTAATTCACTTTTTTTTGTATTGAGCGCTTCAATACGTTCATTAATAAAGTGAATATTTTCAGATTGACCTGAGCGACCAAGTATTTTAAAAATACTTTTTAATTCACTGATACTTTTGCTAAGGTCTATCTCAACTTGTCGAAGCCTAACCTGTGAAGAATATAGACTATCATCATAAATTCCGCATAAGTAATCTCCAACGGTCTTTCTTGTCAATGCTTTATCAAAGCTATCCTCACGAAAAATCGGGCTATGCAATGATGGCTGATCAGCATAAAGTACTCTTAAGATTTGATGCATAGTTAAAATTGATGCTCCATCACCTTGTGCTAATGGCATATCTAACGCATCAAATATAACTTGCGAAAAACTTAAAACTTTCTCCGAGCGCTTAAAAGGATGACGCATCCATTCATTTGGAGCTGATTTAAGCGCTGCTTCAATAGTTCCAGAATAAAAACTAATAGGTTTCTGAATTTCAGGCGGGCTTAACTCTCTTTTTAAGCATACAGGCAAGCCATTAAGATAAACTTCAGTGAGGGTTTCAGTACAGATTTTAGCTTCAGGCTTCCAAGGGAGATTCTCAGCCCCCAAAGAGTAAGCTAATAAATCCATTATTGTTGTTTTTCCTGAGCTATTGCGACCTCTTATTACGTTAACACCTTTGTGAAACTTACAACCAAATGCTTGGTGACCATGTTGAAAAACACGAATTTCACTCACCCAAAATGTTGGACTAAGAAAAGTCATATCTATACTCCATTAATTGAGTCCGGTCCTTTAACCCATCTTTACCTGTCAAATCAAACTGAGAAAGTTCATTAATTATAAAATCGCTTATATCAGCCTTATCATTGAGAAAACTTTGCATGGTGATTAATAAATCATTAGGAATCTCTGTAGTAGTTCTTGTTATAACTCCATATTCTAACTTAGATAAATCTATCAGACCTGTTGCAGCAAGACATTTCAAAGCTGACATTTGTATTTGATGCATATCTCTAAAGGTAGAAAGTGAGTTAATAGGATCCCTATACTCATTTTTATATTTTCTGGCCAAAGATTTCGCTCCACTTTGTGTGGGTGGCATTCTTATATTGGCTATCATAGCTGGAAAAATCATATAAAAATCAAGTATTCTTACTTTATCAACTTCTGCAGTATTTAGATGATTAATCAATGCAATCATTCGGAAAAGACAATGGTATGCGTCAAACGCAGGATGATAAATTAACATTTATCCCACCTTATATGACAATTCCCCCCCAGAAAAAATAATAAACCCAACAAATCTGTTGGTGTTAATTCTAGAGGATTTTCCCCTAGAGTTTCATATAGGGTTTCAATTATTTCTGTAATTTTTGAATCGACAGTAATACGATCACTGTCATTATGAATTAATGGGTTAACTTTCATTAGAAAATCAAAATATATTCTATCAAGAAGAATTACGAATATTCTCTGAGCTGATTTGGATGTTTGCTTTTTCATAATAGCCATAGTTGCTTGCTGCTTAAACATCTTTGCGGCAAACAACAAATCTTCTCTATTACTATCAGTAAGCTTAGCGTCTAACCCCCTTACATCCGTTTCATTTTGAGCAGTGAAATAATGATTAAGCTTTTCATTGAATTGAGCGCTACGCTCACCAAAATCATCATTTCTCAAGCGCTCGTAGAGCTCAAGTAACTCTCTATTAACCTTAGAGTTACCATAGATATGGTTATGCTGGTCACCTGCAACAATGCTACCATTATCAACACGATTCCCAGTTTGTTGTGTATGTATCTGTGCTCGAGGAGTTGTAAACACCGACTAACCTCTCAACGACTGGAGTTATTTTGGTCACGTCCAACAATATTACCATTAGTAACATTATTTTTAGTTTGGCTAACATTATAGTTAGCATCATTGCTTTTAAGCTCTATAGATGTTTTTCTAGAGATAAAAGCGATTCGCAATGTCCAACCGGCACCTAAACCAACGATAAAACTTACTATGTGAGTAACCCAGTCCATTTACAAGTCCTTATAATAGAAGCGAAGTTACTTAACATCATAGTTATTATAAATAATATGTACAACTGCTATGCTTTTGAATATAGACATGCGTAACATCTATATCATACCATTGCATTATAGCTGTATAAAAATACAGTGTATTGTTTTTCTTAGCAAGCTTTTAATTTCAATAAGGCATCACAAAAATAACAAACGCTCCCCTAAAACTCTTAGATAAAAACATCAAAAGTTAGATAACCTGCTGAAATAAAAAACTCTATACCAGAACTACACTATGACCTCCATGTGCACACCTAGTGCACATGATTGATGATTACTAGAAATACTCTTTTATAATCAATCAATTAAAAAATTACGGACTCGGGTTCAACTCCCGCTAGCACAAGTTTCAGATCGTTTTCTTTCTATCATGTCGAAATTGTGCCGCAGGAATGTACCGCATGACGACATTAAAGCTCTCCCACCACCTCTACTATCGAACCAATACATGATAGTTTCGTAAAATCATCCCGACCATTAGCAATAGCCAATATAATCACTGGCAAGCCCTATATTCAGGAACCACGGAAACGGTCAAGGAATAAGCAGTAACTCAGGTTATTAGTCAACGCATGGCGGCAGCGTGAAATAGATGATTTTCATCTGAATATTGATAAGAGAATTGATGAACTCAGACGGGGGCTTTCAAACTATTTCACCTCAATCATTAATAGGATTACCAATAGCTTGCAACTACTCCATAAATATCAATTCAGCTCCTTAACCGGAGTTGAATTCAAAGTAAACATCAATAACTATTAATTTCTTAATTAAAGGACGTTATATACCTAATCCCCAAAATTCTCAGTAGATCTTGAATCAATTGATATTTTAAACCTTTTGCTTCTATTATTTTTTTCATGTTTGATACAAATTTCTTTGCATTTAACATATATAAAGCAACAAGAAATAGAGTTATAGCTACGTTGGATATCTTCGATTAACAGTTGGTAATAAACCGATAGACTACTTTTAGTCTAATACTTATGAAATCGAGATTGAAGATATTACAGGCTTCACAGCGGAGTAACATTATATTTTTAGAAAACCTTATAACAGATGTCCATGATATCAACCTGTATCGCCGCTACACCTGTTACATCATAAAAATATGTATCTGAACGAAAATTAGGGCAATCTCAAAAGCACTTGGTTAGACTCGTGTTAACCCTATACACTTTCTAACTACCCTGAATCAAAACAGGTTTTCACAACACTAAAACGGATTTTATCTATTTTATAGTAAATGTTATTAATTTTATCGAACACTCAACATCCAAAAAAAACAAAAATAAAATTAATTACAATAACTTACCTAACTGTAAAACTTTTGCAATATTATATGCCGCTTGTTGCACATTCTCTGCCCCCTGCTTTAGCGCCTCATCTAACGGGCTTAATCTTGGCAAAATACTGAAAAAAGCATCGATACCTTCTTGGTGTAGTGCTTCAACGCCTTTACCTAAAACGCCGCTTAGTGCAATAACAGGGACATTGTGTTTGGCCGCAACCTTGGCTATTCCTAAAGGCGCTTTTCCCCCTGCCGTTTGACCATCCATGCTACCTTCCCCCACAATAACCAAATCGGTATCAAGGATTTCTTGCTCTAACTTCACTGCATCAATAACGATATCAATGCCGGGTTTAAGCTTAGCATTCATAAATGCAGCGGCAGCAACAGATATCCCACCAGCAGCTCCTCCGCCAGATAAATACCTAAAATCATGCCCTTTAATTTGTTGGATAACCTCAGCAAAACGATTTAAACCTTTTTCCAATTCCAATACCATTGAAGCAGTTGCCCCTTTTTGTGGCCCGAATATCATTGCAGCACCCCGCTCTCCAACCAGAGGATTATCTACATCACAAGCCACTTCGATCGTACAGTGTTGCAATTGAGGAGACAGACTTGACGTATCAATCGTTGCGATATGATTTAAAACTTCACCGCCCAAACCAAGTTTATTTTGTTGATTATCATAAAAAACAACACCTAGGGCTTGAAGCATACCGACACCACCATCAACGGTTGCGCTACCGCCAATCCCTAATATGATTTTTTTCACCCCTTTTTCAAGCGCATCTTGAATTAGCTGACCTGTTCCGTAACTCGTCGTCAGCATTGGATTACGTTGTTCTGGGCTAACTAACATCAATCCGCTGGCCTGTGCCATTTCAATGACGGCAGTTTTACCATCATCTAATAAACCATAGTAAGCGCTTACCATATCCCCCAATGGATCCTTAACGACAAGTGATACTCGCTCACCACCTGCGGCAGCAATTAATGCATCAACCGTTCCTTCACCACCATCAGCAATCGGTAAACAAAGATATTGGGCATCAGGGAATACACTTTTAAATCCTTTAGTTATGGCATTTGCGGCACATTCTGCACTCATACTTTCCTTGAAAGAATCAGGGGCTATGATAATTTTCATATATGGCTACCTATAGAACGGTTAAGTAATCAGTTAAATAATATTGTTAATTTCGAAAAATATTATCGGTTATCAAAATACACATCCATTTTTATAAATGTGCGCATATTACTGATAAATAGATTAGCTTATTAAATTGAGAGAATTATATTCAGCACCGCTTTCTAAAAAACGTTTTAGCACTGAGTATAGCCATTAACTTCTATTCGTCATTGTATCAAAAAAAAACAATTGATAAAGATTTAATTGGAAAAATTTTCCAATTATTTTTTCATAATGAAATCAATGAACTGCAATTAAATCAAAAATAATAAAGCATTAAAACAAACCTAAAATGAATCAAGCCTCATTAAAATCAATCAAAAATAGAGTAAATTAACTTAAATTGAACAAAATATCTCAAAAAAAGAAATGATAAAAAACAAAAACTACTGTAATGCATTGTTTATTAGGTTATTTTTCAAAAAAGACGCTCCAGATCTATTTTTTGGAAAAATTTTTTAAATTTATATTGCATCCATCAGTTAACGGTGGCTATATTGAGTTCAAGAATTAATTCCTAGGTAGTCAATATAATTAATTAAACTGACGCTAATAACTATATATAAACCATTGGTTATTAAGTTGATGTATATATAAAAAATAATATTATTTAAAAAATTAAAACAATAACTTTATTACTTTATTAAAAATTCGATTAGTTAAATCTCTCGCTTTCAAATTTAAATTATATGCGTGGAAGGGCTCATATATGAACTATTCAGAAGAAAAAGAGATTTATCGTGAACGTGGTTATACAGATGATTTATTACCTAAAACACCGGAGCAACGAACATGGAAAACATTTAACTACTTTACGCTATGGATGGGTTCCGTACACAATGTCCCAAATTATCTAATGGTTGGCGGTTTTTTTATTCTGGGCCTTTCTACTTTGAACATTATGTTTGCCATCGCACTAAGCGCAATATGCATCGCTTTCGTTATGGTAATGAATGGTGCGGCGGGGTCTAAATATGGCATCCCATTCCCGATGCTACTTCGGGCATCTTATGGAATTAAAGGCTCACTCTTTCCTGGCGTATTAAGAGGCTGTATTGCTGCTATTATGTGGTTTGGCTTACAATGCTTTACTGGTTCATTAGCGCTATTAATATTAATCGGGAAAATTTGGCCTGAATTTTTAAATATAGGCAATGGTGAAACCTATATGGGAGTTACCATTCCAGCCTTTATTGTTTTCATCATTTTCTGGGCAATGAATGTTGCCATAGGACTAGGTGGAGGCAAGGTATTAAATAAACTTACTGCCATTCTTAACCCCTGTATTTATATTTTGTTTGGTGGTATGGCAATTTGGTCAGTTTCTTTAGTGGGCATTCAACCTATTTTGGATTATATCCCAAATGGTATTAGTGAAACGCCAAGTAAAGTATTCTTTTTCTTTATCGTTATTAATAGTGTTGTCGCTGTCTGGGCAGCTCCTGCGGTAAATACTTCTGATTTCACTCAATATTCGACTAGTTTTAAACAACAAGCCATTGGACAAACCGCTGGCCTGTTAGTGGCTTACTTGCTCTTTGCCATTAGTAGCGTATGTATTTTAGCCGGCGCCAGTATTCACTACGGCGTTGATACATGGAACGTACTTGATATTGTTCAAAAATGGGATAGTTTATATGCCTCACTCTTTGCGGTAGTCGTTATTCTGATGGCGACAATTTCCACCAACGCTGCTGGTAATATTATTCCTGCAGGATACCAAATTGCTGCACTGTCCCCATCCAAACTCACTTATCGTCACGGCGTTATTATTGCCAGTGTTATCAGCGTATTAATCATGCCTTGGAAACTAATTGAGAATCAGGACAGTATTTATACTTTCTTGGATATTATTGGCGGTATTTTAGGTCCAGTTATTGGTGTCATGCTATCGCATTATTTCATCGTAATGCGTACAAATATTAATTTAGATGTCTTATACACCCGTGCAGGCGATTATAAATTCTATGAGCACGGATTTAATATTACCGCTTTCGTTGTCACTGTTATTGCAGTTATTTTCTCCCTTGGTGGAAAATTCATTCCTGTATTAGAGCCTATATCACGTGTGTCTTGGTTTGCTGGCGTCATATTAGCCTTTGTTCTCTACTCTTTATTCAAAAAAGACACCACTAAGGTGGTTGAAAATAAAGTAAAAGCTACGAATGATTCAGATATCGGCATAAAAAACCCAGTGTAATCTGAATTAAATACCCTATTCAGCCCGTTTTAATATATTGAAAACACGCTGAACAGTAATGTTAATAAATGAAATTATAATCTTATCTAAGGAATACCCTATGTCATACGATTTAATCATTAAAAACGGTACTGTCATTCTTGAAAACGAAGCAATTAAAACCGATGTCGCGGTAAAAAATGGCAAAATTGCCGCTATTGGCTCTGGTTTATCTGGTGCAAAAGAAGAAATAAACGCCGAAGGCCTAGTCGTTTCACCAGGTATGGTTGACTCTCATGCCCACATTTCGGAACCAGGGAGAACACATTGGGAAGGCTATGAAACAGGGACGCGTTCAGCAGCAAAAGGTGGCATCACAACTATCATCGAAATGCCATTAAATCAGCTACCTGCAACCGTTGACCGTGAAAGTATTCAAATGAAATTCGATGCTGCCGCAGGTAAACTGTCAGTAGATGCAGCCCAATTTGGCGGTTTAGTCTCTTATAATCTCGATAGACTGCACGAGCTAGATGAAGTGGGTGTTGTTGGCTTCAAATGCTTTGTTGCCACCTGTGGTGACAAAACTATTGATAATGACTTCCGTGATGTTGATGACTTTCAGTTTTTACGTGGTGCAGAAATTATCAGTAAATTTAACGACTCTCGTGTATTAGTTCACTGTGAAAATGCATCAATCTGTGATGAATTAGGTCGAGAAGCTCAAGCTCAAGGGCGCATAACTGCTCACGACTATGTGGCCTCGCGCCCTGTATATACTGAAATTGAGGCAATTCGCCGCGTGCTATATCTGGCAAAAGTGGCTAATTGCCCAATACATATTTGCCATATCAGTAGCCCTGAAGGCGTTGCTGAAGTGACTAAGGCACGTAATGAAGGACAGGATGTTACCTCAGAATCTTGCCCTCACTATTTTGCCTTAACAACCAATCAGTTTGAAAAAATTGGTAATTTAGCAAAATGTTCACCACCGATTCGTGATGAAGCGAACCAAGAAGGCATGTGGGAAAAACTGTTTAATGGTGAAATCGACTGTTTAGGTTCTGACCACTCACCATGCCCACCAGATATGAAAGCGGGTCATGTATTCAAAGCTTGGGGTGGAATTGCAGGGATGCAAAACTGTGTTGACTTGATGTTTGATGAAGCAGTGCAAAAACGTGGAATGGAACTCCCATTATTTGCCAAATTAATGGCAACTAATGCAGCTAAGATCTTCGGCCTTAAACATAAAGGCTCCATTACCGTTGGTAAAGATGCAGATTTCGTGTTCATCAAGCCAAACTCACCTTATGAATTAAAAGCTCAAGATTTAGAGTATCGCCATAAAGTCAGCCCTTATGTAGGGCGCAAAATAGGTGCACAAGTTGCACGCACTATTTTACGTGGAGAAACTATCTACGATATTAATACTGGTGTTCGTGAAACGCCTATCGGGCAATTTATTTTAAAACACCAACAGTAATATGATGTAAATAATACAGCACACGCTTTACTGGGTGTGCTGTATTGTTATTTATAACAGGATGTAATTTATGTTTAGTTTGAACAAAGATAATGTGTTATCAGGCTTGCAATGGTTCTTTTTTATTTTTTGTAATACAGTCGTTATACCTCCTACATTACAATCTGCATTTCATCTGAGCAATGCCACCACTTACACAATTACCCAGTATGCTTTTTTAGCCACATCACTGGCTTGCTTAATTCAAGCTATTTTCGGACACAAGCGCTCTATTATGGAAGGTCCTGCGGGGCTGTGGTGGGGAACGATTTTATCTGTTGCATTTGCAGAGTCTGCTCAAGGAACACCATTAGAGGTTATTGGTGGAAGCTTTGCCGTAGGGATTGCCATTGCAGGGATCATCACTGTCATTATCGGTTTGAGTGGCGCAGGAAAATATTTGGCTTTATTATTTTCCCCCGGAGTAATGGCGGTATTCATGTTATTACTCGGCGCTAACTTGATTACTATTTTTCTAAAAGGCATGTTGGGCTTGCCTTTTAGTGCCACAACCGACGTTGTCCATATTAATTTTGATACCTTTTTACTGGCTTTACTTATCATGGTGCTAATTATTGGGATTATTGCCCTATTCCCTCGTCATATTAATAAATATGCCGTACTGATTGGCTCCATACTGGGTTGGCTCTTATTTGCCATGATCTTTCGAAGTGACTCAGTAGGAACAAATGGCATTGAGTGGCAGCTGTTCCCTCTCGGAAAAGTTGAGACTATCAATTATGGTATTGTCGCAACCTGTATTATTGCCTCACTGTTGAATACGTCCAATACGTTTGGCGCGATAAAAGGAACTGATTTGTTCCACCCAGATTCGCCAGCTACCCCAGCGATGTATCGCCGCAGCTTTATTAGCTCAGGTGCGCTGACTTTTGCATGTTCCCCATTAGGAATTGTGCCTTTCGCGCCTTTTGTTTCATCAATAGGGCTCATCACACAGACCAATGATTTCAGCAAAAAACCGTTTATTATTGGTAGTTTGTTATTCTTTGTTATTAGTTTCGTTCCCGTTTTTTCAGGGTTCTTTTCTACCTTTCCTTTAGTGATCAGTAGTACCGTGATGATGGTCACTTACTTACCTCTGCTTTGGTCTTCTTTGTTATTTATTCGTATTTTAGATTTAAACCCGCGCAATATTTATCGGCTTGCTTTGCCTATTTTTATTGGCATATTTTTGATGAGTGTTCCTCCAACTTACATGCAAGATATTCCATTGATGATAAGGCCTATCATCACAAATGGGTTATTAATGGGAATTATTATTTCTATTATCCTTGAAAATATATTTAAGTGGGATGCTATAAAATAGAAAAGAGAAATAAGTCAGATTTTATAGAGGTAATATGCATTAATTATATTACCTCTTTTTTATTCACGTAATGCTATGCAAAAAAAAGCCCCAGATACATGGGGCAAATAAACGACTAGTTAAACTGTTTACTACTTACATTTACACTTAAAACATGAGGATCATTACATTCAAACAATTAGACTGTGTATTAATCTCCTAATTTATGGTTAGCCATAATTTCAATTGCCTTCACTAAGGCTGAATGGTCATTATCTTGACCGCCATGTGCGGCACATAAATTGAAGAGTTCCTGACAGGTCGCAGTATTCGGTAAGCTCATCGATAATGCCTTCGCACCCTGTAAAGCAAGATTTAAGTCTTTCTGATGTAAAGAGATCCTAAAGCCTGGTTCAAACGTGCGTTTTACCATGCGCTCACCATGCACTTCAAGGATGCGAGAAGAGGCAAATCCTCCCATCAACGCTTCACGAACACGTGCAGGATCGGCCCCTGCTTTCGATGCGAAGACCAATGCTTCAGAAACGGCTTCAATGGTTAATGCAACGATAATTTGATTTGCAACCTTACAGGTTTGCCCATCACCATTGCCACCAACTAGGCTAATGTTTTTGCCCATCAGTTCAAATAACGGTTTTACCTTAGCAAAAGTCGCATCTTCACCGCCCACCATAATGCTCAGAGTGCCTTGCTTAGCGCCAACCTCGCCACCGGAAACTGGGGCATCTAAATATTGGCCACCTAATTCATTGACTTTCTTTGCATATTCTTTGGTTTCTATTGGTGAAATAGAACTCATATCAACAATGATTTTTCCTTTCAATGATGTTGATGCACAACCATTTTCACCAAAAAGAACATCACCCACTTGTGGCGTATCCGGTACCATCACAAAAATGATATCTGCATTTTCAGTCACTTCTTTAGCCGATGAAAACGTCTTTGCCCCTTCATCTGTAAGATAAGCCGGAATTTGCCCACGAGTATTTACAGCTAGCTCATGGCCACCCTTTAATAAGTTAGCCGCCATTGGGCCACCCATAATCCCTAAACCAATAAAGCCTAATTTCATGATGTTCTCCTAATTATAAATACGGTTTCATCCAGCCTAAACCGGCTTCAGTTGTGGTTGCTGGTTTATATTCACAGCCAATCCAACCTGTGTAGCCCATTTGTTCAAGCTGTTTAAATAGATAGCTATAATTAATTTCGCCAGTCCCTGGTTCATTACGGCCTGGGTTATCCGCTAATTGAATGTGGCAAATATGCTTTAATAAACGTTTCATTGTCTCAGTTAGCTCGCCTTCCATTCGCTGCATATGGTAAATGTCATATTGGAAGTAAATATTGGCATGACCGATACGCTTAATTAAATCTTCGACCTGAGCTGATTTATTCAAATAGAAACCTGGAATATCGTATGTATTCACGGCTTCTACCAGTAAACGTATATTCTCTTTTTCTAACTGCTCAGCCGCATAACGAAGATTTGCTACGAGGGTTTCCATCGTTTTTTCTTCACTAAGAGAGGGGTCTTTACGACCCACTAAGCAGTTAATTTGTTTACAGTTCAAGACTTTTGCATATTCAATGGCTTTTTGGACGCCTTCTTTAAATTCACTTTGTCTTTCAGGTAAGCAAGCAATCCCTCTTTCACCACCATTCCAGTCACCGGCTGGCAAGTTAAAAAGAACTTGAGTCAGTTTATTTTCATCTAACTCTTGCTTAATAGCTTGCGCTGAAAAATCATAAGGAAACATGTATTCCACGGCTTTAAAGCCATTTTGAGCCGCCAATTTAAAGCGCTGCATAAACTCGGCTTCAGTAAATAGCATGGATAAGTTAGCTGCAAACTTGGTCATTTTTCCGCTCCCTTATTTGTATTGGTAAAACGCTGTTGCCGTTGGTGCATCCGCTTCAGATGTTGCAACTTCTTCAAACTCAGTCACGTTATCCAGCTCAGTCCCCATCGAAATATTGGTGACGCGCTCCAAAATGATTTCCACAACAACAGGCACACTGAACTCTTCCATCAGTTGTTCAGCTTGTTTAAATGCAGGTGCAATGTCTTCTGGTTTGAATACGCGAATAGCTTTACAACCCAAGCCTTCGACCACTTTAACGTGGTCAACACCGTACTCTCCCAATGCTTCATTATTAATATTTTCAAATGAAAGCTGGACACAGTAATCCATGTCAAAGCCACGTTGGGACTGGCGGATCAGACCTAAGTAGGCGTTATTCACGACAACGTGGATGTATGGCAGTTTAAACTGCGCACCGACCGCCAATTCTTCAATCATAAATTGGAAGTCATAATCGCCAGAAACGGCAACGATTTTACGTTTAGGATCAGCAGCACGGACACCCAGAGTTGCTGGCAGAGTCCAACCTAATGGGCCTGCTTGACCACAGTTGATCCAGTGGCGTGGTTTAAATACATGTAACATTTGAGCCGCAGCAATTTGCGATAAACCAATGGTTGTGACATAGCAAACATCACGGCCAAATGCTTTGTTCATTTCCTCGTAAACGCGTTGTGGTTTTACAGGCACATTATCAAAATGCGTTTTACGTAACAGAGTACGTTTACGCGCTTGGCACTCATCCACCCACTTGTTGTAATCAGGTAAAGAGCCTGCTTTTTTACGTGCTTTTGCACGCTCAACCAACAGTTCTAAAGCCGCTTTAGCATCAGACACGATCCCTAAATCAGGGCAGAAGATGCGACCAATTTGCGTTGGCTCGATATCAATATGTACCGTTTTACGATCACCAACATATTTTTCTACAGAACCAGTGTGTCGGTTCGCCCAGCGGTTACCCACACCTAATAAGAAATCAGATTCTAATAAGGTTGCATTTCCATAACGGTGAGCTGTTTGTAAACCAACCATGCCGGCCATTAATTTGTGGTCATCAGGGATAGTTCCCCAGCCCATTAACGTTGGAATGACGGGCACGTTACAGATTTCAGCTAATTCTTGCAGTTTGTCTGCCGCATCTGCATTGATAACACCGCCACCGGAGATGATCAGTGGTTTTTTCGATGCGAATAACATATCCAGTGCTTTATCAACCTGAGCAACTGTTGCCGCTGGCTTGTAAGCAGGTAATGGTTCATAAGTCTCTGGGTCAAACTCAATTTCAGCGACTTGCACATCAAAAGGTAGGTCAATTAATACGGGTCCAGGACGACCAGAACGCATTAAATGAAAAGCTTGCTGCAATACTCGAGGAACCAATGCTGGCTCTAACACCGTTGTAGCCATTTTGGTGACCGGTTTTGCGATAGACTCGATATCGACTGCTTGGAAATCTTCTTTATGCAATTTCGCTCTTGGTGCTTGACCTGTAATGCACAAAATAGGAATTGAATCAGCAGAGGCGGAATATAATGCTGTGATCATATCCGTTCCCGCAGGACCTGATGTACCAAGACACATTCCAATGTTACCCGGATTTGCTCTCGTATATCCCTCTGCCATATGAGAAGCACCTTCTACGTGACGAGCAAGATAGTGTTTGATCCCACCATGCTTACGCATCGCACTATAGAATGGGTTTATTGCAGCTCCAGGAACACCGAATGCGGTTGTGATCCCTTCTTTTTCCAGTACATACATTGCAGCATCAACTGCGCGCATCTTAGCCATAACAACTCCTATTTGGAAAATTTTTCCAACTTGATTTTTTGTCTAAAAAAACCGTTTTTTAAAACGGGTTATCTATGTATTCTGTGCTCATTGGTTAGTCAGCGCGTTGATTATCAGCTAACTACCTGTTAAATCTTGTCTTTTCAGCGGATGGTTAGCACCCGCTGGTCTCTTGTCTTTATTGGCGCTCACCTAATGCCGCGCTGATATCCGCAGCAACGTCACGAACCAGTTCTCCCAGCTCAGTAAAACGCTCTTCAGTTACCCTTGAACTCGGCCCTGAAATTGATATTGCCGCTATCACTGAATTATTACGATCAAATATCGGTGCCGCTAAACAATTAAGACCCAGTGCATGTTCTTCGCTATCAATGACATAGCCCAGCTCTTGATAATGCCCCAATGCCTTTCTCAACACATTGATACTGGTGATGGTTTTAGGGGTGAATTCCTGTAAGCCGGAACGTGTCACAAGCTCTAACATTTCTTCTTCATCAAGAGGGAACAATAACGCCTTCCCAGCCCCTGAAGCGTGTAATGGTAAGCGACTCCCTAAAGGTGCACACATTCTCACTAACGCATGGCACTCACATTGGCGGATCAGAACTGCATCCAAATTATTACGGATAGCCAGATTTGCTGTTTCGCCTGATAGCAGCATTAGCCTGCGCATAAATGGTCCTGCCACCGACACAACGTCCCTATCATTCATATAGGTCGCCCCAACCGTGAATGATTGAAGACCGATATGCCACCAGCCAAGCTGTGGGTCTTGAAAAATAAATTCTGCTTGCTCAAGGACTTTCAGTAAGCGAAATGTCGTTGATAAAGGCAAACCTAACTGCTCGGATAAAACGGAGACTGATGAGCTACCACCTGAGTTAGCCAGAAATTGAAGAATATCCAGCCCGCGCTCAAGTGCCTGCGCACCTTTTGGCGAACTTTTATCTGTCTGTGGTCTTCCTTTTGTGCGTGGTTCAGTCATTTATTTTTACCTTTTATGTTTGCTATCGGCAGAAAGGAGCCATATTAGCTAGTCCTTGTCGCCCAATAGAGTAGTTAAGGAAAAACTATTTGACAAGGCTCAGGGAGATCCTTAACGACACAATTATCTGCACCACCTCTATCTACCGTTAAAAAATCCGTTTGTGATTGAAATGCATAAATCGGATGATGCCATACATCGCGGTGATAATTTACACCCTGCTTACCATTGGTGATAAATGCTCGCAAGGTACCAACAGGGATATCATCCCCCGGCTCAGCCACCACGACAATAAAACGCTCGCCATTCATTGGAATAAAAGCTTGGCTGGAAAGCGGATGCTTCTCTAAAAGTTTAACATTCATTGGCATATCAATGGGTTCTGAACGGCTAATACTCATTAGAACTGGGCTTTCATCGGTAATCTCTGCTTTACCTAAAGCATGATAACGTTCTGTCGTACCCTCATTGATATGAAAAAATTCAGATCCTTCAACTTGGATGACGTCTCCATAGGGGGCAAACGCTTCCGGTGTCAGATCAGATAGAACAAGTTCCATTATTTTCTCCTAACACACTAAAAATTTTAAGCCACTATTTTGTACAACCACCTACATGACAAAATCAGTTTATCAGGTTGTATTACATTTAACATCATTTTATGGAAAATTTTTCCATAAAAAATCATGGGTCACAGTTTTTCATTTTATTTCATATATAATCCTTTAATATTCAGTAAGATAATAATTACTAACAATTTTACAGAATTTATACTTATCACTTTCAATTATGATGAAGCCAACTTAATGGATAACGTGAAACAAAATGCAGATCTAAAAAATATTATAAATTGGTTTTTCCTTTGACTTTAGGGAGATACATACATGTTAGATCAAGAAACGATGACAACCTTTATCACTGTTGCGCAGTGTCAGAGCTTTTCTCAAGCCGCAAAACAACTCTACAAAAGCACTGCAACCATCAGTTACCGGATCAAAATCTTAGAAGAATATGTTGGAGTCCAGCTTTTCACTCGAACGACACGAACCGTTAACTTGACCTCTGCGGGGGAATATCTCCTTGAGCATTGCCGTGAATGGCATAATTGGTTAAGTAATATGCCAAATCAGTTACGGCTGATTAATGAAGGTGTCGAGCAAGAAATTACGATTGCAATTAATAACTTACTCTATGAGCCAAATGCCGTCGCTGACCTACTCCAACATCTCACCGAGCGCTTTCCTTTCACCCGCCTTAATATCACTCGGCAAGTGTATATGGGGGTATGGGATGCCCTACTCAGTAACAAATGTGATATTGCAATCGGTGTCCCAGGTTCTGAATCATTGGACAGCGACATGAACACCTTGTTTTTAGGCAAAATCGATTGGGTCTTTGCAGTTGCCAATCAACACCCACTTGCCTCTATTGACGGTATTCTTAGCGATGAACAACTGCGTTGTTACCCGACTATCAATGTGGAAGATACCTCGCAAGTTTTATCCAAACGCACTGCATGGCTATTATCAGGCCAACGAGAAATCAAAGTGCCTGATATGAAAACCAAAGTACTCTGTCACCTAAAAGGAACGGGGATTGGCTTTTTACCTGCCTCTATTTGCAAACCCTATATTCAAAACCAACAACTGATTGAGAAATCAATAAAAAGGCCTAGAAGACCGTCCCCCTTATCCTTAGCTTGGAATAGCAATCAGCAAGGAGAAGTATTAAAAACGGTCGTGAAACTGTTCAAACTGCGCGATCCCATCATCCAAAGCTTGCTGAGCCCAATTGACCCAGCAACAAAATAACGTTGAATGAATTACAAAATATCCAGATGTTGCTTATGTGTTGGTGGTGGAAAGCTTTCATCCAACAACGCAAGATCCTCACTATCTAACACCAGCCGGCAAGCGTGCGCATTTTGCAACATATGCGCCCTGCTACCTGACTCAGGAATGGCAACCACCCCCTCGCCGCGGATCACCCACGCTAATGCTATTGTTGCTGGTGCAACTTGATATTTTTGCGCAATCATCCTCAACGTTGGGTGCCGAAGTAATTGATTACCGCTGCCGAGCGGTGAATAAGCCATTAACGGCATTTTTTTATGTCGACACCAGTTCAGTAATGAATAATCAATACCACGGCTACCAAGGTTATAGAGCACCTGATTTGTCGCACAATATCGGCCTCCTGCGAGGTTATCGTACATATCTTGCAGTTCATTGATATCAAAGTTAGATATCCCCCAATAGCGAATTTTTCCCGCACTTTGCAGTTTTTCGAAACCTTGGATGGTCTCTTCGAGGGGGATATCGCCAGCCCAATGCAACAAGTACAGATCAAGCCTATCCGTATTTAAGCGGCGTAAAGAGCCCTCACAAGCATTAACTAACGCTTTGCCTCCGGCATTGAATGGATAAACTTTTGATACTAAAAACGTTTCATCGCGTCGTCCTGAAATTGCTTTACCAATTAACTGTTCAGAAGCCCCATTGCCATACATTTCAGCGCTATCAATTAATTTTAAGCCTACATCAAGGCCTGCTTGTATTGCTTCAATTTCTTCTTTTGCACTTTTCCGTTGCTGCCCCAAATTCCAACTACCCATGCCAATTGCGGGTAAAGCATCATGACCCAATGAAACGTTTTTCATTAATACATCCTTGATTATCAAAGCAATTAATCACTATGGTATAATTTTAGTGCCTGCCTCTCCTTTCAAAATAGCATCTATTTGCTTTA
Source organism: Providencia sp. PROV209 (assembly GCF_028479485.1). Taxonomy (NCBI): domain Bacteria; kingdom Pseudomonadati; phylum Pseudomonadota; class Gammaproteobacteria; order Enterobacterales; family Morganellaceae; genus Providencia; species Providencia sp. PROV209. Next base: position 70,285 of record NZ_JAMPNR010000001.1, on the reverse strand, counting down.
ACGCACCAATATAAGCAGGTTTACCAGAACGCTGTACAAAACGGCTGACCGCCATCAATTTCGGTCCCATAGAACCATCATCAATTGCCATAGGGGCAACCTCTGCTACCGTTGCGCATCTAATCACGCTTTGCTCAGGAGTTCCCCAATTCCGATAGACGGCATCCGCATCGGTTAGAATAATTAGGTGGTCAGACTCAAGCACTTCCGCTAATAATGCGGAGGATAAATCTTTATCGATAACCGCCTCACTACCACAAAATCCATTATCCTGCTGAATAACAGGAACACCACCGCCACCATTACAGATGACAATATGCTGCTGATCTAACAAACATTTTATGGCATTAATTTCCAGAATCGCTTTCGGTTGAGGGGATGGAACAACCCGACGATAATGCTTTCCATCCGCTTTAATCGTCCAACCCAGCTTAGCTTCTAAACTTTCTTTTTGCTGCTCATCATAAACTGGGCCAATGTATTTCGTGGGGTTTTGATAGGCAGGGTCATTACCATCGACTTCAACACGCGTAAGCAGCGTTGTGACCGGCTGTTTAGGGTGTTTGCGACCCAATTCTTGCATCAACATATAGCCTATCATTCCCTGACTTTCCGCAACTAAAATGTCCAACGGATAAGCAGGCACATCTGGATACGCTAAGTTTTGCAACGCCAATAACCCAACTTGAGGTCCATTGCCATGTACAATCACCACACGATATTTTTGTGCAAGTTGCCCCAAAGTTCCCGCAATTGATGCGATAGCTTGATATTGATTTTCAGCGGAAAGCACTTCTCCGCGCTGCAGTAATGCATTGCCACCTAAGGCGATAACAATAGTTTCCATGTTTGTCCTTATTTATTCGCGAACGTTAACCCATTTCATCCATCCCCGCTAACCACACACCGATTAACGTATCCGCCCCCGAAAAATGACCGACCTGAAGCAATAAACGCACCGCTTGAGATAGTTTCATCGGCTGCGCTAATGCAGTTGCTAATGTTTGTAGTGGAGTCGAAAAGATGCCTTGGGAAGCAAAACGTAAATAGTTCACACTGATCAGAGTCGTGAGTGACTCTAAAGGCGGAGTGTCTTGAAAAAAATTGGGTAAGTTGTCACTATCAATTTTTGGGTTAAGAAAAGTGACCAATAGCATACCGATTAAGATATCATCAAAGCTTGGTGTTAAGCCGGGTCCTCTCCCAATTATCGACTGCCAATCAATGTGTTCACCTTGAAGGTATCGTTGATAGTTTGCTTTTAATTCTTTTAATTCACGACATAATGGGCCAGTTGTCACGTCACTCAAACTGCCGTGTAGACCACTTTTCGCTTTCGATTGCCTTAAAATGTCCCATAATGCAGTAAACGTTCCATTAGGGAGTTTTTGTGGCATCAACTTGAGTGATAAGCGTGCTTTTGGTGCAACAAGTTGCCAGTTAGGGCTGACTAATCGATCATTTTGATACTCAACAGACTCACATCCATCATCAAAAATAGCTTGAAAATCAGTATCAGAAACCATCCAGCCCATGGGACTTAGTCCTCGACCATAACGATGTAATGTCAATAATTCACCTGAAGGAGTGATAAAATTAAGTGCATGATTAAAGCGTCCAACGCAATTCAACATTCCTGTTTCTTTAGGTAAGTGAGAGCTAACAGACAGTGCTTGCATGATCATTTTTAAGCTCCTTCAGAGTGAAAATTATCGATTTATTCGCTAATACCCATTTTTTCCGCTAGCGCAACAATCGCTTTTTCGAAACAAGCCAGTGGTGCTCTTACCGTACCCGCACCAATTTGGCCAATCCCTGCTTCTTTATGAGCGATCCCTGTATTGATGAGCGGCGTTATACCCGTTTCAACCACTCGGCGAGCGTCCAGTCCGATACACGCTCCTTGGAAATCCCAAGTCGGAATTTGCAGCATCATGTTATGTTCTAAGTAAATTTCAGTCATTTCCTCAGACACGTCTAATGCGGCGCTCATCCCACCACTTGCACCAACAAAACGTGTAACACCCGGTGCTGCTACCATCGCTGCACCGCCAATACCGAACGCCTCAGTGATTGCACTGTCACCAATATCTGGGTTGGCATCCGCTTGGCTGTAACCTGAGAAAAAGAGACCTTCCGGTGTGTTAACAGGCGCCGTGAACCACTGATCACCCATACCGCTGATTTTCACACCAAAGTTTTTACCATTACGCGTTAATACGGTCACAATGGTGCCATGCTGAATTTCAGCGCCAGCATCCATCGCCGATTTACAGTAAGCCATGGCAAGGTTGAGGAAAAATTGGTCTGTAATGCTTAAGAATTGCATCACTTGCTGGAGCTCAGTCTTATCGATATCCAGTCCGCTCATGATTGGCGCAAGTTGTCTTAATAACAATGCAGAAGTAGCGATGTTGCGTTGGTGGAATTCATCCCCCATAGTGATGCCTTGCGCCATCACTGCTGTTAAATCAATGCCATTTTCCAACGTTTGTAAGGTTTTTTTCAGTACTGGGCCTAATGAATCACGCATCCAACGATGACGCACTTGTACATCTTCACCGTATGCCCCAAAACGCATGACTTTACCGATACCCTCATTCATGTTGCAGTATGCAAAGTTACCGTGGGTCATGTTCTTAACAACCAACATTGGCATGTTGGCGGAAGTAATTCCGCCCATTGGCCCCACCGCTTTTACGCTGTGGCAAGGAATGAATTCAATCTCACCATTGTTTAATAGCTTAAGAGCTTGCTCTTCATTATCAGCCCACTTTTCAAATAAACAGGCTCCGATACAAGCGCCACGCACGGGTCCACTCATTTCATCCCAAGTGACAGGCGGGCCCGCATGCAGTAGTTTTTTGCCTTGTTGTAACGTTGGGATGAGATCTTTTGCAGGCTCAACACTTTGCCAAAAAGGACGAGCGGCACGAATACGTTCAATTACTGCGGTATTTGCTTCTTCAATCGTTGAGTACATATCCAAACCCTTATTTCAATTTTTTCAGAATATTAGCTAATTTTTTATTCCCACCAGCGACGGGAGCCCACTGGTAGTGAACAACTGGGATATCATTGGCTTGTAAGTCATCCGCAAAACTGCGCACACCCGCGTTAATGACCGAAACGCTTTGCAGGATGTCTTGTTCTTTTTGGGGGAATGCAATCACAGGTGGAGAGATAATGTTGCATGCCAGCGTCACCGCTTCAGGTTGTGAATTCATCACCGCAATACCGGCCTCTTCGAGATAAGCGATTTGTTCGGAGCGCACTTGAGGGTCTTGCTCAGTCCCCGTTACGGTAGCAATAACCGCAATCGGTGAGTTATTTGAGCGATTAGCTCTTAATGCATTAATTTCTTTAGCCAGTGTTTGCGCTGAATCCATTTGAGCACCATAACCAATAACCACATCCAGTAATAACACGCCAACATCCGCTTTCTGAGCAAGCGCCGCAATTTGCTGGTTGCGAGTAGATGGGTCAATCATTGGGTGAGGCTTGCCCTGTGTATAGAAGTCATCACCTAAATCAATAATTCGATGGCCATCTTGGTTAAGCATCATTCCCTGATCGTGGGCAGCGTCTGTTTGTAACCCTAATTTTTCGGCCAATAACATGGCGCACTCAGCCGCGAGTGTTCCCCCCGCATACAGACCTGAAATTTTCTTTCCTTTTGCTGATGGTTGAAGCGCAGCTGCTTTCTCAACACGACCAAGCATGGCTGCAACACGCGCAGTTTCATCCAATGTTTCAGTAAAGTATAAATTTCCATCCTGTTTGATTTCAGGTTTGGTACCGAGGAATAATGCAACAACAGGTTTTCCTTGAGCCTTAAGCTTATCAATCACTTTGCTACGGATTTCTTTAGCGGGTGGCTTAGAAACAAAGGCGATAACATCGCTCTGCGGATCGGATGCGAGCAATTCAATGGCGGTCATGGCACTGACGCCACCAATTTCAGCGGTTAAATCGCGACCGCCTAACCCAATCGCATTTGTAATGCCTTGTCCTGCAAGCGTAATTTGAGAAATTAGCTCTTGAATACCCGTTCCCGATGCCCCAATGATGCCAATGTTTCCTTGGGGTGCTACGTTGGAGAACGCCAGTGGTGCACCAGCTAAGTAAGCCGTACCACAGTCAGGCCCCATGACTATCAGACCACGTTCGCTCGCTTTAAGCTTTAATCTGCGCTCATCCGCTGGCAACACGTTATCGGAGAACATCATGACGTTACAGCCATCATCTAACGCTTGGTCAGCCAGTTCTGCGGCAAACTCCCCTGCGATAGAAACTAATACCACATTGGCATTCGGAAGCTTATTTTTTGCCATTCGCCAACTACGAACACGCTGGAGCTTTTTCCCCGTTTGCTGTTGTCCTTGAGCCAACGCTTTGAGTGATTCATCCAACGCTTGTGCAATTTCATCAACAATAGCGGTATCCACAGATTCGGTTTTAATCGCAACACAAATATCATTCGGTGTTGCGTCATCAAAGGATGAATGCCAAAATCCGGTTGCATCAAGTAACGACTTATTCGCTGGTGTTCCCATCATGACGGATATTTCTGAAACATTTGGAGATTCACTTAGTTTTCGAGATATCAGCATTAAGCTCACTGAATCTTGGAAGCTCCCTTTTTTTATGAAAGCATGGATCATAGTGACATCCTTTAAACAACTTTTATTAATTGAAGTTTTATTTACTCAATAAATGAGATAAAAAAGTAAATAGGCATTTATTGAAAAATAAAATTACAAATAAACCTTATAAATAAGTTGAGAATGCTCACACTTTATATATTGTTAGAAATTCCTTTAAAATACACTTGGTATTAAAAGAAAAAACACCAAATTTAAAACTGTTAGATTCGTTCTAATAATTAATGGGCTATTTGCACAATTTTTTATAAAATCGAATAAAAATAATCTAGATCACATTTATAGATAATTTAGTTGTTACATTGGTATCAGCAAAGAGTTTTATTAAACTTAAAAAACACTAAAGGGTTATTTATGTATGAAAGTTTCTAAAGAAAAACTCCATCAGCTCATCGCTAATAAAATCCATGCAGCAGGATTATCAAAAGATCATGCTGATATCGTTTCTGATGTCCTTGTTCATGCCGATGCGAAAGGTATTCACTCCCACGGTGCGGTGCGTGTCGAATATTATGCAGAACGCATTTCTAAAGGTGGCACAAATAACTCACCTAATTTTACCTTTGAAAAAACAGGTCCTTGTAGCGCTGTCTTTGACGGCGATAACGGTGCAGGCCATGTTGCCGCCAAACTGAGTATGGACGAAGCCATTAAAATGGCAGAAGAAAATGGGATTGCAGTGGTAGGAGTGCGCCGTATAGGTCACAGCGGCTCATTATCTTATTTTGTTCAACAGGCTTCTAGTGCTGGCATGATTGGTATTTCAGTTTGTCAGTCAGACCCGATGGTCGTCCCTTATGGCGGTGCTGAAACCTATTATGGTACTAACCCTATCGCATTCTCCGCACCCGGTGAAACGGACAATATCACCTTTGATATGGCAACGACCGTACAAGCATGGGGCAAAGTGTTAGATGCTCGTTCAAAAAATGCAAAAATTCCAGATACTTGGGCTGTAGATAAAGACGGTAACCCAACAACAGATCCATTTGCAGTAACGGCATTAGTCCCAATTGCAGGGCCTAAAGGTTATGGCTTGATGATGATGGTCGATATTCTCTCCGGTGTGTTACTAGGACTGCCTTTTGGTAAACACGTCAGTTCCATGTATCACGATTTAACGCAAGGAAGAGAGCTGGGGCAATTACATATTGTTATCAACCCTGCTTATTTTACTGACCCGGTGATGTTCCGCAAACACATCACTCAAGTCATGAATGAACTCAATGCCGTTAAGCCTGCCCCAGGCTTCGATAAGGTTCAATTCCCAGGACAAAATAGCTTAGCAAGAGAAAAACAAAGTGAAGTAAATGGTATCGATATTGTCGATGAAATTTATGATTATTTGGTCTCTGATGATATTTACCAAAAATCCTATGATAATAAATCACCATTTGCCAGCTAAATAAATACGGAAATACGATGATTAATCGGATCTCCTGCCAATATTTATTGCATCGTTCTACCCCTAATCACTCGATAAATAAGAGGTTAGGGGCTCCTTGCCAAATATAACAAAGATACAGTAGAACCATTAATTATTTTCTTTTGCCTATGAAAACAAATATCGCGCTTTAGTGACAACACAAACTGTTTTGTTGCTACAGCACACAGTATAAAAATCACTAGGTGGTATGAATATGAAGGACTTTACAAAAGAAGTTAAAGAAACTTCAAATTGGCTGTCTCAACACGGCGCGGTAGAAAATAATGGCATGACGCGCCTGCTTTATACTCAAGAATGGGTTAGTGCGCAAAAAGCGTTAAAAAATGCATTCGAAAGTTCAGGTTTATATGCCTATTACGATGATATTGGCAATCTGTTTGGTCAACTCAAGGGCCGTAAATATCCAGATCAAGTAATTTTATCAGGATCACATATCGATACCGTTATTAATGGTGGAAATCTAGACGGGCAATTCGGAATTGAAGCCGCCTATATAGCGTTAGATTATCTGCATAAAACATATGGTCAGCCACTCAGAACATTAGAGGTTGTTTCCTTAGCGGAAGAAGAAGGTAGCCGCTTCCCTTACGTGTACTGGGGTAGCAAAAATATTGTCGGTATCGCCAAAAAGGAAGACGTTAAACATATTTCAGATGCTGAAGGGGTCAATTTTGTCGACGCAATGTCGCAAGCTGGTTTTAAATTTCGCCCCGCCAACCAAAATCCTCGCAGTGATATTAAAACCTTTGTTGAATTACATATTGAACAAGGTAACGTACTTGAACGTGAGCATATTACAATTGGCGTTGTGAATAGCATTGTTGGTCAACGTCGTTACAATATAACCTTAAAAGGTGAAGCCAATCACGCAGGCACAACGCCAATGGGGTATCGCAAAGATACTATCTGTGCCTTCAGCCGTATTTGTTATGAATCCACTGAAAAAGCCAAACAGTATGGTGACCCATTAGTACTCACGTTTGGTCGAGTAGTTCCCCACCCAAATACGGTGAATGTGGTTCCAGGTCAAACTGATTTTACGATTGATTGTCGCCATACCGATAAAGCAACGCTAGTTGAATTCACCGCTATGATAGAGAACGATATTCAACGAATTTGCACTGAAATGGGTATTGAGGTAAAAATCGACCTTTGGATGGACGAAGCACCAATTCCAATGGATGAGCAGCTAGTTACTTTCGTAAAAAAAATTTGTGATGAAAATCAATATAGCTATAAAGTCATGCACAGTGGTGCTGGCCATGACTCACAAATATTTGCCCCTATTGTTCCAACCGTCATGATGTTCGTTCCCAGCATTAAAGGGATCAGCCATAATCCTGCGGAAGCCACTACATTAAGCGATCTCGCTGAAGGCGTGAAATTACTGACGGAAGTTTTATATAAATTGGCCTATCTGGAATAGATTTTCTGCAACATATAGCCAAAACAACAAATAATGAAATTACTTAGGAGAGGTTAAAATGGGTTATTTAGATAATCAAATTGGCTACCCAAATGATATTTTGGCGTCACGTGCAATTATCAAAAAAGATAATTATGCCATCATTCCACCTAACGGGGTTGTTTGTAATATCATTCCCGGTTTTACTGACTGTAATATGACAATTTTATCCACCCCAAAATTAGGAGCTAGCTTTGTTGACTACGTCGGAACCTTATTCAATGAAGGTGGTAACTTAGCGGGTTTTGGTGGCGGTAAAATTGAGTGCATTATTTATGTCATTGAAGGCGAACTCATTGCTTATTCTGATAAAGATGAACATAAATTAACCCAAGGTGGTTACCTGTATTGCCCAGCTGGTGTCACCATGCGCTTTAAAAATAATAACAAGGGTAATCCTTCAAAAATATTTTTATACAAACGCGTTTATGAACCAACAGAGGGCCATAAAGCACACGTGGTTTGTGGTAACGTCAATGAGCTTCCTAAAATTGATTATGAAGGAATGCACAATGTCCATTTACAAGACTTATTACCTAAAGACCTTGGTTTTGATATGAATATCCATATTCTAACCTTCCAACCAGGTGCTAGCCACGGTTATATCGAAACTCATTATCAAGAACATGGTGCGTTAATATTATCGGGTAAAGGTATGTATAACCTCGATAATGATTGGGTTCCTGTCAAGAAAGGCGATTATATTTTTATGGCATCATATGCACTGCAAGCAGGTTATGCAGTTGGCGACGAAGAATTTAGCTATATTTATTCTAAAGATTGTAACCGTGATATTGAACTATAATTTCAAATAACTATGTTGCAATTCATTATCTATATTCTAAATCATTTGAATTGTAAGAAAACAAAATAGTCTCACTCGCAATCAAAGGCATTAATAAATAATGCCTTTGATTTCTTAAAAAATTCCTTCAAATTAAAATCAACTTTACCATTATATAAAGGAATAGATATGAAATTAATTAAATGCACTTTAATTTCTTTGCCTTTGTTACTTTCTGCACACTATGTAACTGCCAGTCAAGTTTATAATATTGATGAAGTAAATAAAATGAGTGTTAATGATTACGAAAAAACATTCTCGAATATTTTTGAAGATACAACGTGGCCTATTGTCGAGAGTGCCTCTAAACGCCCTTTTACTGGGTTTGTTAATATGTATATTGATCTTGTTAATGTGGTTGAAAAATCGGGAGCAGAGAAACAATTAGAGCTCATTAAATCTCATCCTCAATTAGCGTGCAAAAATTTGCGCAATAATAACATCGCAGCCTTGTCACAAGGGGAACAATCAGGTGCTGGGCTCAATGAATGCACAGAGGAAGAGGCTAAAGAACTAGCTAAATTAAATAAAGAATATAATGAAAAATTTGGTTTCCCTTTTTTATTGGCCGTTAAAAAAGCCACTAAACAACAGATTTTCTCTTCTCTTAAAACCAGAATCAATAATACCAGAGATCTAGAATTTAAAATTGCCTTACAGCAAGAATACAAGATTGTCCTATTTCGTTTATTAGATACCGTTCAATAATCACATTTATGTTATTTCAACTAAGGACAGTGCAAAATGAATATGAATAGCAACCGTAGAAATTTTATACTCGGAGCATCGGTTTTAGCGACTATGAAACACGTAAAGCTGCAGGAGATAATGTCGAGGTTGTTGGGCTAACATCCAGTTTTGGGTCTGACTATATCGACAGCGGGGTTGCTATCGGTATCGCAATGCATTCATTGATATGATGGCTAAACAACTTAAAAAAGACGCACAATTTGATGCCGCGATTATTGCAGGTTTCGGCTGCGGCGAAGCCTTTATTTTACAAGAGATGGTGCCTTTTCCCGTCATCGGCTTACTCGACGCCTCTCTGTCCACTGCCCTGCTATTTGGACGTAAATTTTCAATTCTCTCGGGAGGCGAAAAATGGAAGCCTATTTTGGAAAAACAAGTTGAACATTTTTGCCTAGCAAACCGGTTAGCTTCCGTGAAAACTGTTTCAATGACAGGTGCAGAAATCGTTAACAATCCAGATAAAGCTTATGAAATAATAGTGAAACTCAGCGATACCTGTGCACAAAAAGAAAAATAAAAAAGCTCACTCCTGTGGGCTTTTTTGTTATCTACCAAGCACTAAATTTATAACACAGCCATCTTAATTATATTTAATCAATTGAGTATATAGGGTGTATTATGACAAACAAGATGTTCGGTAATTTCATAAAACAGATTCGTATCCAAAAAAAATATCTCAACTTCAGAGGTAGCTAATAACTTAACTGGAGCTGGAGCTGGAGCTGGAGCTGAGTATATTCGATATGAAAATGGGGATATGTCTACCTACATCGATGATCTGCTTGTTATAGGGAGAATTTTAGATACTAATGTGAATTATCTGCTGGGTATATATGAGAAAAACAGTTCCTTGTATTAAATATAACCACAGAAAACCCAGCTTATCCTTATTATATTCAATAGGTTCTTTGCAAGCTTCAAGCTTCACCTGTTCGAAAAAAAACTCAATATTAACATTTAAGACTTTAAGTGCTGATACCAAAGCATCTCATAACTCCACGTTTTCCCCAAAAAAAATCAAAGTTATATAAAATCTCTAATTTTATTATGTACCACTAATAAATTAATATTATTTTTAATTAACCTTAATTTATAAACCCTCACTAACCTATACATTCAATGCGTTATATACTCTACGATCAAATAAGTTGTCATCTCTATGATTTCAATTCTGTTGAAATCATAGCCAACCTATTTTTATATATTATCAATAAAATCCTACAAATTAATTTGAAATATTCGAATTGTAAACCTTATTAAACTTTGGATAGAATGTTTCCCTAGCATTTCAATTGTTAATCAATTGTATTAATTGATTAACAACCAAGTTAATTATTTTTTCATTTTCACCATCATACAATCAATTTTATATTCGAGGTCAATTAAATATGTTTAAGGTAAAATTAATTAACATATTAATTCTTTCAGTAATACCAGGAACTGGCTTATCTGCTAGTTTTACCTCAAATGTAGATAAAGGTAATAAAATAAGTAATGAAGTTATTGATGGTATCCAGAATGTCTCAGGAATAATAACTAACAGCATGGTTATCACTAATGGACATCAATATATCAATGCTGGTGGTAGTGCATCACACATTGTACTCAATGGAGGTAAAAGTACAGTGACAGATGCAGCAATCAGTAGCTTCAAAATAATTTCGGGAATTCAAAACCTAGAATCAGGTGCTATTGCTAATAAAACATATATCGGTTCATCAGGCATTCAGCATGTTAATAATGGAGCTATTTCCAATAAAAGTACTTTAGAACATAAAGGAAGACAATTCATAAATGCTGGAGGTAAAGCGGAAGATACAACGGTTAATACTGGTGGAGCACAATATGTGTATGCAGGTGGTTCATCTAATATAACTACTATAAATGGGGGAGCTGTATTTGTTCGCGGTGGCACCGCTACAAACACTACAATCAACAGTGGAAAGCAAGTTGTAACAGATGGTGGTACTACATCAGGAGATACCATTAATAATGGAGGATACCAAAATATTGGTGCTAACGGCAGTGCTTTTAACGTAACTGTCAATGAAGGGGGTCGACAAGATATAAATGCAGGTGGATACGCAAAAGATACTACAGTTATCGGTGGTCGATATGATATTGATCCGACAGCAAAAGGAGAAAATGTAACCTTTAATGGTGGGGTTGGATATGTTTTCAAGAATGGTATTTTGTCTGGATATGCTAAATTAGATAATAGTGCATCGCTTTATTTAGCTGAAAACTCAGATGCTGATATATCATTATCCAACGATAGTAAGCTCTACGTTGTTAATAGTCTAAATACAAAAAATATAGCTTTATCGGATTCATCTGTACATTTCCACTCGCCTCTGGATAGCACATTATCCACCGAGGAATTTAAAACTTTAAATATAAACAAACTGGAATCTAATAACTCATCTTTCTATATGAATGTTGAGGGAATGGATGGCGATTTCCTTAATGTTACTGATTTTTCAGGAAAGAATAACATTGTAAATGTTGCAGGGAGCGGCAAAGAAAGTAGCGATGGATACCACTTGATCCATGCAGGGAATAGTACAAATGATGCATTTAAACTCAATGGAGATAAGGTTGAACTTGGTTCATTTGTTTATACTCTGGAACAAAAAAATGATAATTGGTATCTAAAGCAACATTCAGACCAATTATCTCAATCGGCTAAAAGTGCGTTATCGATCGCATCCTATGCCTCTACTATTTTCACTAATGAATATCATACTATCACTGATAGATTAAATAATAGTATGACCGATATAAATGGAAACCAGGTATGGGGAAGATATATTCATAACGAGTATAGAGTTGATAATGGAGTTAACAATCCCTACAAGTTAAAGCAAAATGGTTTTGAGTATGGTATAGGAAAAACTTTTGATATCAATACTGATAGTCTTAATACTGGCATTTCTTTTGGTATAACAAAAAATGAAATAAAAGAAAAATCAGGAAGTAAATCAGATGTTGATAGCTACTCATTAGGTCTGTATGCATCATATATAAAGGATAACGGTTTTTATTTAGATGCATTAGTCAAAGGAAATTACTTTGATAGTGAAAGTAGCGTCAGATTTAATATGAATAACATCGCGAATACAAGCTTTAAGCAAAAAGGTATTGGCTCTGCGTTTGAAATAGGAAAACAAACTAATTTTAATCATTCATTCATTACTCCCTACGCTAGAATTGAATATTTCTCTGCTAAAAATAAGGAGTTAAAAATGACCAATGGAATGAAAGTGAAATTAGGAAATGATAAATCATTAAAAGCGGAAGCAGGTGTTAAAGCAGGTTACACATTCGATATTGGTGAAAAATCCACATTAACACCTTATATAAAAGCTTCATTTGAAAACGAATTCATTAATGATAATACTGTATTAATCAATGATACCGTAAAACTTAAAAATGATTATTCAGGAAGTATGGGCAACTACCGTGTTGGTCTAGATGCTCGTATTAACAAGAATACATCACTTTATACTGAAGCTAGTTATTCAAAAGGCTCAATGATTGAATCGCCTCTTAATATTAACGCCGGTGTTCGAGTGTTTTTTTAGTCCTTAATCATTATTTTTTCAGAAAGTCCAGTAATTAGGCTGGACTTTCCCTCTTTATTACTCCAACTTTTATTGATGCCCTCTAGTTCTCTTATATCGACTTCCCGCTAAATGCCGACTATTGGATTATATGCTGCCCGCAAAAATTGCCCAGCTAAGTCTCAGCAAGTAGGCCCCCAATTTCATCTAACTTTTCCATCTCTTCAGGTTATGCATCATCTCTCGTTACTGTCCACTTCCCCCATTGAAGCTGCAGGAATACCGGGTAACGAATATGCCAACGTAGCACGCCAGTCCACCTCCCGCCACCACGTCACAATACGTGAGATATTGCCAATAATCGCGGCGATCGCCATTATCGGCATCGCTGATTTAGGACCCAATATATTTACCAATATAGGGAGAAGGATTAAAGAAGACCTTGTACCAACGATTCCACTTAATGCACCCGTGAATATGGCAACGATTGTTATGCAGATATAAATTTCCATGATGTCTCTGATATCCGTCTCAAAGATCACATCTTAAACTGTGTGTTATTATCACAATATCGATTAATACTATCCATTACGATACAAAAACTCACAGGTGAAAAACGTAACCTACCGCCATTAAACGCCCTAAAGTTGTTCGAAACCGCCGCATACTTAAATAGCTTTAGTGCCACCGCTGAAGAGTTAGGTATTACCCACGGTGCTGTGAGTCGTCAGAACAAGTTACTGGAAAAATGGCTTGGGCAACCGCTATTTGAACGTCAGAGACAGCGCAGTGTGGCAACTGAACATGCTCGGGCATTTGCGGCAGAAATTAGTGTAGCCTTCGACATCATTAGTGATGCATCAATACGTTTTGGCAAAACTCAGCATACAAAAGTCATCAGAGTCAATGCCCAAACAACTATCGCGATGCACTGATTGATCCTTCGTCTACCCAATTTCTATCTTCAGCATCCTGATATCGAAATTTCAGTATCGACGTCACATAGCTCAGAAGCAAAAGGGTTATCTGGATTTGCTGTTTTAATTCGCAGGGATGCCCTTGAAAAACCTGAATGGCGTTATTTTGACCGTCGACCATTATTCGAAGAAAAGCTGACGTTGGTTGCACCTGATGTTGACAAGTCATTATCATTAACTTTGTTTTTGGAATGGCTTGAACAAGAAGCATTAAAGTAAAATGACTCCTGTTTAATGATTTTCTGTATTTTTAAAATAATGAAAAAGCCATCAATAGAAGTGTGTTAATACAATGCCCCAGCTTAGCGAGTTTTTGATGATAAATAGTCACACATTTAAATTCAGAAATTCGCGGCAAAATTGGACGATGTTGTTCTCTTGTATCCCTACCCTACCGCCGTTAATACAACAAAAACCTATTTTTTGATATTAAAAAGCATTATGAAAGCGGTGCACCAAGTTGTATCCTAACGTAAATAAAACAGCAGAAAGAGTATAAATCACATGAAATATCAAGATGTAACAAAATCCCCTAGTGAAAACTCTTATTTTCTCGTTTTTAATATAACGGATAAAGATAAGTATCGTGATGAGCTAGTGGAATTTTGTAATAATTTCTCAGGTCTTATTCGTAGTATGAGAACTCGCTTCCCCGCATTAGAAACGAGCTGTGTTATGGGGTTCGGCGCTCAAGCGTGGCAAGCGCTTTTTCCTCAACTCTCTACTCCCAAAGAACTCAGCCCATTTAAAGAAATCAAAGGCAAAAACTTCACTGCCGTTTCTACCCCTGGTGATATCTTCTTCCATATTAGAGCGTTAAATGTCTCAGCCTGCTACGAATTAGCCTCTATTATCAGCCAAAAGCTCGGTGATTTTGTGGAACATGTTGATGAAGTTCATGGGTTCCGCTATATGGATGGTCGTTCTATCATTGGATTTGTCGATGGTACTGAAAACCCTGAAATGGAAGATGAGCGTGTTGATTATGCGGTGATTGGTGAAGAGGATCCTAATTTTATCGGTGGAAGCTACGCCTTTGTCCAGAAATACATTCACGATATGACCGCGTGGCAAAATCTCACCACAGAAGAGCAAGAAAAGGTGATTGGTCGTCATAAGTTTAATGACGTCGAGCTATCCGATCAGCAGAAATTACCAAGCTCTCATAACGTTGTGACCAATATCCAAGATGAGCATGGCGAAGATCTCAAAATCGTTCGTGCGAATATGCCATTTTCTAATCCTTCTAAAAATGAATATGGTACTTATTTCATCGGCTATGCACGATATTTTTCAACAACCCATCGCATGTTGAAAAATATGTTTAGTGGGGCAGATAATGGTGCAACGGATGAATTATTAAAATACAGCACCCCCATCACGGGAACGCTATTTTTCATTCCGCCTCCTTCCATGTTAGATGATATTGAATAATTGATTTTACAGGATGCTAGGAACCAAAGAATTTATCTATTGGTTCCTTTTTGATTTATTACTCGGCATCTTTTCTCTGTGTTTTATTCATCATTATCGCAATATTCTTAATGGCTATCTTTGACACTCTGATGTGCATGATGGCTGATATGCCCCCCAGAATAAACTCTGGGGGTGCAAACGTTAAATAACTAGGCGAATAGATTATCAGTGGTGTTGCATTTCGTGAGCAATATCGTTTCCATTCATCGAATAGGGATAATAAGTCGGCCAATTATCTAACTGAGTCAATAACGCTTCCTGCGACTCATTCCCCATATAAAGATGGAAATGCCCCGCTTTTTCCGGTGCAATAATATGATCACTGAACTGGATAAATTTAGGAGCTTGGCTACTTTTATCTTTACACTCAAATAAGTAGCGAACCCCCTTCTTCCCCGAGGTGTAATTTAAAATCCGATAACCCGCATAATCATATTTACATTGAGTGACCTTATCGCCGCGATGAAACTCAATGATATTATTTTCAATACCAATCATATCCACATCGGTTTTATACCCTTTGGCATAATAAGCTCGATACTCTTCGGCTGTTTTGTCCTTATTCTTTACTGCTTTTGCTTGCATAACAGGATCCAAAGTCCCATCAGCGAGATAAGGTTCAACAGATTGCCAAACACCGTCCCAATCACTCAATTGACGATCTTGAACATCCTTGTCCGCAAAAATACCTTTTGCAGCTTGGCGTTGCGCTTCAGTCTGCGGTTTATCATGATGATGCCCATGTGCCATCACCACGCCACTGAATAAACTGGTTAACAAAACCAATGGAAGCATGTTTTTTGTCATCATACTGCCTCCAATGCCGCTTGAACGCACTGATTTGACTTACAAATTGAGCCGATAAAAATATCGCGACGAGTCATTTTACCATCCTGATAATCTGTTTTTTTCCATGCCAATGAGCATAATACGTGCATCATTTTTCCTCTCTTGTCTGAACAAAATTTCCGAAACGCTTATTAAAGCGAGCAACATTACCTTCCTGAGAATGATTTTTCTGCTTACCGGTATAGAACGGATGAGAGTGAGAGGAGACATCAAGGGTCACATAGGGATAATTTTGCCCTTCAAATTCAACGGTTCTCTCTGTTTTTATCGTTGATCCAACTTTGAAATACACATCAGCAGCGGTATCGTGAAAAATCACTGTCCGGTAATCCGGATGAATATTCGGCTTCATAGCCATCTCCATTTGTTATGTTATAATATAACATTAATATTTTTTTTCATCGTTGACTACTCTTTTTTAGCCTTAATATTTCTATGGTTTACTCGGCTTATTGGCTGATGATTAAAAATACCAAGCAGTACGATCGGAAAGTCGAACGCGTGCAATGAAGCAAATCCAAGTCAAAGTTGATGGCGAAAATTGCAGTCAATGATGGTCAATGAAAGCGTTTTATGATCAATAGCAATTCATTTGTATAAGACGAGGATTAAGGTAAAAGCAATTCTAAACTTTCGATTTTGATCACATTTGACACGTCGCTATCACTCTGCCCGTAAAAATTCACAATTTAAAACATCATGTTAATTGTATATTTCTCATCAAGGGCGCCAATTTGACCGTATTTAATCCGGCATAACTACTATTAGGTTACTATTTAGATAAAACAACTGTATTTTTGAATTAGTGAGGATAAACATCCATATTTAATCACGACGTTTACCTGAAAAATGATGTTACTCTCAGTGATTGTTTCATTAAATTTAATATATAAATATAAAATTAACCGAATGTGGTCTAAACCTTATAAATTTAATAAAAAAATTTAATCATTTTTTTTATTTCTTACTCGTCTACGCATTTGAGGTTTTTCCTTTATTTAATTAGAATTTTTGCCTGTTGATGTTAAACACTACTCAACCTCAAACTTATATGTCATGAAGGAAATAAAAATGACAGGAAAATATCCTATTGCCAAAATAGTGGGGAGCAGAATAAAAACACTTAGAAAAGAGTATGGGTTAACAGGAACAGAAATTGCAGCATATTTAAATGTGAGTCAACAACAGTTTTCTCGTTATGAACGTGGTATCAATAGAATTGATATAGACTCATTAGTCATGATAGCTGACTTTTTCAAGGTGAGCATACATTACTTTTTTGAAGATATTTCAACAATACAAATAAATAATTGGATGGTGATTACAGAAACGTATTAATAAGCAATTGCATTAGACCTAGCAAGCTGTAGCTTTTAAGGATCCCCTTATATTTATTTATCCTCTTCAAGAATAATCTATGTTCATGTTTTTGGGCGCTATAAATCGTTAAAATTAATGAACACTTAGATTTCCATCACATCACTGTGATACCAATATATATTGGCATCACATTATTAACCAACTAAGGCAAAGTCTTAGTTTATTAAAATTAGTACTATCTATTAAGGATTTAAAAATGAAAAAGATGTTATTAGCCTCTTCTGTTATCGCATTAACTTTAGGTGCGGCATCCACTGCATTTGCAGCAGATGTAGGAAGCGGTACTATTGAATTTAATGGCACAGTGAATACTGGTGCTTGTTCAGTTGCACCATCGTCAATCAACAAAGAAGTTCAATTAGGTTCGGTACCCGCAGTATCATTAAAAACTGCGGGTGCACAAGGTCCTAATGTAGACTTCACATTAGAGTTATCTAACTGTGTATTAGATCCATCTGCAAGCGGCACAGATTTTTCTAAAGTAAAAGTCAGCTTTACGGGGCAGATGGATCCTGCGGGTAACTTATGGGCAAACAGCGGTACTGCACAAAATGTTGGCGTATTATTCCAAAATGATGCAGGTCAAAGCATCAAGTCAGGCGATACTATTACCCAAAACATGATTGCAGGGGCAAATACCATTAATTTATCTGCACGTATGCAAGCGTTAGGTCAAGCGACTTCGGGGTCTGTTAAATCAACCGTGGCTTACGTTTTAGATTACCAATAATTTTTAAGATTAATATTATATATATCATTATATTAAATTTTAATTAGTAATTAATTTACTGGGTATGCTGTATCTTGTGGTTATAGCATATCCAGATTTATTGAATTTATAAAAAATAAAAACAATATTTTTATCGCATACTCTGGTCAATAAAAATGAACAAATTTAAAAAAAACATAGTAACTAGTTTAATTTCTAGCTTATTTATATATACAAACTATGTTAATGCGGACTCTGTTCAATTTAATCAGGATGCTTTGTCTATTTCAGGTGACACTAATATTGATTTAAGTTCATTTGAAAAAGGAACCGCACAGGAAGGCGCTTATTTCTCTAATGTCTCTGTCAATGGTCGAAGAATAAACTTTTTTGATAAAATCGATTTTCTCAAAAGAGATGGCGTCGTACAGCCTTGTATTTCAAAAAATCTAATAGAAACTATCGGTCTAAAAAAAGAATTTATCGATAAGATACCTACGTGGGCAGAAGGTCAATGCTATGACTTATCTGTTCAAGATAACAATATTACATCGCACTTTGATGATGAAAAGCAAGAGCTCGCATTATCAATACCACAAGCCTACTTCTTATATTCAGATGAAAACTGGGTGCCTCCAATGCAACGTGAAGTGGGTATTAATGCACTTGTATTAGATTATAATATTATTGAAAACTACATCAAATATAAAAATACGCAAAATACAAATAACTTAAGCTCATTTGGAACCATTGGCGCTAACGTTGGGCGCTGGAGGCTACGGAGTAATTATCAATTCCAAAAAGATTTTAATGACAGTAAGAATGATAATTTCAAATGGGTTCAAACATATATTTTTACTGATTTACCCGATTTATCGGCTAAATTTTTTGCCGGAAAATATTATACTGCGAGTCAAATTTTTGATTCCGTACGCTTCAATGGTGTCAGTGTTTTTACTGATGATAATATGCTACCTGCAGCTCTAAGAGGTTATGCTCCGAATGTAACAGGAACCGCAACGAGTAATGCAACTGTCGTTATCTCTCAGAATGGTCGTATATTAAACCAAGTCAAAGTTGCGCCTGGACCTTTTTCAATTGATAACTTAAGTTCTGCTTTATCTGGAACATTAGATGTAAAAATAACCGAAGAAGATGGGTCGGTGAGAGAGTACCAAATATCATCAACAAATATCCCATTTTTAACCCGACCTGGCATGTTGCAATATAAATTAAATGCCGGTCAATTAGCCCCAATGGATGATAAAAATGTCGATAATAACTTTATCTCAACCGAATTTTCTTGGGGATTATTGAACAACTTATCCGCCTTTGGTGGATTATTTGCAACATCAGATAACGAATACCATGCATATAATGCAGGTATAGGCTTAAATATGGAGCGTTTTGGCGCCATATCATTTGATATTACACAGTCTAAAAATCGTTTACATACGACGAACTCAGGTACTGGAGAAAGTTATAGAATCAACTATGCAAAACGATTTTCCAATTCGAGTCGACTTGATTTAACGGGATATCAATTCTCAAATGAAGGATTTATGTCCGTCAATAATTTTATTTATACAAAAGGTAATCCAACGAATCTTAATTTTCGCCAAAAAAATGTTTTTACGACCTCATTTACGCAACAAATTCCTGATTTAAATTCAGATGTGAGTTTAAGCTATTCGAGAGAAAGTTATTGGAATGAATCTAAAAGCAATGATACGTTAAACTTATCATTCAATAAAACGATTAAGAATGATTTTTTTGATAATGCACTTTTATCATTATCTATTAGCGAAAGTAGCTATGTGAAAGGCAAACGATCTAAACAAGCTTATCTTTCATTAAGCGTTCCTTTTGGTGGCGAAAAAAATTCACGTTTACAATATTTTGGTTCTTACAACGACCGTGATAAGAAATACAGTAATAACGTTAGCTACTATACAAATATAGACAACAATAACGTCAGTTTAGGGCTATCAACAAGAGACTTTTTTGATAATACAACATTAAACACGTCGATATATCGTGATACTCAATATGGTACGGCCCAAATGACGGGTTCATATGGTAGTGATTATCGTACCTTAAGTGGGTCGTTAAATGGCTCATTAACCGTTACGCGTCAAGGCCCTGTGTTACATCGCAGAGTATATGATAATCAGGCAAGAATGGTTATTGATACTGATAACGCTAAAGATGTTTCTATCAATCAAGATGAGTCGATTACCAATAGATTTGGCTTAGCGGCAATTAGTAATGTACCAACATACTACAAATCCACTCAGTATATTGATCTGAATAGTGTTCCTGACAATGTCAATATCGATGATAGCGTGATTGAATCAACATTAACGGATGGCGCGGTTGGCTATGCAAAACTCAATACGATTATGGGTGAAAAAGCGTTAATGACTATTCACTTTCCTGATGGAAAAACACCACCGTTTGGTGCTTTAGTTTATGACTCAGCAAAAGATACTGTATTAGGGATGATAGCAGAAGACGGTCAAGTTTATTTGACGGGAATTCAACCGAATCAAAAATTAACCATTAAATGGAATGGTGGGCAATCATGTCAATTAGTGATTGGAAACCAAAACATCCAAAATATTCATAATGTAATTTGTAATAAAGAATAAATACCATGAGAAAATTTAAATTAATTATTAGTAGTCTATTATTAGCATGCACATGTGCACATGCCTCAATCTCAGCCGATCGTACGCGGGTTATTTATGATGAAGCCAGTAAAGGTGTGAGTATTGTGGTTGAAAATACGGATAATAAAGATCCTTTTTTAGTGCAATCATGGATTGAGAATGAAAATGGTCATAAAATTAATGAACCATTAATTGCATTACCACTATTACAGCGCCTTGATCCTAAGCAAAAGAAACAGGTGAGAATCAGCGCATCAAAAAATACTCTTAACGCTGCGACAGATAAAGAAACTTTATTCTATTTTAATATCTTAGGGATCCCCCCGAAAAGTGAAATGGAAAATGCAGTTGAGATTGTTATTCAATCACGATTTAAACTTTTTTATCGCCCGACAGGATTAAAAAAATACCCTGATAATAATTGGCAAAAAGAGTTAAAAGTTGAAAAAACAGGTAACGCATTAAAACTTATCAATCCAACGCCATACCATGTTGTTGTGATTAACATTAATGACAATTTGAGCAAAGTTGATAATTTCCAAGAGATTATCATTAAGCCAAATAGCACTTCAGTGTATTCATTACCCGATAACAAAACAAAATCACCGAAAATGGTCGTAACGTATATTGATGATTATGGCTCGCCAAAGCTATTAAATTACACCTGCCAAAGTACAACCTGTACATTGGTTAATGATAAATAGGAAGAAATGATGACCCCCTATTTTAAGAAAGTCGTACCCATTATTTTATGTTGCTTCTCATTTTTGAGCGTTAATGCCTTTGGCGCAGTATCAAATTGTCAGCCTAGTTATGGTGACTTTATTCAGGAAAATATTACCTTTGATATTACAAGTAGCAGTACCTCTATTGCATCAGGAACGACATTAGGAACAGCATCATCTTCATTTATGTCTCTCAAATGTGATTTTACAGGCAGTGTAGCAACGCCTAATCATGTTTACTTTAAAAATGCCCTCGCTGCGGAAACAAAAACGCTTTTACTTAACAGCGGGGTTACGGTGACTCAGCGAAGTGCAATTGGTGGTGGTACAACTGCCACCGTTACAAACGCAAGTGTTCCTGACCTAGATTTAGGATATTGGACTCAACCGGCGACAGGAACCTCGTTAAATATAGGTATCATGTATAATTTTGCCGTCATAAAAGGGACTAATGCTTTGAAACCCTTTGATACGGGCAATGTTCTATTGGGATATCATGTAGATTATCAAGGTAAATACCTTGGAGCTCTTGTTTATATACGTATTGTAGGTAATTTAACATTGCTTTGCCCTACGCCGGCAGTCAGTGTAACCGCATCAAATGGTGGTAGTGTTAACTTTGGAACGATTTCACCGAAACAAATGAACGCAGGTGAAGTCGTGAGTCGCACATTTAACCTGGGGATGGCGGTTCCTCAAAATTGTGAAACTGGGTTAAATGTTTCAGTGCGATTTGAACCTAACAATAATACGGTATTGGGAAACAAATACCTTGATATAGGGAACGGATTGCAAACTGTTATCAAAAGTAACGCAACAGAATTAAATTTTAATCAAAACTATGCGATTGGTGAAATTAAGCCTCAATCTCCTGTAAATGTACCTTACACTGCCACCTTAAGTAAGATTAATGGACAAACAATAACCTCAGGTCCCTTTTCGAAAACCATACGCGTTGTTGTTTCTTATTAGTCACCTTGACCACCTGTTATGATAAAAATGTCTATCACAGGTGGTCTGCATTCAAAAATATAACCTTAAATAGACAGTCACCATTTGACATTTTTTCGGCGTTGTTATACTAAATATCAAGCCCCCTCATAAGGAGTAACTTAGATGAAAAAGTTAACCTTAGTCCTCGTCGATGACCATCCAATTGTCCTATCGGGATTAAAAAAAACATTATCCCAATCACTCCATTTTTCTATTGAAGGGGAATTTACGAATGATTCCGATCTGTTTGCTTTTTTAAATAGCCACACTGTTGATGTGATTGTGACTGATTACATGATGCCCAATAACACACTATCCAGTGATGGGCAAAATTATATCCAATTTCTACGCCGAAAATACCCAAACACTGCATTGGTCGTATTAACGATGATCTCCAATCCAATGATTATCCAAACTTTATATGACAACCATGTCAATGCTGTTGTCTCGAAAGAAGCGCCATTGCCAGAATTAATCAAAGCAATCACTTTAGCCGGTCAAGGAAAGCAATATCGCCAGCCTATTGTTGATTTAACGACAACAATGAAAAGCCGCAATGCCTCCACACTGGATGAAAGAGTGAAAACACTTTCGCCTCGTGAGTTAGAGGTATTGCGATTATTTGTCCAAGGTAAGCCGATTGTTGAAATTGCGAAGCTGCTCAACAGAAGTGATAAGACGATTAGCCTACAAAAAAATGCGGCAATGCGTAAATTAAGAGTTGAAAATAACCAAGCACTGATTAGCTATTGCATTACGCACCATTTATTTGATTAAGCTGATTTAGCCAATGGGTTAATTCATCACAAATCGCGGTATAGGACTCCGCTATATTGGATTCTGTTAACTGTTCTTCTAGTACTTGAAGTTTACTGGCTAGGTCACGTTGTTTTACACTGACTAAAGCCCCCCGAATACGATGAGAAAGCTGTTTTACAACGTCGATATTATTATCATTTACGGCTTGGTAAAGGGCATGAATATCAGCCGTAAAATGTTGAATAATATTCGCTCTATCACTGCTATCAAGTGGATTAATCAACGCCATCGTGACTGTATCCGAAGATATAATTGGAGAATAGATAGGGAAAAAACGATTAAATAATTTGACTAACGTTTCTAGCTCAATGGGCTTCACTAGCCAAGTGTCCATTCCTGCGGCTAAACAGCGCTCCTCTTCATCCTTTAAGCCATTGGCTGTTACACCAATAATTGGACACGTTTCACCTTCACTACGCAATTGCTTAGTTAATTCATAGCCATTGCGATAAGGCATATTAACGTCAGTTAAGATAATATCGATCACTTGATTATCCCAAACGACTAAAGCTTCCTCACCATCACTTGCCATAAAGACTTCACAACCGAGTAATTCTAATTGTTCTTGAAGCGTAACTTGGTTAATCGGATTATCTTCTGCCACTAAAACTCGCAAAGAATATTCATTAGCATATGAAGGTGTTTGTAATATTGGGCATGTTAAGGGTAATGCTGAGTTATCTTCATCCTTTAATAAAAAGAGCTGTTGATTAAATTCCGATAAACGAAAACTTGCATCATCGCTGACCCATATCTTTCCATGCCAATCTTGAGGTAAAGAGAAATCCTGAATTAATATACTGACAGCAATAACCGATGATGTGTCTTCAGGTAATTCCGCTTCAGTCAAATAAACGTTTGCCCCCCATTGAATTAACCAATTATAAATATTATCGGTTAATAATGGGTCGATTGTTCGTAGCCAGATATTCGAGCCAGCTAAACTTTTCCACTGCATATTGTTTTGATCGAATTCTAACGGTAAAGTAATTTGGAAAGAGCTACCAACCATAAGTTCACTGGTTACGCTAATTTCTCCCCCCATAAGTTTTACTAACTCGGCACAGATAAATAAGCCTAAACCAGTACCACCATAGGTATGCTGCCCAGAGTGAGCTTGATAGAAAGGCTCAAACAGTTTTTCTTGCTGTTCTTGGCTGATTCCCACACCGGTATCATTGACAAACAATATTATATTGTTATTTGTACCATTCCTTAATTCAATCGTGATCTTTCCATTATGAGTAAACTTAATAGCATTACTGACTAGATTACCAAATATTTGTTGTAGCCTTGTAGCATCACCGATTCTGGCAGCATAGATATTGGGATCAATAATAGCAAATAGCAGTAACTTTTTCTGCTGAGCCAGACCTTGATATAACTGAACGGTTTGTTGTATTAAATCGAGTAGATCAAATGATTTGTGTTGAATATGGATTTGATTAGCTTCCATTTTACTGATATCAAGAATATCCCCAATCAGGTGCATTAATAACTGAGACGTTGTTGACATCCTATCAATAAAGTGTTTTTGCTTAGGTGATAACGCGGTGTTTTCTAATAATTCTAATGTCCCGATAATGCCATAAAGTGGCGTGCGTATCTCATGGCTCATTGTGGCTAAGAAATTAGACTTTGCTTGATTCGCTTCTTCTGCAAGGCGTTTAGCATGATTAAGCTGTTTTTCAGTTTCAGCTTGTATTGTGATATCGGTAAATGCGCATAAAATAACAGGGCGCTGCTGATACTGAGTTGCAGTACTCACAATATATAATACGTGTCCCCCTGATTTTAAAACAGTTGTCACTTGTTTCTGATCAGAAATAACACGGCTTAATAGTTCATTATATACAATGGAATCGTGAGGGAAATTTGTATTGGGTATATTTAACCAATGCTGGGCGAGCACATTTGCAAAACGAAGATCTTGAGTTTCTTTATCAATAACGCAAAGCCCAATCGGCGTTGTTGCAATCAATGTTTGATTAAACGCTTCGCTTTCAACGATAACTTGCTGAGAAAGTATTGCTGGCTGTAGAATTTTTCTATGGTACCACTGCTTATATCCCCAACCACATAAAAGGCTAAAAAGTAGAGATATAACAAAACTAATAGGTAACCACATATTATCTTCGAAAAATGCAGCATAACTAATTCTGTAATAGCCTATCCAATCTGTGTCTTTAAAACTTAGCTTCATGACTAAGCCATTTTGAGTATAAAAAATACCTTCTGATGGCTCAACAGGCACTGGAGAATCCCCTAGTAATAAACCAAAATCATCATGTAATAACCAGAATTCATGCCTCAATGTTGGGTTCAATACTTTTTCGAGCACACTGAGATGATCTTTACTTAATAGAGAAACTGCATAAATATTCTTAGGGGAGAGATGCGCATTTTGCCATAAATTAGCATCAAAACCTGCGGGAACGATACCCAGCAAGTTATTTTTAAATTTATCTGCTTTTAGCCAAATAACGGGCATTTCTTGTCCGTCGTGTTGTATGCTAGCAAACCGTTTATTTATTAATGGTACATTATCTCTAATGCTATCGGTGACTGCACGAAACAATTCAGGAGATATGGCGCTATTCCCCATTAGCGTGCCTACGGATGGGACACTAATACTGATATAGTCATGCTCATTAATAAAGAACACCGCAGCCGCAGGGTAGTATGATCGCCCCCAAAATGTGGAGTAAAAATCAGCTAAATATGCGCCGAGTGAAAATAAGATACTCGGGACTCTCGAACACTCTAAATTGTTGCCACACGCTAACGTAAATGGCATTGCGACTATAGATTCTTTTCCTTCTAGCAGTCTTAATGGCCAATCTTTCGGTAAAAACTGATCATTTATTGAATAAGTTCGACTTTCAAGCAGTTCTGATAAATCCTGATTTTGTTTATTTAATGCTTTTAAAAAAACTTCTTGTTCGAGCAAATAACCAATAAAGGATTTGAATTCGACTTCTAATCGTCGAGTTTCATGGTGAACGATTCTATTGGCACTCCAGAATAATGTTGCGATTAATACCAACAAAAGAGGCAGAGTCACTGTTAATATACTATTAGCACGCCCAGAGCTGCGTGTTATACGAGAAAAAGCAGTGGGTAATTTATTTGGCATAGTACTATTCTCTGCTATGATAGGTCTAATCCAATATATTTATATTAATATAAGATAAGCCAACTAAACAGAAAAGTTTTAGCTTTAATACCTATACAATTGCTGATGTATAATAATCTTTTAAATCATCAAGTTCCCAGCCGAATCCGTTTAAACCTGAAATATACATCGATAATTTAGGGTGGCGCCCAATGGTATAAAATAATCGATGATAAAAATCGGGGAAGTTAACCTCAATAATTAATAAATATTTAAATAATACATCAACAGTGAGAGCATTCTCACCACGCTCGTATCGAGATAATTGTTGTTGACTAATACCTAACTTTTTTGCAACACACTCCCCACTAACTCCCTTTTCTATGCGGTATTCCTGCATACATTTTCCTATCAGTTGACTGATATAATATAATTTTTCTTTTTTCATAAGAGATAACGACCTTAGTGTCATAAATTAAACCTACTTCCTAACCCTCAAATTATAGCTAGGTAGATAGCCCTATAATATAAGGTATTCCTTATTCGATAATGAATATTGCTAGTTTCACAATAGTGATGTAATCAAATAGATTCATTAAATATTTTTATCTTTATGGCTATGGATTATTTTATACAATATACATGTAGAGTTAAGTTTACATATGATTTCAAATCTTTCATATTAGATCATATTTTATTTAAATATTTATCAAGCACAACAACCTATTATAAATAATAATATTCTGTTTTTTTTAATTCCAAACACTACTTTCTTATATATAAAAACTTATAATTTCAATTAAAAATAAAATAAGGCACTCATTCACACGCAAATAATGAGTGATGATAAATACTATTTTTACGTTTATCATTTACATTGAGATTTAAAATATACTCATATGATTTTTAAGATAAAAAATATAAATTGACACGATAACCCCAATTGACATTAGGCCCCGAGTCTTAAATTTATGATTTTTTATAACTTAAAAATCAGGTAGCTAACCAACTTAGTTTGACAAAAATCACTTAACAACCCCATCGCATCCATGAAAATCTTTCACATTAAATGCTATTTTATTCTGTCTTGCATATTATTTAACCATAAAAATAAAAATGAAAGAAAACCCATTTAAAATCAATTCATTGTATTAACCTATCACAATTTATTCTGAAATAAATAACCTTTCAAATAAATTAACACAACATTAACAAACATACATTTATTCCTTCGGAAAAAGTGTAAAACATTATTTACCCTCAATTTACTCTATTAACTTTCTATTCTATAGAGCAGGATTAAATGAAGATAGATTAAAAATAAAATGCTAAGAAATGAATCTTTTTTAAGATGATTCTTAAGAGAAACAAATATATTATCTAGTAGAGATAAACTCAAAAAATGCAAGTCAAATTAACGCCCCTCCTCACAAGGGAATGCCTTTAGAATCACACCCATTTATCCCCCCTATTTTATCATCATGAAATTTGTTCATGTTGGTAATGAAATTAAGTCGCTTTCTCTCCCTTCCTCACTCTGGCATAAATTAAACATATTAACTTACTGGCAACATAAGATTGATGAATGAGAAAACAGGCAACTTCTCGGCAATCAAGCAGTGAACGCCGTTTTCCTATTAGAGTTACAGCTAGGATGCAGAATACGATGAATACACACTTTACCTTTAACATTACACGCAGCCTTTTTGATGAAAACTATAATCCATCAGAAAATACGCGAATTACGACGAACTTTGCTAATTTAGCGCGAGGCAAAAACCGTCAAGAAAATTTACGTAACACACTGACGATGATCAACAACCGCTTCAACTCACTGGTCTTTTGGGATAACCCTACAAGCGACCGCTATGCTGTTGAACTGGAAATTATCTCTGTAGAAATGAACATCAAGGAGAAAGGCAGCACTTTCCCAGTGATTGAAATTTTAAAAACTAACATTATCGATCAGAAAACTCAGCAGCGAATTGAAGGCATTGTCGGGAATAACTTTTCATCTTATGTGCGGGACTATGATTTTAGCGTGTTACTGCTGGAACATAATAAAGATAAAGCTGAGTTTAGCATTCCAAATAAATTTGGCTGCTTACATGGCAATATTTTCAAGTCTTTTATTCATTCCAATGAGTACAAAGCCAATTTTACTAAATCACCAGTGATCTGTTTGAGCGTTTCTAATAGAGAGACTTACCATCGTACAGGAAATCAGCACCCTATATTAGGTATTGAATATCAGCCATCTAATGCCTCTTTAACAGAGCAATACTTCGCCAAAATGGGCTTACAAGTCCGTTACTTTATGCCGAAAAATAGTGTTGCCCCTTTAGCTTTTTATTTTACGGGAGACTTGCTGAGCGACTACACCAACATTGAGTTAATCAGCACTATCAGCACAATGGAAACATTCCAAAAAATTTACCGTCCTGAAATTTATAATGCCAACGCGGTGGCGGGAGAATACTACCAGCCAAGCCTGAATCAACAGGATTATTCATTAACCAAAATTGTCTATGACCGAGAAGAGCGCAGCCAACTCGCCATTGAGCAAGGGAAATTTACTGAAGAACACTTCATTAAACCCTATCAAAACATTCTGGAAAAATGGTCTGCACAGTATTCGGCTTAATAGAGCGCATCGATTTAGAAAATCAATTCGCTTTCACAAAATAACGCATAACTAAAAATAAAATAAAAGGTCACCTGTCATGAAAAGATTATTACCCACTTCAACTGCCGGTAGCTTACCTAAGCCATCTTGGTTAGCAGAACCAGAAAAACTCTGGTCGCCATGGAAATTGCATAACGAAGAACTTATCGCAGGCAAACAAGATGCGCTACGTTTATCACTCGATGACCAACTGCGCGCTGGGATCGATATCGTCAGTGATGGCGAACAAACTCGTCAACACTTTGTCACGACCTTTATTGAGCATTTGAGCGGTGTCGATTTTGAGAAGCGTCAGGTCGTTAAAATTCGCGACCGTTACGATGCCAGCGTACCGACCGTGGTCGGTGCAGTCGCTCGTCAAAAACCCGTGTTTGTAGAAGATGCCAAGTATTTACGCCAGTTAACCGACAAGCCGATAAAATGGGCATTACCCGGTCCAATGACCATGATTGATACACTCTATGACAATCATTATAAAAGTCGTGAAAAATTAGCGTGGGAATTTGCCAAGATTCTTAACCAAGAAGCGAGAGAGTTAGAAGCTGCGGGGGTCGATATTATCCAGTTTGATGAACCAGCATTTAACGTGTTTTTTGATGAGGTAAACGACTGGGGAATTGCTGCGCTAGAAAGAGCCATTGAAGGGCTGAAATGTGAAACAGCGGTACATATCTGTTATGGATATGGTATCAAAGCCAATACCGATTGGAAAAAAACGCTAGGTTCAGAATGGCGACAATACGAAGAAGCTTTCCCAAAACTGCAAAGCTCAAACATTGATATTGTTTCTCTAGAATGCCACAACTCCAATGTACCAATGGATTTAATTGAACTGATCCGCGGAAAGAAAGTGATGGTCGGCGCCATTGATGTGGCAACAAATACCATAGAAACGCCGGAAGAAGTCGCCAATACCTTGCGAAAAGCTCTTCAATTTGTTGATGCAGATAAGCTGTACCCATCAACCAACTGTGGCATGGCGCCATTATCGCGCGACGTTGCTAGAGGTAAGCTCAATGCCTTAAGCGCGGGTGCGGAGATTATCCGAAAAGAGCTTGCTACAAAGTAAATTACCCATCATTTGGCGATCTCACCATCGCCAAATATCAAAACGCGTCCTCTTCATAACCACTCATTTTCTGTCTTGTCTTACTGAAATTCCAAGCAATTATTTCAATCACTCTCACAGAACTTACCGAACAATATTGTTAGCTATCTATTTTCAATCCTATACTTTTTTTGCTCAAAAAGTGACTAATAACTAAATAACTGGAAGGATATAACACATGAAATTATCTCTACTAGGATGTTTATTTGCAGCTTCATTTTCTTTGCACGCTTATGCAGCAAGCGAGCCACCAATCCGATTAGTGATCCACGGGGGAGCCGGTACTATTACAAAAAACACTATCACTCCCGAACAAGAAAAAGAGTATCAAGAAAAGCTCACACAAGCGTTGGAAGCCGGCTATGCCGTACTCAACAAAGGAGGCAGCAGCCTCGATGCAGTTCAAGCATCGATCAATGTCATGGAAGATTCCCCACTGTTTAACGCAGGGAAAGGGGCGGTATTTACCCATGAGGGTAAAAATGAAATGGATGCTTCTATTATGGATGGTAGCAACCGCAAAGCAGGTGCTGTCGCGGGCGTCACCAATATCAAAAATCCGATTAATGCCGCTTATGCCGTCATGACCAAAAGCCCTCACGTCATGATGGTATCTAAAGGTGCGGAACAATTCGCGGCAGAACAAGGCCTTGAAATTGTTGATCCATCCTACTTTCGTACCGACTTCCGATGGGAACAGCTCCAAAAAGCAAAAGAAAAAGAGAAAGTGGTTCTCGATCACGATGGCAAAAATGCGGCTCTCTTTGTTGACCCGATGATGTATGACTATAAATATGGCACTGTTGGCGCGGTCGCACTCGATAAAAACGGCAATATTGCGGCAGGAACCTCCACGGGCGGCATGACTAACAAACGCTTTGGTCGCGTTGGTGACTCTCCAATTATTGGAGCGGGTAACTATGCAGACAATAACACTGTCGCAGTTTCCGCCACCGGCTCTGGTGAAATGTTTATCCGCACAGCCACCGCACATAACATTGCCGCTCAAGTCAAATACAACAAAACCCCGATTGACCAAGCAGCCCGTAATGCACTGGATGAAGTCAAAGAGCTCAACGGAAGTGGTGGAGTGATTGTGTTAGATAAATCAGGTAACTATGCCATGGAGTTTAACTCTGAAGGCATGTATCGCGGAACAATCGGTAATGATGGTAAACCGCAAGTCGCGATTTATAAAAACGATTAAGTTCCTCGCATTTAAATTCGCTACGTCATAAAAATACAAAAGCCCACCAATGTGGGCTTTATAACCTTGATTTACAACCTATTCCTTATAGATTAATATTATAGATCAATGTGTTATTAACTACGCCTATATAAACAACGGCTCTCAGCCTAATGACTTTTCAACTGCACCACTGGCCAAATACCCTTTATGGAACGCAGCTTGCCTTGGAGAGATACGCGCAACCGCCTCTGCTGAGCAAGAGGCATCCACCAGCACAAAACTGGCATCATCGCCTTTTGCTGGCCACACTTGCTGGCCCTTTTCATCCAACGGCAATACATTGCCCGTGGCGATGGCAAGGGAACGAGATAATGCCAACTCATCCGGACGCGTGTACAACTGCGCATATAAGTTGGCTTTTTCTAACATATCCCCGAGACCAAATGGCGACCAGTGATCAATCACACTGTCAGTCCCTGTCATCACAAACACACCATTTTTATTCAGCGTTTTTAATGGCATATGCAATGTCCCGATAGGCACGGTCGAGGCTATAGTGATCTGCTGCTCAGCCAAGCGTTTTGCCATCGCATCGGCATCTTCAGGATTTAACATGGCTAATGCAAAGGCATGACTAATTGTCACCTTGCCACGCAAGCTTCGGTTTTCATCCACCGTTTTTATCATATAGTTGATAGCGGCAAGTCCTGCCGGGCTTGTCTCATGCAGATGGATATCAATCCCTTTGTTATAATCCAGTGCAATCTGGAACATCGCATCAAGGGATTTTTCCATCGCCCCATCAACATTGGTCGGATCTAGCCCGCCCACATAGTGCGCCCCCGCTTGCATCGCTTCTCGCATCAAAGGGACTGATTTTGATAGCAGTAAACCATGTTGAGGGAAAGCCACAATTTCACAGGTGAGATCTTGCTGACGTTTATCCAACACCGTTTGCAGTGCTTCAAGGTTTTTTAATCCAGAAACAGGTTCAATATTGCAATGACTGCGCGCGATGGTCGAACCATGGGATTGAATCAGATCGATCAATGCATGCGCTCGTTCCTGAGTGAAAGGCTGCAATTCAGGCAACATTTTCTGCTCTAACGTGATCATATCCATAATGGTTTTACCTTCACGGGATTGCGGTGCTTGCCAAGGTCCGCCGTAGAAGGTTTTATCCAAATGGATATGCATATCTCGAAATGCAGGCAGCATCAATTTACCCTGTGCACTATAGGCATTCAACGCTGAGTTAGGATGCTGCTTGTTAGGTAAAACCGCCACAATTTTCCCATCATTAATCTCGATGGTTTGTAACGCAGTTTGTGTCCCAATCACCGTACTATCACGGAAGTTAAAGCCCGTTTCCAGTAATGCATCATCTAAATAATAATGCTTATCCTCAATACGAGAAACACCAGATTGCGGTACATTTTGTGGCGCTGCTCCCGCAGACATCGCTCCTAATAATGTACAAGCGGCTACCACTTTTGCACTCGTGGTCAGAAATTCTCTTCTGCCCGACAATTGTTCTACATCCATAGCAACTCCTTATCATCGATAATTCGACCTCATATCGTGAGGTCGAGTGAGACTCAGCCTTGAATAATGTGGGTTCCTGTTTCACCGCGTAACGCCGCAGGCAGCGCTTCAGGAGTCGTGATAATCACGCGCTTACCGCCATTAGCGATAAACGATAAACTGGCTTCGATTTTCGGTAGCATGCTCCCCGCAGGGAAATGTCCTTCTGCCATATAACGCTGCATATCCGTCGTGGAAGTTTCACCAAGCGCTTTTTGTTCCGGTTTGCCAAAGTGAATACACACTTTTTCAACGCCCGTGGTGATGATCAAAATATCGGCATTCAACTCTTTAGCCAGCAATGTCGTCGATAAATCTTTATCAATCACGGCATCCACACTTTGATAACCACCCCGTCCATTATTCACCACAGGGATCCCACCACCACCCGCCGCCACAACCACATAATCATGTTCGGTCAATGTGCGAATGGCCGCTGATTCAATGACACGCTTCGGTTCAGGGGATGCCACCACGCGGCGGTATCCACGTCCCGAATCCTCCACAAAATGCCAGTCTGGGTTCTCCTTTTGCAACAACTCAGCTTGCTCTTTGCTGAAAAACGCACCAATTGGCTTCGTCGGGGCAGCAAAGTTAGGGTCATTCTTATCCACTTCGACTTGAGTCACGACAGTTACCGCTTGGCGATGCTGCTGCTGAGCTAATACGTTAGTAAGTGCTTGCTGAACTAAATAGCCAATTCCCCCTTGAGTATCTGCTACACAGTTAGCCAGAGGTGTTAACGGTAGGCCTTCCGTCACATGAGCGATTTCAGCGCGACGCAAATCCAACCCTACCTGCGGTCCATTACCGTGAGTCAGCACAATATTGTAATTACCTTTAAGCATATCGCTGATGTGCTGAGCCACTTCTTGAACTGCTTTTTCTTGAGCTTCAATGGATTGGCTGCTGTTATCTTTAATAATACTGTTGCCCCCGATGGCAACAACCACGAGTTCTTTCATGATTAACTATCCTGATACCGAAAATTTGGCAGAGAGTGGGCGTACTGAGTACACCCACTATAAAGATTGGCTTATTACGCTGATTTGCTAAGCTTTTCAGCTTTCTCAGCTTGTTGCTGCTCCACCGTTTGGCGACCATCTAAAAAATGTTTGATAACAAACAAAGCGGCCATCATGAGGTATGCGTAGACAAACATCAATGTTGATCCTGTCGCAATGCCCACTGCAGGAGAGTGAATGATACCGAAGAAGACCAAAACCGCACCGACTGCTGCTGCAATCGCACCACGTAACGGTTTATTTAAGATAGCAAAGATAGCAATACAGCCCCATAACATACTCGCCAGTGGTGCACCGTTACCTAAATGAACAAGACCTTGATAATAAACACCTTTGTGTAATAAAACTTCCGTACCAATGGCACTTGCAGATGTCCCTGCAGCCCCCATCACGCTATTGACCATCGTCAATGCCCAGTTAGCTATCCATGGGAACAGACAGATGAAAATGACGGGTACTTCAATTTTCGGCGTTTCTCGAACAACTTGGTTTGCGGTCACGACCCCGATAAACACCAAGATAGGCACAATCGCAGTCATTGGGATCACCGCTAACATAAATGCTCCAATACCAAATAGCGGTACGATGAACATCGTGATACCGGATGCCAAGGTGTAACCGACACTCGCGCCCATGGCTTTCCAACCAGCATGTCCAACATAAACAGTGACTGGGAATGGGTTACCCAGTACCACACCCACCGTTGAAGATAAGCCGTTTGCTAACATCACCTTGCGTGTGTTGTACTCGTCACCTGCGGCATGAGCACTTTCAATATTTTCAAGGTCGAAGATATAGTTAGCTAAGCCTAATGGTACTGCGGATGCTAAGTAAGGCAGTGCATGAGGTAAACCTTGGAAAAAGCTATCCACATGAATACTTGGCGGGTTAAAGCCAAATGATGCCATGGATGCCGTAATCGCTTCGGGGCTTTGCAACCCAGAAACCCACGCCAAGACTGACCCCGCGATAAGCAGTAATAATCCGGTAGGAATACGTGCAAAAATAGGTTTTTTACCAAACCAGTTAATGAAAATTAACAGCAGGACAATAAAGGAAACCGTTGGTGCTTCGAAAGCTTGCAACATCGGGTTCATTGCCAGTAGCAGTAATCCAAGACCTGATAGGCAAGATAATAAGACGGTGCGAGGGATCATTTTACGGATGGTTTCACCCAAGAAAGATCCGCCCACTAAAATCATCGATTCAACAAAGCACCAAACCAACGCGATTTGCAGCGCAAATTCAGGATCTTTCGTGGTTTGATAAACCGGCATGATAACTAAAAAAGTGACCGTGAAGATAGAAGGTGCACTTGGACCTGATGGTAATGCTGTGACGTCAGTTCGCCCTGTTTGCTTAATCATTTGCTGACCAAAGTAAGCGTAGCTCACACTGGCAAGTAATACTGCAAAACCAAATGCAGGGGCAATACGACCATAAACAATTTCCGCTGGGATGCCGACAACAAAAATCAGTAAGCCCATCATGGTGAGTAGGTTCGTGAGGTTATTGGTCATCAAACCAAAATAAGCCGCCAAATCACCACGTTTCCATTTAATATTTAATAGACTCATATTCTTACTCCCATTCCCCTCACACCATAAGCAGCACGTTGTTGACGGTCTATCTCTTATGCCACTGAATAATTCAGGGAATGCGTTGCTTTATTTTTATCGCCCGACCGAAATCGGGCATTATTTTTTGCTTAGTTAATATTGAGCTAAATAACAACTAGGCATATTGTTTCGCGTAAGAAAGCATGGCTTTTTCGAAACAATCAAACGGAGGATGTACAATTCCTGCCCCAATCATTCCGATACCCGCATCTTTATGCGCGATAGCTGTGTTGATCACCGGTAGAATCCCGCTTGCCGCAACTTTCGTGATATCAATCGCTGTCGGGATGCCCATAAAGCCCAACAATGGAATCGTCACGTTCGGGTTTTCGCCAAGAGTGATTTCTCGCATTTGGCGAGAAAAATCGACCGCTTCCTCAACCGTTCCCCCGACTAGCGCTACGATAGCCGGTGCCGTTG
The DNA here is from genome assembly GCF_028479485.1 of Providencia sp. PROV209. Lineage (NCBI taxonomy): Bacteria > Pseudomonadati > Pseudomonadota > Gammaproteobacteria > Enterobacterales > Morganellaceae > Providencia > Providencia sp. PROV209. The sequence continues at coordinate 34,206 of NZ_JAMPNR010000001.1, read as the reverse complement.
CCATCGCAAATCCGCCAATACCGTACGTTTCCGTAATCGCTGAGTCACCAATATCCAGCCCCGAATCTTCCGGTTTATACCCTGCAAACATCGGACCGATAACTTGCTGTGAAGGTCCAGTAAACCACTGTCCTGGTAGCCCACTAATACGTAAGCCAAACTCATAACCATTACGAGCCATGGTCGTCACGACTGTGCTGTACTCGATACCGTGCGCTGCATCCATTGAAGCTTTACACATTGCCATCCATGTTGGACCTGAGAAATAATCGCTACTTGCAACGAAATCAAAGACTTCTTTTTGCTGAGCGGCCGAGAAATTGGTTTGAATAATCCCCGTCGTCAATGCTTGGATCAACAAGGTTGTTCCCGCATTATTGCGGTTGTGACATTCATCACCCATGTGTAATGCTTGCGCTAGCATTAAACGTAAATCAATTTCACCGACGATTTTCATCGCATCGCGCAACATAGGTCCCAGAACATCACGCATCCAATTTAAGCGGTCAATCACACTTTGGTCATTGGCGCCCATACGTAAAATTTTTGCCATCTGTTCACTCAGGTTGGTGAACGCTCGGTTGCCATAGGTTTTGTTTTCAACGATATGCATAAACATCGATGCCGATGTCACACCCGCCATGGAACCCACACAATCATGCTCATGGCATGGGGAGAAAATGATCTCGCCAGAACCAGCTACACGCTCTGCATCCGCCAAATCTTTCGCAAGTCCTTCAAAAACGAGCGCGCCCGTCACTGCCCCTTTCATCGCGCCACACATATCCTGCCAAGCCACTGGAGGACCCGCGTGTAGAATGGTGTTTTTCGTCATACCCGGAACCACATTAATCGCTTGGTCGTAGCCGATTAATACAGGCTGAGACTGAATAATGCGTTCAAGAGCTTGCGCATTCGCTGCGGCGATTTTCGCTTGTAACGTGGCATTACCTTCAATTTGGTCAAGCGCACGGATCACAGCTACGTTACCTTGACCTGGCGGCGTCCAGTTCAATTGAGTCACCGGAACGTGCTGTTTTTTCAGATCATCACTGAACATTTCAATGCCAATATTAATTACGTTCAATGGTTGTTTAAATAATGAAGTCATTACGCTTTTTCCCCTTTCCAAACAAACTCACGTCCTAATAAACCTGTATTGGTGCTGCTACTCGCCCAGATCACGCCTGCATCAGTCAGCATCTTGACTTGAGCATCCATCGATGGCGTATCTTGGTCAGTGCCCAATACATAACCGAGGATCACCAGCTCACGACCATCCTGTTTTGCTATTGATTTGGCGGCTTTGATAGCCTCAATCATCACGCCAACCGGATCTTCGTGAGAACCAAAACCAAGCACAAAGTCCATCATGATCACGCCAACTTCCGGATCACGGGCTTCTTGCAGTAAACGTTCAATACGGTTTGTTGGGTCAATCATTGGGTGTGGCTTACCATTGGTAAAATCATCATCACCAAAGTCTAGGAAGGTATGAGCAACACTTTTGTTGATATCTTTTAAGCGATAGTCAGGGTTAGGTTGAATATTACTGTAAACATCATCGTATTTTTCTAACGCCGCAAACATCGCTTCATCACACAACGTTCCGCCGCAGAATAAACCACGAATGTATTTTTGTTCCGGTTTCAGTAACTCTCTCACTTCATCAATTAAAGGTAGATTGAGAGGATGGAGGTCTAAATCTTCTTTGCGAATACCCGTCAGCAACACGGCTTTCAGTGCCGCTTCTTTGGTACCTTGAGCAAATGTTAAGCCTGGTTTGTCATCCGGTAATGGCTGGCTACCTAAGAAACAAACCACCACTGGTTTATGGCATTTTTCTGCTTGTTCTAACACTTTCTTGGCAACCATAGGTGCTGGTGGCTTCGAAATGAGTACAATAACTTGGGTTTCATCATCTGCATCCAGCATTTTCAGTGCATCAATCATCATGATGCCGCCAATTTTTTCACTCAGATCACGGCCCCCCGTCCCGATTAACTGGGAAACACCAGCGCCAAATTCATGAATACGTACGCTGAGTTCTTGGCTTCCTGTCCCTGATGCGCCAATAATCCCGATGCTACCGCGACGCACATTGTTACCAAAACATAACGCGGTACCATTGATGATCGCCGTCCCACAGTCAGGTCCCATCATCAATAAACCTTTATGGCTAGCGAGCTGTTTTAGAGCCAGTTCATCTTCAATCGAGACATTATCGGAGAACAGCATCACGTTAAGATCATTTTCAAGTGCAATACGCGCTTCACGTGCTGCAAACTGCCCATTCACCGAGATAATGGCTAAGTTAGCCTCTGGAATATGCGTTTTTGCTGAATTAATTGTGGCGTACTTGGCTTCGTGCTGACCGCCACCTTGGTTTTTCTTATTAAAAAGTTCCTCGATGGCAATAAGTGTTGCGTCATTTGCATCTTCACTTGGGCCTTTAATTACTATCATTAAATCGCCGTTTTTTGCCTCTTCTAATTCAGGTGTTAATAAACCTAAGTTTCTTAAAACACCTTTATTCATTTCTGTTGCCATCGCCACGAATGCTTGTTCAACATTTTCCAGTTGGTTTGCCTTGGTGGAAATAGACATTAATGATACGGAATCAAAATAGGTATTCTTCTTTATGACAACTTTAGTCGACATGTGTTTCTCCGAAATAATGGGTCAGAAACAGCGCATCACGAATGCCAAATAGCATGTCGCAACCTGAACTGGACCCGATATTTAAAATCTCTAAAATTTTTGGATAAGTATTTTCGTTTCGCCCATCCACTAAACACTGGATGAGTTGATGCATGTTTTCGCGGTAACCTTGATCTAGCGCTTTTTCTAACGTAATGGCACTGATGGGTGTTGTATTCCCTTTGCTGTGTAAAATTCCTTGATAAAAGCTGATATAGAAGGAATTCGCAGGGTGATTTTTCAACAACAAAAAGGCCATCAATCCGACTAAATAGTCATCCCCAGACGGTGTTAGCCCAATCCCTAGACCAATAAACTGACTCACAATATTGGCTACTTCTGACGACTGTTTATTCATTAAGGCATTAATTAAACTAAACCGTAATTCATTTAATTTTTTGGATGATTCAAGATAGAAAAGATTATTCCCTTGATAATTAAAAAGAGAATGGGTTCTTTTATTTAAAATAGAATCTATTTCATTAAACTTGGATTTCAGAAAAAACAAATAATCCTTATCATTTATTTTTTCAGCAACAAAATAAATAGTAGATGGTTTCCATGTCGTACATAATAAAAATGAAATCGCATAATTCTCACCAATATGAATTTCATTATTTAAAATAAAAACTGAGTCACCTACATTTATTTTACAAGATAAAAAGTCCTTATTAATTAATCGGCAGCTATTCGGTGCATTATCAATTTGAGAACTGAGCAGTGTATAAAGCTGATGATTAACCGAAAAATTAATTGCTTTATTAAATACCTGCTCTATGCATCCCGTTAATTGTGGCTGATGCAACAGATGAAGAAAATGCGCGTCAGCCGTTAGCCCATAAATGATTTGCCGCTGAGATTGATCGTTGTTCACAATCCCCCTTAGGGATGGCTATGCACCCGCTGCAATCAATAATTCAGCAATCTCGTGATAACCCTTTTCTTGTGCTAACTCTAATGGTTTTTTACCATATTTATCAGTCATGTGTGGATTAGCACCGTGCTCTAATAATAGTTTCACAATCTGCTGCTGCTTCTCACCACCGTCATTAAGTACGATGGCTTCAAGTAAAGGGGTCCAACCAACGAAGTTGGTATGATTGACATTAATCTCGGTGTGTTCCAATAGTTCACGGACAATCTCAACATGCCCTTTTTCACTCGCTGGCGTAATCCCTACACCACCAAAACGTGTTAACAGATCCAAATTAGGATTAGCCGGTAAAACTAAGCGTAATAATGTTAAATCATTATTCAGGCAGCTTAATAAAAATGGATTAAAACATGTTTGGTCTTGTTTATTGATATCTGCTCCAGCATTAATCAGAAAAGAAACGCACTCATAATGCTGATTTAAACTCGCATTCACAATCGCCGTTCGACCTTGGCGATTAGTGCTATTAATATCAACACCTTTTTCAAGGCAATTTTTCAAAATATCTAATTGACCTTGTTCCGCTGCTTTAAGAAAATCTTGAATGAGTGTACTTTCTGTCATAGCGCTCTCCACACTTAGCTATTTTAAGTTTCCAGATAGCCAGTTTAAATATGAATTAAAGATTATTGAGAATGGTTAGAGCATAGCAATTGCCATTAATAAATAGAATCCATTTAAATTTAATTCATCAATCGGCCGTCTAATTATTGATTTAAATTCAACAATCAACCATTTTTGTGCGGAAAAGCACCCTTCACCGACCTTTTATGATGTTTTTTTGTTTATTTAATAGACAATTTAACCAAGTTATCTTGTTAATTGATTTGCCAATTTATTCTTTCTTCAATTTTGTGATGTGCATCAAATCAAAGGTTTTAAAATTGTTAACATTGTGATTTTTATGTTTATTATCTCGATAAAATCGAATACCTTAATCACAATTAAATTCAATAATATTAAGTATTTTGGATATAAACAGTCATTTCATTAGTTGCTTTTTGTCATGACATAAATTAAATACTGTTAAAGCGCGAAAGCAGATATGCTATCCCGCCTTCGCTTATCAAAAACAATCAATAAACAGTCTATTTTTTAAGCTCTTGAATTTTATTCACAGAAACAGCGATTTCGGTGAATTTTCGCACACGATGGAATAATCTACATGAACTCGATATTTACTGAAGAGAATTTATTGACCTACACCACCGCCGCTAAATTTGCCAGCTTCAGTAAAGCGGCTGAAGAACTCGGCATTACCACATCCGCGGTGAGTTACACGATAAAACGCATCGAAACCTACTTAGACGTCGCGCTATTTATTCGCGATACGCGCAATATTGAGTTAACCGAAGCAGGATACTATTTTTATCGCAAAGCGACTGATCTTCTGAATAACTTTCATTTGATTAAAAAAAGCATCGACTCTATTGAGCAAGGCATTGAAGCTCGCGTTCGTATCTGTATTAATCAGTTGATCTACACCCCTTACCATACGGCAAAATTACTGCAAATTTTAAAAAAACAGTTTGGTACTTGCCAAATTACAGTCACCACCGAAGTCTATAACGGGGTTTGGGATGCCATTATTAACAATCATGCCGATATTGCGATTGGGGCGCCGGGTACACTCATGGATGGCGGAGGTATTGATTATACGGAAATTGGCGCTATTCACTGGCAATTTGCCATCGCATCCAGCCACCCTTTAGCCTTAATGCCGGAACCCATCGCGGAAAGCCAATTACGTCTTTATCCAAACATCATGGTGGAAGATACCGCCCACACGATCAATAAACGTGTTGGCTGGTTGCTTCACGGACAAGAAGCTATTCAGGTACCTGATTTTAATACCAAGTGCCAATGCCAAATTTTAGGGGAAGGCATCGGTTTTTTACCCGACTATATGGTGAAGGAGCACGTTAAAAACGGTGTTTTAGTCACCAAACAAATTCAAAATCCAAGGCAGGATTCTCATATGCTACTAGCTACACAGCACTCCGCAACAGGGCTAGTCACACAATGGATTAGAAAAGAGTTTATGAAAAATGGCATTTTAGCTGAGCTTTATAGTGATTTGCTAAAACCCATCGCGAACTAATGTTGCTCCCCTGTACACAGACCATCTCTGATGAATCAAAGGTTTTCAGCAACACGACGTGACGTAATGAATTCATTCAATTAATCCCCTGAATTGAGCTATTTGATTTTTAAATATCACGGTTTTTTGATTGGATTAAAGGAAATAATAGATTCGATGGACATGCTTGAAATGGCATCGTGTAAGCTCGCCCATCACCGTATTTGAATACTTGAAAAGTCAGGTGCACAAACTATGCTCGATAAACAATTTTTACAACGCATAATTACCCTTGCCGCGGATAATGTGGCAGAGGGTAGACGCCCCTTTGGTGCCATCATCGTGGAAGATGAAACACAGTCTGCCTTATATCGTACACGGTGGCAGCGACACCATTCATGAAAATAAAAAAATCACTTCCCGCGTCTTTTGGTTTGACCCTAACGATTGCCCTTGTCGGGATCAATCTGCGCCCATTTATGACGGGACCAGGTCCAGTCATCGACAATATCATTCAAACAACAGGAATGAGCTATCAGAGTGTTTCACTGTTAACACTGCTTCCTATGCTATTGATGGGGTTTGGTGCCTTGATAGTGCCTGCCTTAAATCAGAAATTAGGCGATAAGCTAGGTATTAGCCTCGCGATGTTATTTCTACTCGTCGGCTCTCTTTGTCGATTATTTGTTTCTGATGCGAATGCATTATTACTGACAGCATTCTTATGTGGTATAGGGGCTGCCTATATTCAAGCCGTTTTCCCCGGATTGATAAAATTTTCATTCCCGCAAAAAATGGCAACAATGACGGGGCTATATTCCGCAACATTAATGGTAGGAGGCGCACTGGGTGCTCAATTGACGCCACTGATTACACGCCTTTCTGGAAGCTGGCAGAGCGGACTTGCATGGCTCTCATTTCCAGCCTTACTCGCCTTGATTGCCATCATCGTGAATATCCGTTCGTCAAAAATGCCCCATGCCACAACGCAGCTCAGTGTTTTTAATTATCTTAAGCAACCTCGAGCGTGGTTACTCATGGCGGGATTCGGCTTAGTGAATGCAGGTTACGCAACGGTAGTAACGTGGCTGGCGCCTTTCTTTCAACAACAAGGATTCAGTGCAACGGAAAGTGGTTCGCTGGTCGCTATTTTAACCATTTTCCAAGCCGCAGCCGCGCTGATGATTCCGGTGTTGGCTTCTCATAATATTGATCGCCGTTTTTGGTTAACCGTCACACTGGTGAGCCAAGCCTGCGGATTTGCTGGGTTAATTCTATTTCCTAACTCGTTACCATTACTTTGGGTCGGGCTTCTGGGGTGCGGGCTCGGTGGCTGCTTCGCCTTAACCATCATTGCCTCTTTAGACCATATCGCTCACCCTGCCAGTGCCGGTGTCCTTACCGCCTTAATGCAAGCGGGCGGGTTTATTATCGCAGCATTTGGACCTTTAATTGCCGCCTCATTGCAGCAATTTAGCCACAGTTTCACCCCAGTTTGGCTACTCCATTTTGTTTTAGTGATCGTTACATTACTGCTATTTTTACGCTTGAATCCCAAAGGATATCATCGGATTTTTAGTGTCAAATAACCCTAATAGATAAGGTGATGATCCTGCAATCATCGCCTTGTCTTATGCAACGGTTTCGTCCTGCGCCAACGCAGATTTTGGCAGTCCGAAAATTTTGTCAAATGCCCAATTAAAGAAGAAAGTATAAATTGGAATAAAAATAATCAGTGCAAAATCAAGAACTAATGCCTGCCAAAGCGATACTGATAACCACCACGCAATCAGTGGAATTAAAAATACCACCAGCGTCAACTGAAATAACACGGCATGGGCAAGACGGCGTCTAAAGGTTCTAATTCTGGATTTTTGTTTGGACTCCCAATATTCAAATGCCACATTGAAAACAAAATTCCAACTCACCGCTATCGTCGTAATCACTAATGCTAATGGTCCTGTCGTTCCCGCCGAATTACCGGAAAGCAATGCCAATCCCAACGATGAAATCATCCAACCAATCACTTCGTAGCTCGTAATAAAAACCACTTTACGTTTAATGCCCTGCATCTTTTATCTCGCCTTCTGTTTACTGAAAGCTAGTAAATTAAATCAACATTAATGATAATAAAAGTCAGCTACTATCAATAAAACTGAAAGGTGAGATATGCCATTTAACAGCGAAAACCTCATGATTTTTTTAACTGTACTTGATAAAGGCTCCTTTTCTGCTGCGGCAAGAGCACTACACCGAGTCCCTTCTGCCATCAGTATGGCCATTGCTAACCTTGAGGCTGAATTAGGTTTTTCACTGTTTGAGCGGCATACACGGGAGCCTAAACCCACTGAACAGGCCCTTTCTCTTGCCCCTTACGCGCGTAATATTGTTGATAATTTACGCCAGCTGAATGTGTTCACGCGAGAGCTAACACAAGGGGTAGAAAGTACACTGACGATTGGTGTTGCGGAAGGAATTAATCCCAATGTATTACTGGATGCATTACACACACTGAGCCAGCGCTATCCTTTGATGCATGTTGAACTGATTACCGCCCCTCAGGATGATATTTTGCCGTTATTGCACAGTAAGCGCCTCCAGTTAGCGATTGCTTTTGGCGGGTTATATATCAATGCCCAAGAGCAATTCCAATGTATTGGTTATGAGTCGCTCATTGCCACTATCAGTGCCAATCATCCCTCAATTGAGCATAATCGTGCGCTCTACATCGAAGATCTTGTGCAAACACGCCAAATCGTTGTCGCTAGCTCTCATCACCCAATTAGTGACTGCCGTTCCATTGTTTCCAGCCATTATTGGCGTACTGACAGTTTCACAATGGCATTGGGTTTGGTCAGAAAAGGAATGGGTTGGGGAAATTTACCCACGTCATTAGTTGAAACTGAGTTAAAAGCAGGTTCACTCAAACGTTTAGAATTTCAAAATACACCAAATGGATTAGCACTCCCCATTCATGTAGTGTGTTTAAAAGGTCAAGTACTCAAACGCGGCGCACAAGAATGTATTGAGCTATTAAAAGCCAATATGTAGTAATACTTTTGAGTGATCTGAAGGTCAAGTTCAATCCATCATCAAAAAGCAAAATAACTGCCTATTTGAATCATAAATAGAGTACTCATTTACCATGTAACTCTTTTGTTGGTGGATTGTGAAAATCACTTGATATTAGCAATCTTTTTAAAGATAATAATTATCAATATCATTCTTATTACCAGTAAATTTTATGTGGTGAATAATATGACCAAGCCACTTTCTGAACTTATTGACGAAACCACAAAATCAAGCTCATTGGCAGATTACTCAGTCAAAAATGGGCTGATTGAAAGCCAAAAATTATTAGGTTCATCGGGCAAAATTGCCATTGAACATCGTGGTGAAATTTATCAGTTACGACAAACCCGTACGGGTAAATTAATTTTAACTAAGTAGTTTTTTCGTACTCACAACGCAGTTTGTTTCAAAAATACAATCTATCTCGCAAGCCACCTACGTCATGATACTAGGCAGCCAGCTTAACTCTATACATCAGGACACAGTTTCTTATGGTGTTTATTACGGGCTTTGCTGCTGTAAATCTGGATAACCTCAAGGCGCACTTTCGAACCCTATCATCGCTTATTGGGTTCAAATACCCCTTTTCACCTATTCCATTGAAAGCGTCACCGTCTCAAGACCCTATAAGCACGCCATAACGCTCTGATGATAAAACTATTCTTAATCCTGTATTTCACTCATCAAAGAGTTAATAATTTTTAGGGAGTATCACCTGTATGTCTCAAGTCTTACGTTTATCTGTGCTGGCAAGCGCCCTGTTGCCTCTGATGGCAACTGCACAGACTGAAAAAACACCCGCCAGCAATCACCATGATGTGATGACCGTGTATGCCACGGGTAACGAACGAGATAGTTTCAACACCCCTATGATGGTGACCGTCATTAAAAATGACTCACCAGAAACCAAAACAGCAACTAACGCAAATGATATTTTGCGTAAAGTTCCAGGAATTGCACTCACAGGGACTAGCCGAACTAATGGTCAAGATATCAGTATGCGAGGCTTTGACCGTCGTGGCATTTTGACGCTCGTTGATGGCATCCGCCAAGGTACCGATACCGGACATATTAACGGCACATTCCTTGACCCTGCGCTTATCAAGCAAGTGGAAATTATTCGTGGCCCATCTGCCTTACTGTATGGAAGCGGAGCCATGGGCGGCGTAATCGCATGGGAAACTGTGGATGCAAAAGATTTACTGCGTGAAGGGCAAAATCAAGGATTCCGTGTCTTTACGCAAGGCGCTACGGGAGATCACAGTTTTGGCTTTGGCGGCTCAACATTTGGGCGCACAGAGGATTTTGATGGATTATTCAGCTTTGTGACCAAAGAAGTCGGTGATACCCGTCTTGGTGGTGGCGAGAAGATGGACAATAAAGAAACTATTGCCAATATGCTGGGTAAAGGAACATGGCAGTTGGATGATTCGCAAACCCTTTCAGGACAAATTCGTTATTACAATAACGATGCTTACGAGCCAAAAGATCCGCAACAGCTCAGCGCCAGTAATGATAATAAAAAGGTGAATCGCACGACTCGCCAACGTGATCTTCAAGCAACTTATCAGATTAACCCAAATGATAACCCATGGCTTAACTTGAAAGTCACCCCTTACTATTCTGATGTGAATATCACCTCTAAAGGTAAGGAATCCAACTATGAAGGACGTAGCCAAAAAACCTACGGACTCAAACTGGATAATCGTTCCAATGTCTACGATTTACCATTAGCTGCGCATAACTTCACGTACGGTACCGAAGCTTATCGCCAAAAACAGACACCTTACGCCACAACCACGCAATTCCCTGATGCAGAAATCACATTTGCCTCCGGTTTTATTCAAGATGAAATCACCTTAAAAGATCTGCCTGTGTCCTTTATTTTGGGGACGCGTTATGACAACTATAAATCCACCGCAAAAGGCAACAAAGATGTCAACGCAGATCAATGGTCATCAAAAGCGGCTGTAAGTATTACGCCAACAGAATGGTCCATGCTATTTGCTTCCTATTCCGAGGCATTCCGTGCACCAACGATGATGGAGATGTATAACGATTCCCTCCATTTCAAAGGCGGCCCAATTTCCAACTATTGGCGTCCAAATCCCAATCTAAAACCTGAATCCACCCGTACTGCGGAATATGGTTTTGGCTTACGCTTTGATGATTTGCTCATGGCACGGGATAACCTGCGCTTTAAAGCGAGTTATTTTGATACTAAAGCCAAGGATTATATTAATACTTACGTCCATCCAGACCGCGTTAATTGGGACAATAACTACACCACGTCCATCAATACTAAGCGCGCCAAAATTTGGGGAACCGACGTTTCACTGGACTATACCACTGACTACTTTGCATGGGGTCTTGCTTACAACCACACCGTTGGAATCAATGAACACACTGGCAATGCTATTGAGTCCATTAAACCAGACTCGCTGACCAGTAATCTTTCTATTCCTGTCGCAGACAGCGGCTTTTCTGTGGGTTGGTTAGGTGAGTTCACGACCCATACCGATTTCGATAAAACATCCAAGCTAAAACAACAAGCGGGCTATGCCGTTCATGATTTCTATTTAAATTATCAAGGTAATGGAAGTCTTAAAGGGTTAGATACCAGTGTCGTTTTAGGAAATGCCTTTGACAAAGAGTATTACTCCTCTCAGGGGATTCCCCAAGATGGTCGTAATGCTAAGCTGCTCGTCAGCTTCCAATGGTAATTCACACTACATAAAGGAGAAACCTGTGAATTCAGCACTTTTCGAACGTTATCAACAAGCCAAAGCAGATAATAAAGCTAAGTATGCGAGAGATCTCGCTGCTTATCTAAATGTTTCTGAAGGGGAATTACTGCATAGCCGCGTTGGGCGTGATAAGGCAAAACGCCTTATCATTGATGCGCCAACGTTATTAACTGCCTTGGAAGCTGTCGGTCCAGTCAAAGCCATTACGCGCAATGAATATGTGGTTCATGAGCAAGTTGGACGCTATGAAAACGCAAGATTTAGTCCTCATGGCGGTTTAATTCTTAACCCTGGCGCACTCGATCTGCGCATGTTTTTCTCGCATTGGGACAGTATTTTTGTTTTAACCGAAGACGCTAAGCATGGCGAACGCCACAGCATTCAATTCTTCGATAAACACGGTGATGCACTGCATAAAGTGTATACCACCAATGATACCGATATGGATGCATGGAATGCACTTATCGAAAAATACATGTCCACAGAAAACCCATTGTTAACTGTTGAAAAAGCACAGCCATATAACCCACAACCTATCAGCGATGAGTTAAAACAACAGCTCGAGCAAGAGTGGCGCAATATGACGGATGTTCACCAATTCTTCATTTTACTAAAGAAAAATAACTTAAGCCGTCAGCAAGTCTTTAGTGCAGTCAGCGATGATTTAGCTTGGAAAGTGCCGAATGATTCATTCAATCAGTTAGTGAATACCGCTTTAGCAGATCAAAATGAAATCATGATTTTCGTGGGTAACCGTGGGTGTGTGCAAATTTTCACAGGGAAAATCAAACGTTTGATGCCTCATCAAACTGAAGGTTCTGATATCAAATGGTTGAATATTTTCAACCCAGATTTCACCCTACACATGATTGAAAATGGCGTCGCTGAATGTTGGGTTACGCGTAAACCAACGGAAGATGGTTTTGTGACAAGCCTCGAAGTGTTTGATGATCAAGGCAATCAAATCGCGCAAATGTACGGACAACGCACTGAAGGCACTCCAGAGCAAGAGCACTGGTGCCAGCAAGTTATGTCCCTGCCAAGAATCTAATATTAGGTATTTGTTATGAAACAATGGCTTCTAATGACCATCACTCTGGCAGCTTCTTTTGTTGCCAACGCTGCTGACCGTTTAGTGACACTCGGCGGTGATGTCACCGAAATTGTGTATGCACTCGGTGCACAAAATAATCTTGTTGGGCGCGATAGCAGTAGCTTACATCCAGAGCAAGCAACGAAGCTGCCTGATGTCGGGTATATGCGCATGTTAAATGCAGAAGGTGTACTCTCTCTACGCCCAACATTAGTGCTTGCCAGTGAACTTTCTCAACCTTCAATTGCATTAACCCAAATCGAAAAAAGTGGTGTTAAGGTAATTAAAGTAACAGGAAAGCCGAAATTAGAAGCCATTCCTGAAAAAATTACCACTATCGCGCAGGCGGTAGGATTACCCGAAAACGGGGAAAAGCTCGTCGAGAAATTTAATACTGAGCTCCTCGCGGTACCCACTAGCCCATTAAATAAAAAAGTGATTTTTCTGATGAGCCATGGCGGTGTACAACCGATGGCGGCAGGACAAAAAACCGCTGCCGATAGCATGATAACCGCGGTGGGTGCGCAAAATGCAATGAACAACTTCACCAGCTATCGCCCACTTTCCCAAGAAGGGCTTATTTATAGTCAACCGGATTTAGTCGTGGTCTCTGAGCAAGGGATAAAATCCCTTGGTGGTATTGATAAAGTTTGGGAATTACCAGGATTAGCACTCACTCCTGCTGGCAAAAATCGTGCAATTTTAGTGGTAGATGATACAGGGATGCTGAGCTTCAGCTTAAGCACACCTAAAGTCATGCAACAGCTGAGAGAGGCGTTAGAAAAAAATCAATGAGTCGTTTTAAGCACCCTCTTGTTAAAATCTTTATGTTATTGGTAATACTGGGGGCAGTCACTGTGGCTGCCTCTACAGTAGGGGCGATAAATCTACCGCTAACAACCCTGTTATTCGCACCATCCACCGATCCAGATTGGCAAATTTGGCTCACTATTCGTTTACCCAGAGTGTTGCTTGCCATTTTAGTGGGTTTAGCGCTCGCGGTTTCGGGCGCAATGATGCAAGGGCTATTTCGTAACCCTCTCGCGGACCCCAGTCTTTTAGGGATCAGCAGCGGTGCGGCATTGTGCGTTGCTGCATTTATTATTTTGCCATTTTCATTACCCACATTAATGCTCAGTTACGGTCATCTGGGCGCAGCATTTGTCGGTAGTTTAGCGGTTTCCCTGATCATCTTTAGTCTCAATCGGATATCTAATGGGAATTTGGCAAGACTCTTACTGGCAGGGATCGCCATCAATGCTCTGTGTATGTCATTGATTGGTGTACTCAGCTACATGAGTAATGACCAACAGCTACGCACATTTAGCTTGTGGATGATGGGGTCATTAGGCAATGTTAATTGGACATCACTCACTCTTGCAGCCAGCGTCATTGTTCCCACCAGCTTATTCTGTCTATGGCAAGGTAACGCCTTGAATATTTTACAATTAGGGGATGAGGACGCTCATTATTTGGGGCTGAATGTTGAACGCAGTAAATTTATTTTGTTATTCCTCAGCGCATTATTAATTGGCTGCGCCGTCGCAATGAGTGGTGTTATTGGTTTTGTTGGACTCGTCGTTCCCCATTTAATTCGTATGACGCTTGGACCTGACCATCGATGGTTAATTCCAGGTTCAGCCATTGTAGGCGCTTGCTTGCTATTAACTGCCGACACACTGGCTCGTACTTTAGCCATTCCCGCTGAAATTCCAGTTGGTTTATTAACCGGATTGATTGGCGGCCCTTACTTTTTATGGCTAATACTTCGCCAACCCGCAGGAAGGATCTAACTGATGCCCCCGTTACTCGAAGCCCACAACTTGAGTTATCGTATTAATAATCGAACACTCATCGACGATATCAGCCTATCCATACAGCAAAATCAAATGGTTGTTATTATCGGTCCTAATGGTGCAGGTAAATCTAGCCTGCTGAAATTATTGACTGGCTACACCCAGCCTACTCAAGGTCAATGCCATATCGAAGGTCGATTATTGTCCGATTGGGATCCTCAAGGGCTTGCAAAAAAACGCGCCGTGATGAAACAGCAAAGTCACTTGCAATTTGCTTTCAGTGTTGAAGATGTTGTTGCAATGGGAAGGACACCTTATGGTTCAGAGCATAAACAACAAGCTATTGATATTGCGATGGCTCAGACCCACTGTACCCCACTACGCCATCAAGATTATCGTCAATTATCGGGTGGCGAGCAGCAACGCGTTCAGCTGGCTCGAGTATTAGCGCAATTATGGCAGCCTGAACCAACCCCAGCCTGTTTATTCCTCGATGAGCCGACTTCAGCCCTTGATTTGTACCACCAACAACACAGTTTGCGGCTTTTGCATCAACTGACTCGCGAAAGACCACTAGGCGTTTGTTGCGTATTACATGACCTAAACCTGACAGCATTATATGCCGATAAGGTCTACCTCATTCATCAAGGGAAATTAGTGGTGGCAGGCACACCACAGGACGTGTTAACCACTGAGAATTTAACGCAATGGTATCAAGCGGATTTAGGGGTACAACCTCATCCTGAAACTGCGACCCCCCATGTGTATCTGCGCCATTAACGACAGAAGCCGCAAGCTATAACTTGCGGCTTTACTATCATAATAAATTAAAATATTTATTTGGCTTAGCCGGTGGCGGCAACTGTTTTGCATCAATCATATCAAGGGCATTACGTTCAAGCCCTGTACATAACGCATTCAATGGTAAGCTATTGTCTAATACATCGAATGGATCTTCTAATTGCTCAGCTAATGCATCCCACGCCAAGAAGGTATAGGAAACGAACACTGAGACTAAAGGCGTCATATAATGTAAATCTCCCACCAATGCGAATGGCAGTAACGTACAAAAAAGATACACTGTGCGCTGTAAAATCAATGTATAAGCAAATGGGATTGGCGTATTAGAGATGCGTTCACACCCCCCTAATACCTCTGACAATCCGTTGACATCTTTATTGATGGATTGAAAAAGAACGTCACTAATCAGGTTATTATCCCGTAATTCCCCAACACTAAGACCAATGTGCATCAGGATTCGGCTGGTGGGATATGGGCTTTTAATCACATCTAAGAAAACATCGCGCGGTAACAACCGATATAAATCAACCTTTGGATTTGTTCGTCTGAGTTCGTGATTTAAACTCCAACTAAATGCAATAAGTAAATTAGCAAAGGTGCGGTGTGCTAATGGATCATTCGGTAATAATCCTTTGATGTTTCTTAATATATTACGTTGATTCGTTAATATTGAGCCCCAGAGTGTCCTTGCTTCAACCAAACGGCTATAACAGGCATTATTTCGAAAGCCCAAAAAAATAGCGATAGCTATCCCTAATAAGCTAAATGGCGCTATTGTGAGATGTATTCCTAATTGCTCGTACCATTGATAGATTAAAATAGCGACAATGGACATCATGATATTAAGTGATAATCTGAAGGTAATTTTAGACAGCACGGAACCGTGCCAATCAAACAACCTAAAAAACCAGTGTTGATGCGGGCGAATGACCATAATTGAATAATAATTGAAAGAATAGTTATGTGTGATGATTATCACACAATTCATTTCAGCAATCTATATTTTGATATCATCAGAAATTTAACATTAAATTAACTAAAATTAACTTATTGGCAAAGTATTTAAATATCCTCAATATTTTTACTCTATTTACTGTTCTTAATTACTTTAAGATTTCAGGCATTGACACTATATGATTAATAATTAATTTAAATATAGAATATGAAATAATTATTTAATTTTAAAATTAATCACCCCGAAACTTAAACAGTTGATATACTAAATTGAAATTTAATCATTTGATTTACCCTAAATTAAATTTATATTAAATATCATTTAATTATATTACACCCAAGCAGAATTCTTAAGGAACTCTTAATATTAGCAATGTGATTGCTATTATCATTTAGTCATCATTTAAATAGTGGTTAATATAATCCAAACTATAAAAAAATTAATAAAATACTAATTTATTAAGAATGGTTGCTTGTTTATGAAAAAAACAGAATATTTCCTAAAAAAAATTCGCACATTTATTATGAGTGATAAAAATTACCTAACGAGTAAATTTATCAAAAAATTAGGCTATTACCCCAATTTTAACTCACCGAAAAGTTTTAATGAAAAAGTGAATTTTCGAATGATTCACGACCGAAATCCACTTCATAGTCAATTCGCTGACAAGCTTGCCGTGCGCGAATATGTCACACAGACTATCGGACAAGAACATATCGTGCCGATTCTTGCGACATATCAGCATGTGGATGAAATTGATTTAACCAAACTTCCGCAACGTTTCGTCTTAAAGTGCACTCACGACAGTGGTAGTAGCATTATTTGCACGGATAAATCCAAATTTGACTTACAAAAAGCCAAAGATAAGTTGTCGTTCCATTTAATGAAGAATCTCTATTACATTACTCGTGAACGCCATTATAAAAATATTCCTTCACAAATTATTTGCGAAGAATACATTGATTTATTTGAGCAGAAAACAAGAAAGCTAGTGCCTGAAACTTGCCGTATTCACTGTTTTTCAGGTAAACCCGTTTACGCTGAAATCGATTATACGGATGAGGACGGTACTGAATTTATCAATCTTTATGATACCGATTGGCAGCTACAACCAGTGAGTTTTGGCTACCCTCAAATGTTAGAGCCTATTAATGAACCAACTCAGTTTAGAGAGATGTTAAGGCTAGCCGAAATTTTGGTGACCCCATTTGATTATTGCCGAGCTGATTTTTTAATGGCTGAAAATAAGCTCTATTTTAGCGAGCTCACGTTTGCTCCCAATGCAGGACGCACCGTCATTACCCCGCTTTCTTGGGATTTTAAACTGGGCGAATTATGGGAACAAAAAATTACGACACCCAATATGCTTCACACATTCAAGCCAGAGCTAACACTCGCCAGCCTAAGTAAGAAAAAATAACCATAAAAAAACGCGCTACTGAGTCAAAATAGCGCGTTTTAGTTTTCACTACCAAGTGCAATTAGTTAGCCAAGACGCTCGCTTTACGACGTAAACTTGCGATCAACATATAAATCGCAGTGACTAACAATACAATAAAGAAGAAATTGGTTAGCCCACTATGTTGTTCTAGTAATGTGCCAGCAGCAATCGGTCCCATCGCAGAACCCACACTGTAGCTAAATAACATCACTTGCGTTGCAGCGACAATAAAAGATGAGTCTAAATTATCACATGCTAATGTAATGGCGATGGGATATAAGGCAAATGAAGACATTCCCAGTAATGCTAATGCCACGATCATCACCACGTAATCTGTTGAGATATAAATCATTCCCATCGCAAATACGCCTAATAGTGACACCATCGCCAATAACAATGTTTTGCTCATCATCACCGACAACTTACTGATCACGGGCTGAATCAGCATCCCACCCAAAATGATCGATGCCATCAGTACCCCGACTTGGTCAGTTGTATAGTGATCATTTTTCAGAGACAGCGGCATTAATCCATAAATGGTGCCCATTACAATTCCAGAGACCATGCAGCCCATTATTGCGGGTTTACTTAAACGCGTAATTTGTTTCAATGAGAGCTTCTGGTGCAACCCACATGCAGGTTGTCCTTGACGCACAAGCAATGGCGGTAAAATCGCGACAAGCAACAAACCTAATACAACAATAAATGGCACAACCCCTTGAGTCCCAATAACACCAATTGCGAGCTGACCCAACGTCGTGCCGCCATATAATGAGGTCATGTAAAAGCTTAATCGCTTCGCACGTTCTTTAGGGTTATCGCCAATCAATAACCACGATTCTACCACCACAAAAATTCCCGCCACCGCAATACCTGCGATTAAACGGTTAGGTAACCATGCTTCAATGGTTGGCGTCCATGGCAATAAAATAACGGTAACCGCCAGCATGACGAGAAAACCAATAAAAGAGAGACGGTGACCAATTTTTGCGATCACAGGTTCAATCATCATTGAACCAATCAATAAACCAATATAGTAGGCGCTCGCTAACCAGCCCGCATACTGAGTATCAATATCAAAGCTGCCCATCGATAGTGGGATTAAGCTCATCAGGTAACCAGATGCAATAGCAAACAGGGTTAAGCCTGCAACAGGTACAAAGGTATTGTCGCTTTTACGCATTAAAATGGTGGACTCTTTCACGTCCCACTCTCCAAAAATAAAATAAATACTCTGCGCTGCAAGACGTCGGTCATGACGATAGCAATATTCACAAAAATGAATATACCTTAGCGACTAGTGCAGTGATGAAATTAAATAGATGAGGCTAATTTGAGCGCAATATAGATCTTTCATCGAGGGAATGACAATGAGAAAAACTAATGATGACTAGTAAATTTATTTATGTGAGAAAAATCACGTTTTTTTATGCAGTAACCCCCCCTAAAAAATCGCCATAAAAACAAGCAAACCATTTATTATCAATATGATAAGATAATCCCAAAAAAAATCCCTATTGTTACTTTTTGAAACACAACTCCCTGCTTCAGTCCCATCTTTCAAAATATATTTATCGTTTTTTTTAAAAGAAATTTATTCAAAACTAATTTAGCTAATTAATTAGCCTCAAGTTTATCAATATACTTAATTAGTGGTATTCATTATTTATAAATTATTATCTTGCTTTAATAATTGTTTTCTAACTCCAAGTTGTCTCCTAACTAGTTCGCGCTGTAGCAAGGCGGCAAATGAACTAATCCCTAGGAGCATACACTAGTATGTGACTAGGGTTAGCGAGTGAAGCCAACACAGATAGAGCGTGAACTAGGACGAAGACGGCGCCACAAAGTAGTTCGGCTAATCCCTAAATACTCCGCCACCGCCTTACGATCGCCATTAAACCTTGCCATCACTTGCTCTAGCGACTCTGTTGTTTGTTGACTAATTGGGGGTGTAGACACGGCACGCCTTTCTGGAGATAGCATCATTAACATGTCTGGATTGATGCTTTTATCCGCATAGGCGCTGCAATAGAGCGCAACCCGCTCCATTAGGTTACGTAGTTCCCTAACATTTCCTGGCCAAGAATAGGCAAGTAGAAAATCTCGACAACTGAGCAATTGCTGAACTCGAAAAGCAGGAAGTGGCAGTTGCAACCCTGCGAAAGCTAATTTTAATAATCGTTCTGAAAGCATGAAAATATCATCACCTCGTTCTGATAGTGCAGGGACTTTCATACGAAGCACACCTAAACGATAAAAGAGGTCACTTCGAAACCTTCCTTCTGCTACCCATTTATCCAGATCACAGTGGGTTGCACAGATCACGCGCACATTGATCTGCAAGGGGCGGTATCCCCCAACTCGCACCACTGAACGTTCTTCTAACACACGTAATAAGCGAGTTTGTAATGCGACTGGCATTTCTCCAATTTCATCAAGAAACAGCGTTCCGCCATTCGCTAGCTCAAATAAACCTGCTCGCCCGCCACGACGAGACCCCGTAAAGGCGCCCTCTTCATAACCAAATAGCTCAGCTTCCAGTAATGTTTCAGGAATCGCACCGCAGTTAACGGCAACAAACGGCATTTGTTGCTTACTTCGTTTTTGTTGGTTAAATAAACTGAATTCATGATGAATGGCTTGTGCCACCATCTCTTTACCTGTCCCACTTTCCCCTTGAATGAGCACCGTCGCATCTGAACGAGCATATAACATAATCGTTTGGCGGACCCGCTCCATTGCGGGCGATAAACCGATAAGGTCATTAATCGTATGCCTAACTTTTGCCATGTTGAGCTGCGGATAATTTGCTTGGTTAAGTACATGTCGATGAGACATTCGGCTAAGTTCAATGGCATCAGAAAAGGCTTGCCGAATAGTTTGTGTAGAATAGACGAAAATACCCGTCATCCCCATTTCTTCGGCAAGATCAGTGATAAGCCCGGCTCCCACCACAACATGGATCCCCATCGCTTTCAAAGACTTCAATTGTGCTCGAGCATCTTCTGCCGTCACATAGCTTCGCTGCTCAATCTGCAAACAAAAATTTTCTTGGAACTGTTCTAAGGCAGGCATAATTTTTTGATAACTAATGATCCCAATTTTATCGCTAATTTCTCGCGCTTTAGCGAGTGCTTGCATCACATCAAACCCATTAATGTTAACGATAATCACTGGGACAGAAACATGGCTTTTTAAGTAAGCCCCATTAGATCCAGCACTAATAATCGCATCACAATGCCCCTCTTTTAGACGGCGACGCACTTCTTCTACAGCTTGATCAAAGCCGATATTAAGTGCCGTAATATCGGCTTGCGCGCTAAATTCGGGGCTAATATCACGAAATAGCGTATAAAGGCGAGATACTGAGACGGTCCAAATAATCGGCTTTTCCATTTTTCTCCTCCGCAATACTGCGCTTTACGATGTTTCAATTTTGTTTCATGTAACAATATGGTGTTTCAATGAAATACACCAATTCATTCACTCAATAGTGACTCTTTCATCACATAAAAACAGATTATTTTTATCTAATTGATATATAACAATTAATAATATTTTTTGTATTTCAGGGCAGACTGGCACATCAATTGCTATCTCACTATAGTTATCAAAGATCATTTACACAGAATTAACAGGTTATGAGGTGTTTATGTCTAGCCATTCCGCAGGTCAAAAATTTCGAGAGGCGATTAACCACGAGTCGCCACTTCAGTTAGTCGGCACAATCAATGCAAACCATGCACTGCTTGCCCAACAAGCGGGCTATAAAGCCATTTACTTATCAGGTGGGGGTGTTGCTGCAGGTTCTTTAGGTCTTCCTGACTTAGGTATCTCTACCCTTGACGATGTACTCATTGATATTCGTCGTATTACCGATGTCTGTGATTTACCGCTAATGGTGGATGCCGATATTGGTTTTGGTCCCTCCGCATTTAACGTCGCGCGTACCGTAAAATCCATGGCTAAAGCCGGAGCCGCAGGGCTGCATCTGGAAGACCAAGTAGGCGCTAAACGTTGCGGACATCGTCCGAATAAAGAGATTGTTTCTACACAAGAAATGGTTGACCGCATTAAGGCTGCTGTAGATGCCAGAGTAGATGAGAAATTTGTCATTATGGCACGCACTGATGCCCTCGCGGTTGAAGGACTCGAAGCCGCTCTAGAAAGAGCAAACGCCTACATCGAGGCAGGCGCAGATATGCTATTCCCTGAAGCCATCACCGAGTTAAGCATGTACCAACAATTTACTCGCCATACACAAGTCCCTGTATTGGCTAATTTAACCGAATTTGGTCAAACACCTCTATTTACGCTTGATGAGCTTCGCAGCGTCGGGATTGCCATCGCGCTGTACCCACTTTCCGCTTTTCGAGCCATGAATAAAGCGGCTGAACAGGTGTACACCACGTTACGCCAAGAAGGAACACAAAAAAACGTTGTGCCATTAATGCAAACCCGCGAAGAGCTCTATAAATCCATCAATTACTATCAATATGAAGAAAAACTGGATGCGTTATTTTCACAAAATAAAAAACGCTAAGCCTTTTTAATCACCGAATAAACCGTGAATAGAGCAAGTTGTAGTCGTCTCTGTCCCCTACAAGGAATCCATGATGAATGAACAACTTAACAGCGCTGTAACACCAAGCTTCAAACCTAAAAAATCCGTTGCTTTATCAGGCGTAACAGCAGGGAATACCGCGCTTTGTACCGTCGGTCGTAATGGTAATGACCTCCACTACCGTGGCTATGATATCCACGATTTAGCGACCCAATGCGAATATGAGGAAGTGGCCTACTTACTTATCCACGATAAGCTCCCAAATCGCACTGAATTGGCGGCATATAAAGAGAAGTTAAAGCCCTTAAGAGGTTTGCCAACCAATGTGAAACAAACATTGGAATCCATTCCTGCCAATACACACCCCATGGATGTTATTCGCACTGGAGTGTCAATGATGGGCTGTGTTCTCCCCGAAAAAGAGGTTCATACCCTTGCCGGAGCAAAAGATATTGCAGACCGCTTACTGGCGTCTCTTGGCTCTATCTTGCTGTATTGGTATCACTTTAGCCATCATGGTCGGCGCATTGAAACCATGACCGACGATGATTCTATTGGAGCTCATTTTTTACATTTACTGCATGGTAAAAAACCGCCTGCACAATGGGAAAAATTTATGCATATTGCCTCCATTTTATATGCTGAGCATGAATTCAATGCCTCAACATTTGCCGCTCGCGTTATTGCAGGAACTGGGACTGATTTTTACTCTGCTATTACTGGTGCCATTGCAGCCTTAAGAGGTCCCAAACATGGTGGAGCCAATGAGGTTTCACTCGAGATTCAGCAGCGTTACTCATCGATAGAAGATGCAGAGCAGGATATTGTCGCTCGCCTCAAAAATTCAGAAGTCATTATTGGCTTTGGTCACCCCGTTTATACCTTGGCAGATCCTCGCCATCCAATCATTAAATCAGTGGCACTACAACTGTCTGAACAAAGCATGAATCGACATTTGTATACCATTGCAGATCATATCGAATCGGTAATGAAACGTGAAAAAGGCATGTTTCCAAATCTTGATTGGTTCTCGGCCGTGGTTTATCACTTAATGGGCGTGCCAACTGCAATGTACACCCCGCTATTTGCAATTGCCCGAATAGCGGGCTGGTCAGCCCATATCATTGAACAACGCCAAGATAATAAAATTATTCGACCTTCCGCTAACTATACGGGTCCTGAAAATAAACTTTTTGTTCCTATTGAACAGCGCTAATTAAGGTAAAACCATGACAACGCAATCCCAAACAGCCCCACACGTTCAATTTGATACGGTGATGACGGATATCGTCGACTATGTTCTCGATTTTCCCATCACGTCAAAATTAGCTTACGAGACCGCCTATTATTGCTTACTTGATACGTTAGGCTGCGGTATGGAATCCCTTGAATACCCGGCTTGTAAAAAGTTATTAGGTCCGATTATTCCAGGTACAATTGTGCCGAATGGCACCAAAGTACCTGGCACGCAGTTTCAATTAGATCCCGTCCAAGGCGCATTCAATATTGGTACGCTATGTCGTTGGTTAGATTTCAACGACACTTGGTTAGCCGCAGAATGGGGACACCCATCGGATAACCTCGGTGGTATTTTAGCCACTGCGGATTGGCTTTCTCGCGAAAACCTTGCTAAAGGCAAAAAACCGTTAGTCATTCGTGATGTGCTTACCGCCATGATCAAAGCCCATGAGATTCAAGGCTGCATCGCTCTAGAAAATGCCTTCAACAAAGTCGGTCTTGACCATGTCATTTTGGTCAAAGTTGCCTCAACAGCTGTTGTCGCACAAATGCTTGGGCTATCTCGTGAGCAAATTCTCAATGCGGTTTCCCTCGCATGGGTTGATGGGCACAGTTTACGCACCTACCGCCACACACCCAATACAGGCTCCCGCAAATCATGGGCTGCGGGTGATGCAACGTCCCGTGCAGTAAGACTCGCACTGATGGCACAAAAAGGTGAGATGGGCTACCCAACGGCTTTAACGGCGAAAACATGGGGATTCTATGACGCCTTATTCCGCGGTCAGTCATTCAAATTTCAGCGATCTTATGGCTCTTACGTGATGGAAAATGTGCTCTTTAAAATTTCCTTCCCTGCTGAATTCCATGCACAGACCGCCGTTGAAGCAGCTTTACAACTCCATAACCAACTGAAAGAAATCGGTAAGTGCGCCGATGATATCGAATCCATTGCAATTCGTACCCATGAAGCCTGCATTCGAATTATTGATAAACAAGGTCCTCTACAAAACCCAGCAGATCGCGACCATTGCATTCAATACATGGTTGCGATCCCGCTTATTTTTGGTCGTCTTACGGCATCTGACTATGAGGACAGTATTGCTCAAGACAGCCGCATTGACGCACTACGAGCCAAAATGCATTGCCACGAAGACCCTGCGTTTACACAGGATTATCATGATCCTGAAAAACGCTCTATTACCAATGCTCTCACCATCAAATTAAAAGATGGTCAAACCTTAAATGAAGTGGTCATTGAATACCCTGTTGGTCATAAACGTCGTCGCCAAGAAGGCATGCCATTGTTACTTAAAAAGTTCAGAACTAACTTAGCACGCCAGTTCCCTGAGGCTCAGCAACGACGAATTTTATCCGCGTCATTAGATAAACCGTTGTTTGAGAATATGCCAGTGAATGAATATTTGGATTTATTTGTGATTTAAAGAGACGTTTTCACGATTCATAACGTTTTTCTGTAAACAACCGTTTTACTCTGTGTCATCTTGAGAGAAACAAAAAAGCCCTAGTTTTAGGTTATTAAAACTAGGGCTTCAAATATCGGGTAAGAATATTATTTCAGTAATCGGGCTCTTACTGATTTTCCTTTAATTTTGCCTTGCTGTAGTTGTTTCCACGCTTGATTCGCAACTGATTTTTTAATCGCAACGTAGGCATGCATTGGGTGAATCGCAATTTTGCCAATATCATCCCCTTGTAAGCCAACTTCGCCCGTTAATGCCCCTAAGATATCTCCAGGGCGGATCTTCGCTTTTTTACCACCATCAAGGCATAACGTGACCATTTCGGCTTCTAATGGGGTAATTCGTAAACCTGTCGGTTCAGGTAACCAATTCAGCTTGATATTCAGCATCTCTTCAAGCACATTGGCTCGCTGAGCTTCTTCTGGCGAGCAAAGACTGATGGCTAAGCCGCTCTTTCCTGCCCGCGCAGTACGTCCAATGCGATGCACATGGACTTCAGGATCCCAAGAAAGCTCAAAGTTAATCACCATTTCGAGCGCCTTGATATCCAAACCGCGGGATGCTACGTCAGTCGCGACTAAAACACGGCTACTCCCATTCGCAAACCGCACTAACGTTTGGTCACGATCGCGCTGCTCCATATCACCATGTAATACTAAAACGCTTTGATTGCTATCCATCATGGCATCATAAACGGCTTGGCAATCTTTTTTAGTATTACAAAACACCACACAAGAAGCGGGTTGTTCACGGCTTAAGAGTTTTTGCAATAAATCAATTTTGTCATGTCGAGCAACTTCGTAGAATTGCTGCTCCACATCTGGCAATTCATTAACTGAATTAATTTCAATGGTCAGTGGGTTTTTCTGAATACGTTGGCTAATAGCCGCAATGCTGTCCGGCCATGTTGCTGAAAATAAGAGTGTTTGGCGATCTTCTGGCGTAAAAGAAATTACAGCATCGATATCATCAGCAAACCCCATATCTAACATACGATCGGCTTCATCCAATACCAGCGTTTGTAAATGGTCTAACTGCACAGTTTCTTTGTGTAGGTGATCGAGTAAACGACCCGGTGTTGCCACCAAAATATGCGCGGCATGAACCAAAGAATCACGTTGTACACTAAACGGCACACCGCCACATAATGTTAAAATTTTAAGATTAGGAATATAACGCGCTAAACGACGTAATTCATTCGCAACTTGATCCGCCAATTCTCGGGTCGGACATAAAACTAAGGATTGGGTATTAAAATTTTTGGCATCAATACGTTGTAATAATCCCAAGCCAAAAGCTGCCGTTTTGCCGCTGCCAGTTTTAGCTTGTGCACGGACATCTTTGCCGGCAAGGATCGCGGGTAATGCCGCTTCTTGAATTGGGGTCATCGTGATAAAGCCCAATTCATTCAGATTGGAGAGTTGCTCCGCAGGAAGCGCATTTAAGTCAGCAAATGAAGTCACAGTTAACATTCCGAATAAAATAAAAGAGATCATAGGAGAGAAAACTCTCCTCGCCTATGATACTAAAAAATAAATTGATAGCGAGTTTGGTTGGTATAAATGTGGTTCGCCTTAGCAATAATTGCGTGCGGTTCATGTGCTTCCGCATGCCCTAAACCATCAAATGGATATTGTGTCGCTAACACGACCCCTGAAAAAGGCGTGTAGGTTTTGCTTTTTCCTAAAACGGAAACCAAGTGGTTACCTGTATAAACATGAATTGCAGGTGAAGTGCTCATCATATGCATGTGAACATCCCCATTTGGTGAGCCTAATGTTGCGACAATGTGTTGTCCATCCGTAACCGCTCCGTCAAAAACAAATGTGTGGTCATACCCACCCACAGCTTGCTGGTCTTCATCTTGTAGATAATCACGGCCAATACGTTTGCTTTGTCGAAAATCAAAATAGGTATCCGTGACTTCACGCCACTCTCCCGTTGGGAGCCATTCATGATTTTGTGGTAAGAAGTATGGCGCGTGCATTTGGAGGTCATGCTCAAATGCAGTTCGGTCTGAGTCTTCACCCGCAAGATTAAAATAGGTGTAGTTAGTCAGATTGACCGGACAATCCTGATCACATTGATAACGGTAGCTGATAACAACTTGATTATCATCTGTCAGTTCATACTGTACTTCAACTTTTAATTCGCCCGGAAAACCTTGATCCCCATCCGATGACACCAGCGTAAAAATGGCTTGCTGCTGGTCTGGTTGAGTAATCGCCCATACCCGATAACTAAAATTGTCTCGCCCACCATGCTGGCAATGAGCGCCTTGATTATGCGTCAGTTGATAGGTATGCCCATCAAGCTCAAAAGTTGAATTCGCAATGCGATTTGCAACCCGTCCCACGGTTGCACCAAAATAGACGCGTTGCTCCATTTGAGCCGCCATATTTGGTGAGCCTAAAATAATATCGCGTTTACCACTTGCTAACGGCAATATACAGCTAACCCAACTTGCACCCAAACTACTCAAAATAATTTTCATTCCCTGTTTATTTGTGAGTGCAACGACCTTTGGTGTGCGCAGAGTATGACGTTGTTGCTTGGTAAACTGCATTTTTCCTGAGTGTTCCTTATATTTCCACTTATCGTGTCGCCTGACATTATTTAACAATAATAAAACGAATTCACGATAACGTAAAAAGAAAAAAGCTGAGCGTATAATACGTCAGCCTTCTCATAATTACCCAATAACCAAATAGGAATTAGTGCAAGCAATCTTTGTCATAAGGGTCTAAGTGAGTCATAACATCCAATATTTGAGGATTTTTCATTAATTGCTCTCGGACATTCACTGCAATATCATGTCCTTCCAAAATTGTCATTTGACCATCTAATTCTAAATGGATATCCACAAGAAAAAAATCGCCAGATTTACGCGTTTTTAAATCATGAAAACCTTTAACATCAGGGATTCCTTTTAGCACATCACTGATTTGCGCTAACGTTTCGTCATCCGCACCTTTATCCATTAAATCTTGCATGGATTGATAGGTAAATTTAAACCCCATACGGAAAACGAACGTCCCCACAATTAACGCTGCAATCGGGTCAAGAATACGAATGCCACATAAACTACCAATAATACCGATAGCGACGACTAATGAAGATGCCGCATCAGAGCGGGCATGCCAAGCATTCGCAACTAACATGCTTGAGTTAACTTTATTCGCCACATGCAGCATATAGCGAAACAGACCTTCTTTCGCAACCAAAGCCGTCAATGCCGCAACCAGAGCCATTGAATGAACTTCAGGTATCAGAGCAGGATTAATCATTTTCTCTACAGCTGACCAGCCCATACCAACACCGACTATCAGTAAAATAATACCTAAAATAAGTGATGCTCCATTTTCATAACGAAAATGCCCATAAGGGTGATCCGCATCAGGCTTTTTATGGCTTTTCTTATTCGCAATAAGAACAACAAAGTCAGCAATTAAATCCGAAAGTGTATGAATACCATCAGCAATCAAACCTGATGAATGTGAAAATACACCAACAATGATTTGCCAAATAGACAAAAGAGTATTAACAGCAACACTAATCAGAGTGCTCTTTTTCGCCGCCTTAAACTTTTCTTGCTGTAATGCGAATTCTTTCTTCGTTGAAGTTGGGATTTCATGTTTATGCATAGGTTATTTTCTTAATGAAAAACAAAACAATTATCATTTAAATATAGTTTATTTTCAATGACTTAATTAATTTCGAATATACTCTCATATTATTTGTTAAATGTCCCACAATAAATTGTAAACAATTGATTACATTGACTGAGAATGGTTATTCTTTATTTTTCTATCCTTGTTCAGATTGGTACTATAAATAAAGAAAGAAAAATCATTTATCAGCATAGCCTCTATTCCACATATAGAGGGGATTTATCTTTATTAGATAGGCATTGCAACATGAATCCAATATCACAAAATCATCAGCGCCATATGACTTATAAAATGATAGGTATATAATCAAATTAAAATAACAAATGAAGAGGTGGCTATGTATAAAAAAATATTGGTTCCTATTGATCTGTTAGAAGATGATTTAAACTTAAACATCATCAAACATGTGGAAGATCTCGCAACACTCGGTAAGCCTGAGATTCACTTTTTTTCCGTGATCCCGAGTGTCGAACTGTTTTTTGGTATTGAAGTGGCTATCCTGCCTGAAAGCCATAAGAATTCAGCAGAACGAGCATCACTGGCAATGCGGGCATTAGAAGAAGTGATCCGAGATGTTAAAATTCCAAGCTCTCAGATTACCTGTCAGGTCAGTATTGGTTCAGCCAAGGATGAAATTCTAGACTACGCAAAAACAATTAATGCCGATCTCATTGTTGTCGGCTCTCACCATCCAAGTACATCGACTTATTTATTAGGTTCAACCGCATCTGCTATTGTGCGTCATGCTCAAACCTCGGTGTTTGTCGTTCGCTAATTAGGCAAGCTTAAAATAAAAATGCCGCATCATAGAATCAAACGGTGATGCGGCATTAAATGCATTACTTCTTAATCGAGTTCATTAATTTATCGTCTGTAGACCAAATACGGTACTTCACATCCATATCTTTTGGCGCATAAACAACAATTGGTAACTTACTGTTATAGCGTACAAATGCGTCATCCCCTAACTGGGTAGTAATAAAACGATCTTTTGCAGGCTCAGTACAAGCCATCATTGTTGAAGCAGGTCCTTTTACTTCTTCTAATTTGTAATAGTTATAACCCCATCCATCTAAGGTTTTTTCTTCTAAATCACCCATAAACCATTGACGGTTACAATCAGCTTTGATGGTTTTACCGATAACTAACTCAACCATATAATCGTATTCATTTTGCTTAGTATCCAGTTGAATCACATGACGAGTCATACCAGATTCTGCTTTTGGATAAGGAGCGATCTTTCCTAAATCTTCAGTCGCCATTGCACAAGAAGAAACTGCCACCGCAGCCATTACAGACAAAATCGCTTTTTTCATCATAAAATTCCTATTCGTAAAAAAATAACAACATTAAAAACTAGACTTTTATACATAGTAGGTCAATTCAGCCACTTTAATCACTATAGATGATTCTTAATTACAAAAATATAGATAACTTATTAATCCTTTAGTGATATTACTTAATTTTAGTATAAGGATCATAAAATTAATAAAAATTATGTAAATTCCCGCCATAAAGATGTACATAAAACAATCAATGATTATACTGAAAGTGAGGCTTAATTCATTCTGAGGAGGTAGTATGTTATCTGCTGATCAAGATTTAGTTTCACAATTAATTGCCACACATCCCCGCTTTCAGTCTCTCTATGAGAAGCATCATCAATTGAATAAAGAAATTAGCAAGCTTGAAGGACCTTCAGGTGCTGGCTATAACGAACAAGTCGCCAAACTTAAAAAAGAAAAGCTACATCTAAAAGATGAAATGCAAAGAATAATGCAAACTAG
This sequence comes from Providencia sp. PROV209, assembly GCF_028479485.1. Taxonomy (NCBI): domain Bacteria; kingdom Pseudomonadati; phylum Pseudomonadota; class Gammaproteobacteria; order Enterobacterales; family Morganellaceae; genus Providencia; species Providencia sp. PROV209. The sequence goes on along the minus strand of NZ_JAMPNR010000001.1, from coordinate 3,839 downwards.
TCGGTAAGATGCCTTCACTCAATTGCTAGGCTGGCTTTATCAAGCGGAATTGGCATATAAAATCTAATACAATGTTAATGGCATAAGAAATGGCTCTTATGCCATTTTTGCGAGTACGCCTCAAAACAAGATTTCTATTGATTTAACCACCTATAAATAGAGCAATAAAAGGTATATATTAAATGTATCTTTATGCGGAGAGGATTATTACGGTGGGAAAAAGAATATCTCGAGAAATTGTCACAATAGAAAAAATGATAAAAATCTATGAAAAGTCGCATCCTGCGCCTGACGACAACCCTGAGTATTATCAAACTCTTTTTTCCTATGCGGTTAAACGCCTAGAAAAATGTCGCTATGGAGAAGCCAAGCCTGCTTGTAAACAATGCCCAATACATTGCTATCAGCCAAAACAACGCGAACAAATGAAAATAATTATGCGCTGGGCTGGCCCAAAAATGCTGTATTCCCACCCTATTTTAGCAATCTGTCACCTTATTGATGACAGAAAACCCGTCCCTGAACTCCCCCCTCGCAATCGAGCAACATCAAAATTAGATAAATAGACTTATCCGCAGAATATTCCACCAATTCGATATCATCGAGTGGAGGAACAACAACAGACAGTTTGCCTGTAAAAATGTTAAATATATTTAACAACTCGCTACTCATGAACACCCATTGCTTGCTTTCACTATCTTATTAGTTTTTTATCACTTTTTTTAGCTGCTGACGGTGGATGCCATAATTTCCAGTTAATCCAATAGATTTACTCAGATTTATCATAAATAAGCTTGCTTCAAAAAATGACGCTCATATAAAAATTAGTAACCAACTATAATTAATAACCAAAATCCATGCTTATATAAGAAGCAAAAAACATCACCCAAACCAATAAATGTCAAAAATGAGATTTAAATCTCAATATTTAGCTTAAATAGACCTTTTTGATAATTAAAATAAATCAATATGATTCATTAATCTAATTGATGATGTAATTAACAAATTAATACATTAGCAAAATTTATTATTGATATTTTTAACGAGTATATACCTAATAATTTACATGGCTATTATTTGTGATAAAACACAAATAACGACTACTTATCTTTAAAAGGTAAAAAAACCACAAAAAAGAGTAAAAAAATATAAAATATATAAAACCAGAAAAAACAAAAAAGCTAGAATTTTAATCTTTATTTACCAGTAATTATCAGAATAAATGAATAGTACGCCAAATAAGTCACTCGTAATATACGAGTAATAACCGGAAATTACTCGTAAAAACCATATTTTGAAACATTTATTAATACTTTCATTTACGATATGACATATAAAAAAACAGCTCATATAATTTCAATCATCAAGGTCATAGTGATTTTTTATATCAACCGAGGGTGAAATTTTGATATTTAATTTCCACTATCACTTAAAGAGCTAATTTTAATAAAGGTGCTACCATGAACAGTAAATTAAGCCATCAGGTGATAAAAAAAGTACGCATAGATAAAAGTAACCCCCATGCGATACTCGATTTAACCTCTAAAGGCCTTATCATTATAGAAAAAGGGTCTATTTTGTTAGAAACCCCAGCAGCAAATGAAAGCTTGCATGAAGGGGACATTTTATATCATAAACAAGGCTCGTATTCTTTTAAGACCGAAAATAACACGTTAGATGGTGAATTTTTATGGATCTCATTGGATGATAAATTTTTACGTGAATACTTATCTCAATACGGTTCTCAGCTAAGCGAGATTGAGCGCACTGAAAACTCAGCTAATGACATTATCAAATTTACAACAAGTCCATTAATCAAAGAGTTAAAGAATAGCTTGGAGTCTTTTATTCAGACTCAGTATCCGGAGATGATCCTTAAGCTGAGAATCAATGAGTTACTTTTATTGTTATCTTACAGTGAGCAAGGGGCGGCATTGTTGTCTAATTTTCGACAACTCAGTAACCGTCAAGCTGAACGCTTACAAACCTTCATGGAAAATAATTATTTAAAAGAATGGAAACTCAATGAGTTTGCTCGAACCTTCGGTATGGGATTAACCACGTTCAAAGAGCTATTTCACACGGTCTACGCAACATCACCACGTTCTTGGATCAGCGAAAAACGTATTATGTATGCGCATCAGTTATTAATAAATACCTCGATGAGTATTGTGGAAGTATCAATGGAAGCCGGATTTTCAAGTCAGTCTTACTTTACGCAAAGCTACCATAAGCGCTTTGGTTATACCCCTAGCAGGTCGCGTAAAGCCGCCTAAGCACTTCCCTCACGTTACATGCCCTGTCAGTATAGGATTAATGTCTTAGCTACACTGACAGAAAGGCAACCTCATTATCAATCACACCGCTTAAAATAAAAAAGAGCCTACTATCTCTAGTAAGCCCCTTCACATTAGTTAAATGTACCAATCAACTAGTTTGCTTGAATGACTTTTAAATCAATAATTGACATTGAATTTGGTGGCACTTCACCAGGAATCCCCTCAGGGCCATAACCACCTTCAGGTTCAATATAAATTTTAACCATTCCCCCAACACCCACTTTTTCGACAAAAGAGTTCATTGGTGGAGGCAATTGATTATAAGGCAATACCATCGGATTTTTTTCCGTGTGCATGACAGTCACTTTGCCATCTGTTAGTTGCTCACGCATGATCAGCGTGATTTTTTTATCTTGCACATCTGTAATTGGCGTACCTTTTTGTAAAACTTTATAGTAAGTGAAATTATCTAACTTACTGTATTTCTGTTGTTTTATATCTTCTAAAATCTTTTGATTGCGCTTCGCATTTTCTTTAGCAATCGTCGTATTATCTGCCGGTGGAATTTGAATAATATTTGGAGCCTTACCTGCTACGGTTTTTTTATTCGCCCTTAAAGCATCATTCTCTTCACGTAACTGAGTGACACGCTGATTAAGATCTCTAATCTGCAACTTTAATCCATCGTCGGTTGAAAATGCTTTCAGTGATGCCAGCTCATCTTTTGCTTTTTTCAGATTTTCTTGAACGCTCGCCAGCTCCTGTCTAGATTGGCTATCCGCCGCTGTTTTTTCATCCAGCTGCTTTTTAAGCTGAAGTAATTCCTGATCTTTTTTAGCAACATTCTCTGCCGTAAATTTTTCAGCTTCTAACTTCAGCACATTCAGTTGCTTATTAACATCTAACAATTTCTGCTCAAGATCTGATTGCTGTTGATTGCGACTCGCAATGTCTTTCTCAAGCTTAGCAATTTGAATTTCTTTTTCTTTTGCTTGTGAGGCTAACAACGCATTTTGAGATTCTAACTGTTGTTTATCAGATAGCTGGGCTTTCAACGAATTTTGGACATTTTTATTTTCTAAATCTAATTTCGTTAACGTCTCTTCTCTCGCTTTGAGTAACGTAATTTGTTGATTTAACTCAGTAGTGAGTTCTTTCACTTGCTGATCAGTCGCCTTTCCAGCAAGCTCAGTCTGTTTCTCTAATTCTGTACGCAGTTTTTGCACTTCAGCATTAGCTTGCGCCAGTTGTTTTTTGGCCTCTGCATAACCTTGCTCATTTGTTGCTAATTGAGCTTGTAACTGAGCATACTGATTTTGGCTATCAGTAAGCTGCTTAGCTATTTTTTCATGGGCATTTTGCTGAGTAAGCTGTTGTTTTTTCGCATTAGCAAGCTCAACTTCTAATGCATTTTTTTGGACCAATTGAGCCGTTTGTTCAGCTAAAACAACTTGAATTTTTTCATTTTGTTTTGATTTTTCAGAAAGTTGCTGATTTTGTTGCTCAAGCTGTTTAACTGCATCCTGCTGCTGTTTCAGCGCTGATTGGACATCATTTTTT